>CAJWTF010000004.1 GCA_913046825.1 uncultured Rickettsiales bacterium | reverse complement strand
CGCTGCCTTGCACGACGTAGCCAAGATTGTGCATGACCTCGGCGATGCCGGACATGCCGATACCACCAATGCCGACGAAATGTATCGTTCCGATTGAAAGCGGCATTTCCTTCATGCAGTAGCCTCCTGCCTATCGGCAAAATCACCATTGCCGTTGCCATCCAAGACGGAGACCACCAAATCAGCCAGCTGAGCAGCCGCTTCGAGTTTTCCCATTTGCGCGGCGCATTTAGCGGCCATCGACAGAGTCGGTCCGGGTGTAAGTAACGAGGTCAACCGTTCGGCCAAATGTTCGGCGGTCAGGGCGTCATGTTGAATAATCCAGCCGCCCCCCGCATCGCAGAGCCCTTCCGCGTTCGCGGTCTGGTGATCGTCTGTCGCATGGGGGAAAGGCACCAGCAACGCCGGCCGACCCATGGCAGCCAGTTCGGCGACGGTCGATGCCCCACTGCGGCACACGACCAAAGTTGCTTTAGCCAAACGCTCCGGAATGTCGTCGAAGAAAGTCGATACTTCGGCCTGAATATGCGCGCGCCCAAAATTGCTTTTGGCGGTGTCGACTTCTTCCGCACGGCATTGTTGGACAACACGAAGACGGGAGCGCAACTCCGCATCAAGGAGGGCGGTTGCGCGCGGCACGACCTCGCCCAAGATTTTTGCCCCTTGGCTGCCGCCGACAACGAGTAAATTTACGTCTCCCGCAGCACTCGGCGGCGTATAGGGACGGTCCCGCGCCGCAATCACTTTGGGGCGAACCGGATTTCCAGTCCACACAGTTTTCTCACGGTCCGCGGCCCGCAGCGCTCGGACCGTATGGAATGCGGTCGCGATGCGTGTCGCCCGCCGTGCCAGCATACGATTTGCGCGGCCGAGAACCGCGTTTTGTTCGTGGATGACGGTCTTACCGCCGATATGTTGCGCTGCCATAACTGTCGGCGCGGAAGGATAACTGCCGAAACCGACGACCACGGCCGGCTTTAGACGCTTGAGCAATTGACGCGCCTGAAAATATCCGCGCGCTAGTCGGATGACCGCAGCCCCTTTCGCGACATGACCTTTGCCGCTGACGCCGGCGGCGTCGATCCGGTGCACTTCCAACTCACCAAGCGCGCCATCGAAGGCTTCGCTTCGCCGGTCCGCCACGAGCACCAAACGATAACCGCGCCCACGCAGCTCCATCGCCAATGCTTGTGCCGGAAATACATGCCCGCCGGTACCGCCGGCCGCCATAACGATAGGACGGAGCGCTCCGGTCATAAGGTTACTCCCACGCGCCGACGGGTCAGTGCGAGTAAAATCCCCATCCCGAACGCCAACGCCAGCAAGGACGAACCACCATAGGAGATGAACGGAAGCGTCATCCCTTTCGTCGGCATCAAGCTGGTAGTTGAGCCCATATTGATGAGCGCCTGCAGAGCGAATTGTACCAACAATCCAGTCGCTGCGACCACGACGAACAAATCTGTGGTCCGCATGAGATTGGCGATACCACGCAAGACGACAAACCCGAACAAAGCAACGATGACGAGGCACAAGATCAGGCCGAATTCTTCACCCGCGACGGCGAGGATGAAATCCGCATGCGCGTCAGGCAGTTTCGCTTTCGCGGTGCCCTCACCGGGCCCGCGGCCCCACATGCCGCCGTTCATAAACGCTTCCATAGCGCGGTCAACCTGATAGCTGTCGCCGGAGGCCGGATCGATAAAGCGGTCGATGCGGCTCGCGACATGAGGGAAAATAAAGTACGCGGCAGTTAACCCAGCTATCCCTATGCCAATGGTAACCGCGACCCAGATCATCGGTAAGCCCGCCAGAAACCATTGGCTGAACCACACGACGGAGACGACCAGCGCTTGTCCAACATCCGGCTGCAAGAGCAGCAATCCTGCGACGAGCGCGAAAAGTATGAACGCGATACGATTGCCGGGAATGTCTTCACCCAACCGACTCGCTGCGAACATCCAAGCACATACCACCGCAAGGGCGGGTTTGACGAATTCAGACGGCTGCAATGAGAAACCCGCGATGTTGACCCACCGCCGCGCACCCTTGATCTCGGTGCCGACCATCAGGGTCGCTACCAACATCAACACCGCACCCAGGAAGACTATGGTCGCCAGACGACGCGCGCCAACGGGCGACAACAACGAGACACCGATCATGACCAACAAGGCGACCGGCAAATATGTGGCTTGGCGGCTTACGAAATGGAGCGAATCGAGTCCAATCCGCTCGGCGACCGGAGGGCTTGCCGCCATCGCCAAGACCACTCCGATGGTGGCCAACACCATGAGCGCCAGCAGCGTCCAACGATCGACCGTCCACCACCAGCGGCCAAGTGTCGAATTATCGGTCCTTGCGATAGACATCAGGCGGCCTTCCCGTCGCATCGGATATCACGCAAACCGCCGGGCAGTTCCGCCGCGAGACGGCAGAAAACCTGCCCACGTTCTTCAAAACTAGCGAATTGATCGAAGGACGCGCAGGCGGGCGACAAAAGCACCACGGCTTTTTGTCCGTGGGCGGCCTGGCTGGCAGCCTGCAGCGCACGAGTCAGGTCGCCGCAGTATTCGATCTCTACACGGCCGTCCAATTCGCCGCCAAGGCGATCCGCAGCCTCACCGATCAGATAAGCGCGACGCACGCTCGGCAGGAAAGGATAAAGCACTTCAAGCGTGCCTTCCTTGGCGCGACCACCCGCGATCCAATAAATATCTTGATAGCTGGACAGCGCCTTCGCCGCCGCTTCCGGGTTAGTCGCCTTGCTGTCGTTGACATAACGGACACCGTCGATCACCGCCGCCAATTGTTGACGATGCGGGAGTCCCGGATATGTTTCGAGAGCAGCGGCAATCGCGACCGCGGGAATTCCAATGGCGCGCGCGGCGGCATAAGCGGCGGCGGCGTTCTGTGCATTGTGGCCGCCCGGCAAGGTCTCTATTCCGTCAAGCGAGCAAACCATCTCGGAAGTACCGCCCGTCGCGTCAATCAGAATTGGACCCGATGCGTAGACGCCACCATCAACCGTTATTTCCGATGAAATCGGCACGACGCCCTGTTCCCTATCCGCTATCAACCGGTCAAACAATCCCTTCGCATCGGCATCGTCGATCCCGATGATGGCCATGCTGTCTGCGGATTGCTGTTCGAAAATGCGCCGCTTGGCCGCAATGTATCCGTCCATTCCGCCGTGGCGGTCCAGATGATCCGGGCTAATGTTTAACAGGATGGCGACGTCGAACTGTACCGAAGGTGTCAGCTCGAGCTGATAAGACGACATCTCGAGAACGTAAACACCGCTTGGCTCCAACGCGTCCAGAGAGAGTGCTGGCAAACCAAGATTACCACCAACGGCGGACGGCATGCCGACCGTCTCCAAGATATGACCGATCAAGGCGGTCGTGCTTGATTTCCCGTTCGTGCCGGTAATACCAATATAACGGGCTTCGGGCCGGGCCCGCACCAACAGCTCGATATCTCCAACAATCTCGACACCCGCGTCCTTCGCCGCTTGCGCCACGGGGTTCGGCTGCGGATATGTGTGTGGAATGCCGGGGCTCAAAATCAGCACCTCGACCATAGACCAATCAATATCGCGCAAGGATGCGACCGGAATGCCAAGCGCTTCGGCGGCGGCACGGCGATCCGCGTTGTCGTCCCAGGCCAGAACTTCAGCACCGCCCGCGCATAGCGCCTCACCAGCGACAAGACCGGACAAGCCCAGGCCCATAACCGCGAGCCGTTTTCCCTTAAAGATGCTGAGGTCGATCATCCCATCACCTCAACTTCAACGTCGACATGCCGATCAAGGCCAATATCGACGCGATTACCCAGAAACGAATGACGATGGTCGACTCCGCCCATCCCTTCTTCTCGAAGTGATGGTGCAGCGGCGCCATCGCAAAAACCCGCTTGCCGGTCAACTTAAAGGACGCCACTTGCACAATGACGGACGCCGTCTCGAGGACGAAGAGACCGCCGATAATCGCCAGCACGACCTCATGCTTCGTAACTACGCTGATGGCGCCGAGTGCTCCGCCGACGGACAGCGAGCCAGTATCGCCCATGAAGACCATCGCGGGGGGTGCATTATACCACAGAAAACCGAGACTCGCCCCGACCAAGGCACCGCAGAAAACCGCTAATTCGCCGACGCCGAGCACGTAATTGAGTTGCAGATAGCCCGAATAAACGCTGTTGCCGACCAGATAAGCGATGAACCCGAAACAGGCGGCAGCGATCATCACCGGCACAATTGCGAGACCATCGAGGCCGTCGGTCAGATTAACCGCGTTCGAAGCGCCCACCATGACGAAGATGGCGAAGGGAATGAAGAACCAACCAAGATTAAGCAATACGTTCTTGAAGAAAGGAATAGCGAGGCCGTCAGCGAGCGGTGCCGGGGTAATCATCATGACCCAGTAGGCCGCGACCAAGGCGATCAGAACCTCAAACAACAGCTTCAGGCGGCCGGGCAGTCCCTTCCAGCGATGGCCGGTCAGTTTCAGATAATCATCCGCGAAGCCAACCGCCCCAAAGCCCATGGTGACGAGCAAGACAACCCATACATAACCGTTGCGCAAATCAGCCCACAACAAGGTGCTGACCGAGATGGCCAGCAGAATGAGGAACCCGCCCATCGTCGGAGTCCCGATCTTCTTTAAATGTCCTTCGGGCACGTCCTCGCGCACTGGTGTATTGCCGTTTTGCGCGGATTTCAGCCAACTAATGATGGTTGGGCCGAAAAGGAAACTCACCAGCAGCGCGGTCATGATGGAGCCGCCGGTGCGGAAGGTCAGATAGCGGAAAAGATTGAAGACGATGTATTCGTCGGCAAGCGGAACCAAGAGGTTATAGAGCATCGGACCCTCCCAGCGAGATGTCAAAATACGCGGTCATCGGGCGACCTCAAGCACGCATTTGCGCACGACTTCGGTGTCCGAAAATGGGATCACTTCATCACCGACGACCTGCCCCGTCTCGTGTCCTTTGCCGGCAACGATCAGAATATCGCCTTCCGACAGCTCGGACGTGGCGACGCGGATTGCATCGTATCTTCCCGCGACTTCGACGCAGCCGGGGCACGCCGCCGAGATTTCCTTGCGGATGGTGCCTGGGTCTTCATGGCGCGGGTTGTCGTCGGTGACAACGACACCGTCGGATAATTCCGCCGCGACCGCGCCCATCTCCGGGCGCTTGCCCTTATCTCGGTCGCCGCCGCATCCGAAGACAACGGTCAAACGTCGCCCCACATGCGGGCGGACGGCGGCCAATACGGTTTGCAGCGCATCTGGCGTGTGTGCGTAATCAACAATGATCCGCGCACCTGACGGCAAGCGCGAGACGGTCTCCATTCGACCCGGCACGCCCTCCAAAACTTCCAATGCGGCGCAAGCTTTGGCGTATTCGCCGCCACAGGCAATCACGAGGCCCAGCGCCGCCAGCGCATTTTCTATTTGGAACGATCCCATTAATGGAAAGGCAACCGCGTGTTCGGTGCCGAGCACATCCAAGACCAATTGCCAACCATCCTCAGTCGGCTCCATGGTCCGGCATTTGATATCGCCCTTGGCGAGCCCGTAGGAGAGTAGCTCGAACCCGCGCTCGCGTGCCAAATGCAACAAAGCCGGGTATTCTGGCGTCTCCGCATTGACGACCATAGCGCCACCGGGAATGAGTAAATCGTGGAACAACCGCATCTTAGCGGCTCGGTATTCCTTCATTGACCCGTGATAATCGAGATGATCACGGGTCAAATTCGTAAAGGCGGCGGCACGGATCGACACGCCTTCGAGGCGGAATTGATCGAGACCATGGCTCGATGCTTCGAGCGCTACGCTCTGGAATCCGGCCTCGCCCATTTCATGAAGTTGACGATGCAGTTCGACCGCATCCGGCGTGGTCAAGCCGCCCGAGGTTTCCAATCCCGGCCCCACGAGGCCGAGGGTTCCGAGGCTTGCGGCCTTCTGACCCATCGCGTTCCAAATCTGGCGCGCAAAGGAGACGACCGAAGTCTTGCCGTTGGTGCCAGTCACGGCGGTAATGGTTTCGGGCTTATTGCCGTAGAAGGCGGCCGCCATACGGGCCAGGCTGCGGCGCGGATTATCAGCGGTGATGAGGGAAATACCAGGGGAGACGCGCTCTTCCGTCACGTCCGGCGGGGCCAAAACCGCCGCCGCACCAGCGCGAACAGCCGCGTCGATATAGTCGCGTCCGTCGAGCTGTGTTCCCGGAATTGCGGCAAAAAGGTATCCCGGTCTGACCGAACGGCTATCCGCGGTCAATCCTGTGATCGTTACGTCGTCCAGAACCGTGGCTTGGTTCAAGTCAGCTCCATTCAGTAGCTCAGTAAGAAGCAAGTGTGCGTGCCTCGGGAGTCCGATCCATGGCCAAATCACGGCGAATCGGTGGCACTTCGTTTTCATATGGCCGGATACCAGCGATCGGTCCGATCCGTCGGACGACCCGCCCGACGATCGGCGCGGCGACCCAGCCGCCGGTCGCGTATCCGTGTGTTTTCTTGTTACCCTTGGGCTCATCCAGCAGGGCAAAGACCACATACCGCGGGTCATCGGCCGGGAACGTTCCGACGAAGGATGATAATAATGCCTTGCGGCGATAGCCGCCTGACCCGCTTTTCTCCGCCGTCCCGGTCTTGCCGCCAACGAGATATCCAGGTGCGTCGGCGCGGCCACCGGTGCCTTCCTCTACAACGAGCCGCATCAGCTTACGCATCTTCTTCGACGTCCGCTCGGAAATGACCTGCTTCTCCAGTACGATCTGCCCCGGGGCACGTTTTATCAGCGTCGGTTGGCGATAGACGCCGCCATTGACCATCGCCGCCACACCTGCCGCCATCTGCAGCGGGCTGACCGCGATACCGTGGCCAAAACCGATGGTCATCGTGTTTACTGGCCGCCAGGTTTTCGGCACGATGGGAGCCCCAACTTCCGGCAGTTCAATCTCAGACGGTGTCAGCAATCCGATATCGCCGAGAAATATCTTTTGCGCCTCGCCACCAACTTCCAACGCGAGACGGGCAGAACCGATATTCGAGGAGTACATGAAAATCTCGGAGACCGACAGCCAGCGCCGCTTGGCGTGGTAGTCGCGGATCGTGAAGCGCGATACCTTTAGCGGCTTAGTGGCGTCGTAGTGATCTTCGAGGCTGGCGACCCCCGCGTCGAGCGCCATCGCAGTCGTGAAAATCTTGAAGGCTGAACCCAACTCATAGACACCGAGCGCCACTCGGTTGAAACGGGACCTGCCCTTCGTTGCCATCGGCGTATTCGGATTGAAATCCGGCAAGGAGCACATCGCCGCGACTTCGCCGGTGCGCGCATCCAGTACCAAGCCGGCGGCACCCAGAGCTTCAAACTCGTCTTTCGCCGCGGACAACTCATTACAGAGCGCGTGCTGCATCCGCATATCGATGGAGAGCGCCAACGGTTTCGTCCGACTTTTCAGCTCACCCTCAAAACGGCTCTCTACCCCGGCGATGCCTCTCTCATCCACATCGACATAACCGACCACGTGCGACATCAGCGTTCCCTGCGGGTAGACACGCGTCTCTTCGCGGCGGAACTCAATGCCCGGTAGGCCCAGACCAATGACGTCCATTTTTTGGTGCGGCGTCAGATCGCGCTTGATCCATACGAAGTGGCGCTTCGAGGCAAGTCGAGCCGCGAGTTTCTTTTCGTCCAAGTCCGGCAGAGTTTCCGCAAGGCGTTTGGCCGCGACGCCCGGGTCCAGCACCTGACGGGGATCGGCATAGAGCGACGCGGTCGGCAGGCTGGTGGCCAGCAAGATGCCGTTGCGGTCGACAATATCGGCGCGCGAGAATTGCAGAGAGGCGGCTTTCGGCGCGAAGGCGACACGCGGCTCAACCGCCGCCTGCATCAGCGAAACATCGACCAAGCGCAGGCCAATCACGCAGAACGCCAGCGTCAAGATCGCGCCGGTGATGGTCAGGCGTTTACGGCTCATCTCGATGGCCTCGCGGGCCGGGCCAATATTATTTTTCGCATGGCACGGCACGTGCGTACGGCGGCGGCCACGCTGAGCCGCAGGTGTGGGATGCGCCACGCGGCGCGCGCGTTTCATGCGTTCAATCATTGGAGCCGGCCTCCCATGGCGTGTTTTGCCGCCGGTGTGAACCGAGCCGGTGCGACGGACGGCGCGTCAATCGCACCTCCCGCGCCGCGGCGCTTTGGCAAACGCGCGAATGTGATGAACTGAGCGGATGCCACCGGCACTAGGTTCGGCAGCAATTTCTTCGACAGCGATTCGATCCGTTGCGGGCGATTGAGATAGCTCCACTCGGCTTGCAAGACGTGGGTGGTTTCTTGCTCGCGCACTATCTGGCGATTGATGTCGTGCAAGCGGGCCTCAAGCTTCTCGACCTCAAACGTAATGTGGAACATCGCGGCGACCGCGCCCGCGGCCAACAATAGCCATACAGCAATAAAGGAGATTTTCATCATGCCACATACTCCCCAAGCCGACGCTCGGGGGGCCACGGTGCTTCGGTCGTGCGCTCTACGGCACGCAGCCGAGCCGAGCGTGCGCGCGGATTACGTGATGTCTCGGCATCACCGGGTTTCACCGTGCCCCGTTTCAGCAAACGGAAACTTGGTGCGTGCCGCGCTTCGGTAGGCGGCATATGGCGCGAGCCTGACGGCAAGGCACCACCGCGCTCATGCATGAAATTCTTCACCCGCCGGTCCTCCAACGAATGAAACGAGACAACGACCAGCCGACCGCCCGGTGCTAACACTTCCTCGGCAGCGCGCAAAACAGCGTCGAGCTCATCGAGCTCCGCGTTCACGTGAAGGCGCAAGGCCATGAAGGTGCGGGTCGCGGGGTCGATCTTGGATTTCCCTTGCGGCACAGCGCGGCGCACGATGTCGGCCAGCTCGGACGTTCGAGTGATTGGTGCTTCGGTGCGGGCATTGACGATGGCGCGGGCAACGCGACGGGAGCGGCGTTCCTCGCCCAATTGTTTGATGAGACGCGCGAGCTCGCTCTCCTCCATGGAATTCACCACGTCAGCGGCGCTCGGTCCTTGCTTGTCCATCCGCATATCGAGCGGCCCGTCGAAGCGGAACGAAAAGCCACGCTCGGCCTCGTCGATCTGCGGCGAAGAGACACCGAGGTCAAGGACGATACCATCGACCTTCTCAACACCGGCAGTGCGCAACAAATCGGCCATCTCGCCAAAACGTCCCTGCAATAGGACCAAGCGTGGCGCGTATTCTTCTATTAAGGGTTTGCCGCGCTCTATGGCGTCCGGATCGCGGTCGATGGCCCAGAGAGTCGTGTCCGCAGCGTCTAGAATGGCGCGCGAGTATCCCCCGGCCCCGAAGGTCCCGTCCACATAAGCCCCGCCGTCCCGCAGCGCCAAGCCATCCAAGACTTCGTCGCGCATGACTGGAATGTGCGGGCCCGTATTTGTCGACTTGGGGGTCATTCCCGTCCCTCCATCGGCAGCAACTTCATGGTCCGACCTTTCGCCCGTTCGCGCGCCTGGGCAGCGTTCTCGGTGAAAGCGGCCGGATCCCAAATTTGAAAGCGCGCTCCTCGGCCGACGAAAGTTACCATCTCGTCAATCCCGGCGAAGTTGATCAACTCTGGCGGCAGAACCACCCGGCCATCACCGTCGATGGCGACGCGGCGCGCTTCGGAAACGATGATCGAAGCGAGATCATCTTCCTCGTCGGAGAACATATCGAATTGTTCGAGACTATCGGCCATGCGCTGCATAAAGGCCCGGTCACAGGCCTCGAGCGCGCCACCGCGTGGTGACGGATAGACATAGACGATGCGATTGCCCTCAATCGGCAACTCGGCACGGAAATCGGCCGGTAAGGATACACGCCCCTTACGGTCGATCCGGTTCTCGTATGTGCCGGCAAACAACGCCATTGGATGACTTCCAATTCGTCTCCGTTAAACCCCGTCCAAAACGGCCAGGCGGATTCCCGCTCCGGGCTATTTTGGGATAACATGGGATATCATGGGATAAAATGGAAAGTCAATGCAAACAAATAATAATCGAGTAGCGTAAATAATAGTAATACATGTTCTCATCAAATAAACAAAGAATCTCGGTGTATTCACTTCAAAACACTAGGTCTAGTGTTTGAATGAGTTCTATAAGCGGACACCGCCTTATTGTGTTCTTGTAATGTTCATGTTTAGTTCGTAAATGCAGTTATTTGGGATATCATGGGATACATACGGATGGGGAGAGGATCTTAAGTAATAGAACAAAGCGTCAGACGGCCTGTAAGCCGGGTTCTGTCCCTGCTCTTGCGAGCCATGGATGACCATTCATCTGGGGCGTCCGTTGCCGGACGCCTCGCGCGACCTACCCGAAGAACGGTGCGAAAACGCACCCGTGGTCCGAAGCCACCGGTCCTTCCTATTCGGTCTTGCTCCCGGTGGGGTTTACCATGCCGCCCCTGTCTCCAGGCGCGCGGTGCGCTCTTACCGCACCCTTTCACCCTTACCAGTTAGTTTTGCAACGAACTGGCGGTTTGCTTTCTGTGGCACTTTCCCTGGGGTCGCCCCCGCCGGGCGTTACCCGGCACCGTGTTTCCGTGGAGCCCGGACTTTCCTCCCCTTGCAGGTTTCCCATAGCAAGGCGCGGTCATCCAGCCGTCTGACGCGAAATCACTATACAGGCGAAACGGTGAAGTGCGAAAGCAGTTAGGGCATGAGAGTTACATTTGTGGGCGCGGTGTGCGTGAGGCGTTTAGGCCATAATTCCGGGTTCGCTACGCTCCTCGGAATGACGGTTTGTGTAAGTCGGGGTCGCATTGAAAATGAAGACACGTCACCGCATCCTGTCATTCCGGCGTGGGCGAAGCCTGAACCCGAAAGTAAAGCCTGAGTCTGCCAAAGGAGGCGTCTACGTTACTTAAGCGCACTATCCCGCCGCTCGCTCGCACAATTCGGCCGTGCCTTGCAGCCAGTACTGCGTGTCCGGGTCGGTGACGCCGTGGACTTCCATCGGGCGGAAGTGGCGTTGGAAGGCGGCAACGGCGAGGGCGTAATCTTGGATGTCGTAGCCGATGAAGGAGAGCGCATCCATAATGTTTTCGGGGCCGTGCGTCGCGCGTTCGGGCCAGTGGCCGATGCCCTTATCGGCGAGGCTACGCCAGTCGAACAGCTCACCCGGATCGTTCTTGCGGGTGGGGGCTATGTCGGAATGGCCAACCACGTTGCGGGGTGCGATCGGGTAGCGAGATAAAATGTCGGTAGCGAGGATTTCCAGCGCCCGCATCTGCGCCTCGGGAAAGGGCCGGTAGCCGAAGTCATGGCCAGGGTTCACCAGCTCGATGCCGATGGAGCGCGCATTGATGTTGCGTTGCCCGCGCCAATAGGAAACACCCGCATGCCAGGCCCGTTGTTCCTCCGCGACCAGGCGAAAAACCCGGCCGTCTTCCTCGATCATGTAATGGGCGCTGACCTCCCATTCGATATCGGTGAGCCGGGCCAAGGCCTCCTCGCCACTCAGCATGCCGGTGTAATGAATGACCAGCATATCGACAGGAGTCCCAGCCTCGCGCGCGTCAAAATTCGGCGAGGGATAATCCTCGATGGTGAGTGGCGTGCTCACGGCGCTATTTGATCCCACGTTCGGTCGAAACCTTATCGAAGGCGTCGTTGATCGCGGCGAGCTTTTCCGTCGCCATATCGATCAATTCTTCCGGTAGACCGTCGGCGATCAGTTTGTCCGGGTGGTTTTCGCGAACCAGGGAGCGGTATGCGGATTTGATCTCGTCGTTGGTCATGTCGCGGGAGACGCCGAGAATCTTATAAGGATCGGATGTCTCCAAGTCGCCGGAGACTTCGGTGATCCGCTCGAAGGCATGATCATCGAGACCAAAAATATCCGCGACCGAGCGCAAATATTTCACCTCTTCCGGATGCATCACACCGTCGGCTCGGGCTATCAGGGTCAAACAATAGAGCAATTCCTCGAGCACGGCGGGATTATCGGCGAACATTCCGGCGATTTGGCGGGCATAGGGCTCGAAACCGCGACTATCCTTTCGCGCTTGATCGAAGACACGGGAGACGTCTTTGACGTCCTCCGGCGGCACCCGGAAGACGCGTTTGAAGGCGTCGACCTCATCGCGGGTGACAACGCCGTCCGCCTTCGCCATCTTCGCGCCGAGCGCAATGGTCGCGATGGTGAAGGCGACGGATTTGGTCGCGTCTTCCGGCTCTCCCGAATTCGAACGCACCTTATCAACCGCATGGCCCGCGACCGCGCCGATTAGGGCGCCGATCGGCCCGCCGATCATCAACCCGCCGACGCCACCGATGATTTTACCCCAAACACTCATTTCATGCGCCTTTCCAGCGTCATTTTCTTTGTCCCGTTGCGGCCAGGGTTCGGGCCTTCGCGTTATCACCAAGACCAATCCGGCCGATGCCCGGCAGGCGGATCGCCAAATCCATCGGATCGACACCGAAATTCAATCCAATGACGTTTACTTCGATGCCTTCTTCCGTGCCAACCAAAATTCCCGCTAAACCGAACAACGACAACTGATAGCCGGTGCCGCTAGGCGCGCGGGCCACGGGTCCGTCCAGGCCGAGCCAGTCCTTGCCGATGGCGGTTGGTGGCAGATCAAGTTTCAATTCCGGCACGCGCCGCGCAATCCAGGCAATGAACGTGTTGCTGTTGGGCCCGGGATAAACCGTATAGCTGTCGGTATAGGGATAGCTGCGGGCCGCCGCATCGATCTTGGCGATCACAGCATCGACACCGGGGCCCCGGATATCGGTAAGGATTTCAGGCACCGCGCCGAACCACAGCCTGTCGGGAATATCGCGCTCGATTACTACCGCGTTGCCGCCGTTGCGCACCCGCCAACCGATGACATGATAGACGGTAAAGTCCGTCGCTCCGCTCGGTTTGACAGAAATCCAGGTATGCACGCCAAAAGCGCCACGCCAGCTGAAGGCACGCGCCGCATAAACCTGCACGACGGCTTCCGGCACCGTACGGGGATCAGGGGCCAATTCCGCCGATTCTCGAGAGACTTCCCACCACGCCTTTCCCATCACGTCACCTCCGCCAAGTACCAGCAGAGGTCCCGTGAACAGGAAGATCATCAGTGTGCTGACACGCTTCATCCATTTCATCGGGCGGGATTGTGGCGTCTCGCCCCAGCCCGAACAAGGAAAGCTTTACACAATCGCGTCAGAGGATGTGTGGACTCGTGCTCCCTAAGGGCAGAGAATAGCAACGAAAATTCCGGCAAGGGAGAAGACTGATGAACGACGTCCAAAACCTGCGAAATCTACGCGACCTATCGCCGACGGAACTGCGGCGGTTGATCCGCGCAGGGCAGTACACCAGCGACACTACCGGCCTCGCCATGGGATATATTCAGGGAAATCTCGCCATCTTGCCTTCGAAGTATGCGCTTGATTTCGCGACCTTTTGCCAACGCAACCCAAAGCCCTGCCCGCTGGTTGCGGTCTCGGAAGCGGGCTCGACCACTTTACCGACCTTAGCCCACGATTTCGACCTACGCACGGATGTCTCCAAATACCGCGTCTTCCGTAATGGAGAAGCGATTGAAGAGGTAACGGATATCAGCGATTATTGGCAGGATGATTTCGTCGCGTTTGTATTGGGATGCTCCTATTCCTTCGAGGAAGCTCTGCTCTCCGCCGGATTGCCCTTGCGCCATATCGATCTTGGGTGCGAGGTCCCAGCCTACGAGACGAATATCGCCACCACAAAATCCGGCCCCTTCGAAGGTGGGATGGTCTGCTCCATGCGGCCATTCAAACCGGCCGACGCGATCCGAGCCGTCGAAGTCACCAGCCGCTTCCCGCTAACCCACGGCTCACCGGTACATTTCGGCGATCCGGCGGCCATCGGTATCGACGACATCATGAAGCCTGAATATGGCGAACCGCCGGTCATCGAGCCCGGTGAAGTCCCGGTGTTTTGGGCCTGCGGCATTACCCCGCAAGTCGTAATGAGGCAGGCTAAGCCCGACCTCTGCATCACTCATGTCGCAGCGCATATGTTGATTACAGATTTACCGTCGAAAGGGTCTGCAGAGGCGCTCCCGAAACTCGCGGAAGCCTAAGCGTATGCACAAACGTACATTCACGTACACTAATCGCGGCTAGCGACGATTTCCATGATCCGGTCGTAGAGTGCGCAGTGGTGTTCGTCTGCAATGTTGAGGCGGTGGAATTCTTTCACCAGATTGCCGAGGTACTCATAACTCCAGCCTTTCTCACCCTTGGCTTTCGCCATGATCCGCGCTTGATCCTCGAGCGCTATATCGCCAGCGTAATTGGGATGATCGTCATTAGCGATATACACAATAGCATGTACGTCTCCATCCGGCGTTTCCATTCGTTTCCACTCCGCATGATAAACGCCGGCGCGCATCTCACGTAGCCAAAGCGCTTCCAATACATCATCAATAGAAGCGGGGTCGAGCCTGTACGCGAGCCCCTGTACTGGTCCGCCACCGGGCACAATCGCGAGCCCGAGCCCCGGTTGTTCCGGCGTGCCCCTACCCATCGTCGTCCAGAAACAAAAGGAACGGCGATGCGCGTCCAAAGTCGCGTCACGTGTCTCCAACGGTACGAACCGAGGGTCCCAGATCAGCGATCCGTATCCGAAGACCCAAATGGCGTTAGGGTCCGGCGCGCGGACGATGGTCTCTTCGAGATGGGCACGGCGGCGATCGTCGGACCAGGGTATTGACCGTAATCCGACGGGTATTTCGATACTAGGCTCCATGGGGGCGCAAATTAAGCGCCTTCAAGAGCTTCCCGCAAACAATAATGCAACATGCCGCCATGGCGGTAGTATTCGACCTCGACATCGGTATCGAGGCGGCACCGCAATTCAACCTCCGTGACCGACCCGTCAGCGCGTGTAATGCGGCACGGCACGGCCATGCGCGCCGTAATTCCGCCCGCAAGACCCGTAAGGTCGAAACTCTCCGTGCCATTGAGCTTCAACGTCTGGCGAGTCATCCCGTCAGGGAATTGCAGCGGCAACACGCCCATACCGATCAGGTTAGAGCGGTGAATACGCTCTAAATTCTCGGCAATAATCGCTCGGACACCCAACAGCTTCGTCCCCTTGGCTGCCCAGTCCCGCGACGATCCGGTGCCATAGGCGTCACCGCCTATCACGACCAAGGGCGTCCCTTCATCCGCGTAGCGCATGGCTGCGTCATACATTGTGATCACGTCACCCGATGGTTGATGGGTCGTGAAACCGCCCTCGGTGCCGGGCGCCATCTCGTTCTTGAGGCGGATGTTCGCAAAGGTGCCGCGCAACATGACTTCGTGATTGGTGCGCCGGCAGCCATAAATGTTGAAATCCTTGGGTGCCACACCGAGGCTTTGCAAATATTGGCCCGCCGGAACATCGACCGGAATGGCGCCAACCGGTGAAATATGGTCCGTCGTCGTCATGTCCCCGACCATCGCTAAGGCGCGCGCACCGCGAATATCGGTGATCGCCCCCGGCGTCGGTGCGAAACCTTCAAACAGCGGTGGGGGTTGGATATAGGTGCTGTCGGCTTGCCAATCAAACAACACGCCGTCGCCGACCGGTAATGCCTGCCAATTCGCATCGCCGTCGCCCGCGGTGGCATAGCGGGTACGATACAGGTCCGGCGTGATGGTGGCCCGAATTGCGCTGTCGATTTCCGACGGGCTCGGCCAGATATCCTTTAAATACACAGGATTACCATTCTCGTCCTCGCCGAGCGGGTCGCCGGTCATGTCACATTCGAGGTGTCCCGCCAATGCATAGGCGACAACCAACAACGGCGATGCCAGATAATTGACCCGGCAGAGGGCGTGCACCCGTCCCTCGAAATTCCGATTGCCGGATAGCACCGCGCCGACAGCGAGATCGTTGTCCTGAATCGCCGCCGCGATGGGCTCCGGCAGCGGTCCCGAAAGCCCGCCGCAACTCATGCAGCCGAATCCGGTCACGTGAAAACCCAGCGCATCCAGATCATCCTGCAATCCAGCTTTGGTGAGATAATCTGCAACCACGGCAGAGCCCGGAGAGAGCGACGTCTTTACCCAGGGCTTAGCGCGAAGCCCGCGGCGCACCGCATTGCGGGCGAGCAATCCTGCTCCGATCATCACCGCCGGGTTCGATGTATTGGTGCAACTGGTGATCGCCGCCAGAACAACCGCTCCGTCGCGGAGCGTAAAATCCTCGCCCGGCACCTGTGCTTCAGTCATTGACCGGCGCATTTCCGTCATCGCGTCGGAGTGGCTTTTCGGCACGGCCGCAAGCGGGGTGCGCTGGTTCGGGCGGAACGGCCCCGCGAGGCACGGCTCCACCTCGGAGAGGTCTATTTCCACCGTCTCCGTGAAAACCGGATCTTCCGCCCCCGGCCACATACCCTGTTCCTTCGCATAGGCCTCCACCAAGGCGATTTGATCCGCCTCGCGCCCGGTGGTCTCCAAGAATTCCAACGTCCGTTGGTCAATAGGGAAGAATCCCATCGTCGCCCCATATTCCGGCGACATATTGGCGAGAGTCGCCCGGTCGGTTAGCGCCAAATGCTCGAGCCCCGGCCCGTGATATTCAACGAACTTTCCGACCACGCCGTGGGCCCGCAAACGTTCGGTCACGGTCAGCACCGCATCGGTCGTCGTCGTGCCTTCCGGCAAGGCTCCCAAGAGCCGCACGCCGACCACATTTGGGATAAGCATGGAGACTGCCTGCCCCAGCATCGCGGCCCCGGCTTCCAATCCGCCAACCCCCCAACCAAAAATACTAAGCGCATTTATCATCGGCGTATGACTATCCATACCGAGCATACTGTCCGGATAGGCACGGCGCTGGCCGTCAACCTCGTCGGACCAGACGACACGCGCGATATGTTCCACGTTCACTTGGTGCAGAATCCCCATGCCCGGCGGAATCACGGAGATATTTTCATACACCTTCTGGGCCCATTTCACGAAGCGGTAGCGCTCGCCGTTGCGGTCGTATTCGAGCGCCATATTCCGCTGCAGGGCATCCGGTTGACCGTGAAAATCCACATTTACCGAGTGATCTATGACGAAATCGATGGGCAGGCGCGGATTAATCGATTGCGGGTCGCCGCCGAACTGTTTTACCGCGTCCCGCATGGCGGATAGATCGACCAAGAGTGGGACGCCCGACATGTCCGGCATCAAAATTCGGACTGGATGGTAGGCGACTTCGCGAACCATTTCCGGTGCGGACGTCCACCCACCTAGGGCGCGAAGATCTTCCTCGCCGACCGCCGGTTTATCGATGTTTCGCAGCAGGTTCTCAGCCAAAACCTTGAGAGATTTCGGCAACCTCGAGAAGTCACCGAGCCCGGTCGCTTCGGCACGCGCGAGACTGTAATAGTTGACGGCATCACCGTTGACGGTAAATTCAGCTTCAAAATTGGATGGCGATGTCATGGTCTAGCCCTTTTCTGTGCCGCTAATTATTCTCGCTGCTCCCCGGGCGCTCAGCGATCCGAGGTCCAGTTTCGTGACCTCACTCTATTCGCATTAGGTCCCGGCTCTGCGCTAAGCTTCAACCGGGAATCGTAAATAGATTGACGTCATTTACAGCTAAAACGCGTAGCGGGCATCGAGCTCCATGTATTTCGCCGTGTTGATCGCCTCCTCGCGGTCATCGAAAGAAGCCATGCGGCCCATCAACGTCTCCGTGTGGCCTTCCTTAAGGATCGCTTCGGCAGCGTCCTTCATGGCCTGCATCGCGGCACGCTGCATGTCGCCCGGCGCGATTACCAGGTTGAAGCCCCACGCTTCCAATTTCTCTTTTTCCACCACCGGCGTCTTACCGCCCCAGAACATGTTCAGTAGTTTCGGATAGGGAAGATCGGTTGCGAGCTTTTCGATTTGCTCAATAGTACGAGGTGCCTCGATAAAGGCGACGTCCGCTCCGGCTTCCATGTATTTATGCATACGCTCGACCGCGCTGTCATACCCCTCGATCGCGAGCGCGTCGGTCCGTGCGATAACGACGAGATCCGGGTCCGTCTGATTGTCCTTAATGGCGCGTATCTTCATCGCCAATTCTTCGGCCGGCACCACGGTCTTGCCGTCGAGGTGGCCGCAGCGTTTCGGAAATTCTTGGTCCTCGATATGGAACCCGGCGACACCGGCGCGCTCGAACCCTTTCAACGTGTGCAAGGCGTTCAGGGCATTGCCATAGCCGGTGTCGAAATCCGCGATCACCGGCAAGTCGACCGCGTCGACGATTTGCTCCAGCCGTTCGGTGATTTGCACCGGGTTGATCAGCCCCATATCCGGAATACCGGTACTGCGCGCAATTCCGCCGCCGGTCGCATAAAGCAATGTGGCGCCCGCCGCCTGGGCGATGCGAGCGGACAGGCCGTCATAGACGCCCGGCACTAACATGGTCTTGCCAGAAGCAATCATCTCTCTCAATTTCGTCGTCTTGCGCATCACGCCCTCCTTGAGCGAAAGTCCGTGCGGGTTGCTCTCTCTGGCCCGCCAAACAATTTATGTCCTGTGTATTCGATATATTTTTCAAAACTGAGAGTACCAGCGACGCGGCTAAAGATATGAACGAATCGCTGAGCGTCGTGCCGCTAAACAGCAAGGCCAAGTTCGGTCAGCTCGCGCACCGCATGGAGCAACATATTGATGCCGACGCCGAGGGATCGGATCTCCGGCACCGCTTCAAATACGGTTACCGCAATCCCGGCCTTATGCAGGCTAAGCGCCGCCTCCAACCCGCCGATACCGCCGCCCGCGATCAAGACGTGCATGACTATGAACCCGACAGTTTCATCCGTTTCGCGATAATCTGCAGCATAATCTCATTAGAGCCGCCGCCGATGGCGCCTACCTTCATGTCGCGGTAGGTGCGGCTGATGCGGTTCTCGTGCATAAAGCCTTGGCCTCCCCAGAACCGCAGACATTCGCCTGGGATCCATTCCGCAAGACGACCCATCTTATATTTTGCCATTGATGCCAAGGTGGTGACGTCTTCGCCCGCGACGTATTTTTCAGTGGCGATGTGCAGCATGGCGCGTAAGGCCTCGACCTCTGTCTGCATCTCTGCGATGCGGAAGGCGACAAATTGGTTGTCGATAACCGCTTTTCCAAACGCCTGCCGATCGCGGGTGTACTCAATGGTGGTGTCGAGCGCGTCCTGCATAATGCCGAGGGAGCGAGCGACCACGTAGAGACGTTCCTCTTGGAACTGTTCCATCTGATAGATAAACCCCCGGCCTTCCTCGCCGATGAGGTTACCGGCGGGGACGCGCACATCGTCGAAGAATATCTGCGCGGTGTCGGATGAATGCAGACCGAGCTTCTCAAGTTTGTTTCGGGTGATGCCCTTGCTCTTTAGCGGCACGACGATCAGCGATTTGTTGCGGTGCGGGCCGTTCTCCTCACCGGTATTCACCAGCATGCACATCCAGTCCGCCTGCATGCCGCTGGAAATCCACATTTTCTGACCATTGATCACATAATCATCACCGTCGCGGTGCGCGACGCTTTTTACATTGGCGACGTCAGAGCCGGAGCCCACTTCCGAGACGCCAATGCAGCCGACCAGGTCGCCCGCGAACGTGGGAGTCAGCCATTCCGCGCGCAAGGCGTCGCTGCCGTATTTCGCAAGTGCCGGAATGCACATATTGGTCTGCACACCAATCGCGGTGGAGACACCATAGGCGTGAATGCCGCCCATTTCTTCCGAACACGCTACTTCGTAGGAATAGTCGAGATCGAGCCCGCCATAATCACTGGTACGCGAAATGCCAATAAGGCCCGCATTTCCCAACAGTTTCATCACGAAATGTGCGGGAAACTGGCCGATCCGCTCCCATTCGTCGACATGGGGGTTGATCTCTTCGTCGACGATGCGTTTCGCGGTTCGCCGCAATTCGTCGTGCTCATGAGTCCACTGCATTTTGATCTCCATTCTCGGGTGTGGCCACCATCTATCACTTTGCCGGAAGTCCGAAAATAGAATACAGGAGATTCTTAATCATTGATATTTTATCGATAAATTATTAATAATTGGTTGATAACTAACAATATCGTCATTCCTGAAACCCGACGGATATCCGGCGTGACGCTATCAATGGGGAGAAACACAATGGACGGCAACGGTGCAATGAAATCAGGGTGGCAGTTCTGGATCGACCGAGGCGGCACCTTCACCGATGTCGTCGCGAAGAAACCAGACGGTGCATTGATCACTCACAAGC
Source organism: uncultured Rickettsiales bacterium (assembly GCA_913046825.1). Next base: position 54,962 of record CAJWTF010000004.1, on the reverse strand, counting down.
TGCTGTCGGAAAATCCCGAGGCCTACCAAGATGCCGCCGTCCAGGGCATCCGTGATTTGCTCGGCATCGCCAAGGAAGTGCCCATCTCGGCGGGTCAAATTGACGCCGTGAAAATGGGCACGACCGTTGCCACCAACGCCTTGTTAGAGCGCAAGGGCGACCGCACCCTACTCGCCACCACGGAAGGGTTTCGTGACCAATTGCGGATCGGCTATCAGGCGCGCCCCGACCTGTTCGCCAATAAGATCGTGCTGCCGGAAATGCTCTACGAAAGCGTCGTCGAGATCGAGGAACGGGTGCGTGCCGACGGCACTGTGGAAACCTCCCTAAATCTGGAAACGGCCCGCCCACAACTAAAGAAAGCCTATGACGATGGGATCCGCGCCGTTGCGGTTGTGTTCATGCACGGCTATCGCTTCCCGGAACATGAACTGGCAGTCGCAGAGCTCGCCCGCGAGATCGGCTTCACCCAAGTATCGACGAGCTACGAGACGAGTCCGCTGATGAAGTTCGTCAGCCGGGGCGATACCACGGTCGTCGACGCTTATCTCTCGCCCTTACTGCGCCGCTATGTGGATCAGGTCGCGTCAGAGTTAGGCAACACGCGGTTGATGTTCATGCAATCGAATGGCGGGCTGACAGACGCGCAGCTCTTCCAAGGAAAGGACGCTATTCTGTCCGGCCCGGCGGGCGGCATCGTCGGCGCGGTAGAGACCGCGGAACAGGCGGGGTTCGACCGTATCATATCCTTCGATATGGGCGGCACCTCGACCGACGTCGCGCATTATGACGGTGAATACGAACGCGCTTTCGAAACACTGGTCGCCGGTGTGCGCATGCGCGCGCCGATGATGATGATCCACACCGTCGCCGCAGGTGGCGGCTCGATCTGCTTCTTCGACGGCTCGCGCTATCGGGTTGGCCCTGAAAGTGCGGGCGCTAACCCTGGCCCGGCCTGCTATCGCCGGGGCGGCCCGCTGACCGTCACTGACTGCAATGTCATGCTCGGCAAGCTGCAACCCGACTTCTTCCCCAATGTCTTCGGTCCGAACCAGGACGCCCCCCTCGACGCAGATGTGGTTCGCAAGAAATTTGACGCGCTGGCCCGCGACATTCATGAGGCCACCGGCGATCACCGCTCCCCGGTCGAAGTTGCCGACGGATATCTCAAAATCGCCGTCGAAAACATGGCCAACGCGATCAAGAAAATTTCCGTCCAGCGCGGCTACGATGTGACCGGTTACACACTCAATTGCTTCGGCGGTGCGGGCGGCCAGCATGCGTGCCTCGTGGCAGATGCCTTGGGCATGACTAAGGTGCTGACCCATCCCTTCGCCGGTGTACTTTCGGCCTACGGCATGGGATTGGCCGATATCCGGGCGTTGCGCGAGCGCGCGGTGGAAACGACACTCGAAGATGGCGCCATGGCGGCGCTCAACACCACGCTCGACGAATTGGCTGGTGAAGCAACCAAAGAATTGACCCGCCAAGGCATTGCCGACGCACAGATCGAAGTGCTGCGCCGCGCCCATTTGCGCTACGAAGGCACTGATACACCGCATTTGATCGATGTCGCGAGCCCGGCGGAGATGCAAAAGAGCTTCGAGGCCTCCCACCATCAACGCTACGGCTTCATCATGCCGGAAAAATCGCTGATTATCGAAGCCGCTGCCGTCGAGGCCGTCGGAGTCATGACCGAGACCGACGAGAAGAAAATGGAGAACACGAACACGGAGGAGGCCGAAGTGCTCGCGACAGTCTCTTCCTTCATGGCCGGCAATGAGCACAATACACCGGTCTACGACCGGGATACCTTCGCGCCCGGCACCCGCATCGTGGGCCCCGCCGTCATTCGTGAACAAACCGCGACCACCATCGTCGAGCCCGGTTGGGAAGCTGAACTGACACCAAAAGGCCATTTGGTGCTGACCCGCGTCGTTGCCTTGGAGCGGGAGTTCGCCATCGGCACTGAATGCGACCCGGTCATGCTGGAAGTTTTCAACAATCTGTTCATGTCCATCGCCGAGCAAATGGGTCTAACTCTCGAAAACACCGCCTTTTCCGTGAACATCAAGGAACGGCTGGATTTCTCCTGCGCGATTTTTGATCCGGAGGGTATGTTGGTCGCCAACGCGCCGCATATCCCGATTCATCTGGGCTCCATGAGCGAGAGCATCCGCACAGTGCGGCGCGAAAACGCCGGGAAAATGAAGCCGGGAGACGTGTTCACCGTCAATGCGCCCTATAACGGCGGCACCCATTTGCCGGACGTCACCGTGATCACCCCGATTTTCGACGACGCAGGGCAGGATATCCTGTTTTTCGTCGCCAGCCGGGGCCATCACGCGGATATCGGCGGTATCACGCCGGGCTCCATGCCGCCGAACAGCAAAGTGGTCGAAGAGGAAGGCATCCTGTTCGACAACTTCATGCTGGTCGACGGCGGTGAGTTCCTCGAGGACAAACTGCGCGCACATCTCGCCAATCATCCTTATCCAGCACGCAATCCTGATCACAACGTCGCCGATCTGAAAGCCCAGATCGCCGCCGGGGCTAAGGGCGTGCAGGAAGTCCATAAGATGATAGACCAATTCGGCCTGGATGTCGTACATGCGTATATGCGACACGTACAAGACAACGCGGAAGAGCAGGTGCGCCGTGTCATCGACGTCATGCAGGACGGTGAATTCGCCTATCCGACAGACGAAGGTGCTGTAATTAAAGTGAAAATTTCTTTTAATAAGGAAAGCCGCTCCGCCATCGTTGATTTTACGGGAACCAGTGATCAACGCCCATCAAACTACAACGCTCCTTCTGCCGTCGCGCGGTCCGCGGTGTTGTACGTCTTCCGATGCTTGGTCGACGACAAGATTCCATTGAATGAAGGATGTTTGAAACCAATCGAGATCATCATCCCGGACAGCTGCATGCTGGCACCTAAATATCCCGCCGCCGTGGTGGCGGGCAATGTCGAGACAAGCCAAGTCGTTACCGACACATTGTTCGGGGCGCTCAGTGTACAGGCGGCAAGCCAAGGCACCATGAACAACGTCACCTTCGGTAATGACCGCCATCAATACTACGAGACCGTCTGCGGAGGCTCAGGCGCGGGTCCGGATTTCGACGGTATCTCCGCCGTTCACACCCATATGACCAACACGCGGTTGACGGACCCAGAAATCCTGGAATGGCGCTATCCGGTCCTACTGGAAAGCTTTGGCATCCGCCACGGCAGCGGCGGGGCCGGCCGACAAACGGGCGGTTCCGGCACTTTACGGCGCATCCGATTCCTGGAGGACATGGAGGTGATAATCCTCTCCAACCACCGCATCGTGCCGCCTTATGGCATGGCGGGTGGGGCACCCGGCGAATGCGGACGCAATTGGGTCGAGCGCAACGACGGCAGCCGGGATGAAATGACCGCCATGGACAAACGCACAGTCGCCGCAGGCGACGTCTTTGTCCTGCAAACCCCCACCGGTGGCGGCTATGGCCCGGCAACGGAACGGGTCGAACCCTTACCAGAAGCTGCGGAGTAAGGGGATCGACACCATGACCAAAAGCCGGATCGTCTCTTCCTCCCATCTTGTCGCCGAAGGCGCGGCGGAGACAAGTGAGCTCGAGTATGGGCTTTTTGTCGCCACCAATGCTTTTAATCGCTGGATCGTGCGCTGCATGACCGCATCGGACGTAGCAGATTTGGGCCCGCTCGACGTCATGGTGCTGCACACGGTTAATCACCGCGACCGTCCTAAAAAACTCGCCGACATCTGCTTCACTCTGAACATAGAAGACACACATACGGTCAATTACGCGCTCAAGAAGCTGTTGAAGCAGGGCATGGTTGAAGCGGACCGCCAGGGCAAGGAACGGCTCTATCAGACGAGTGCCGCGGGCCGGGAAGCTTGCGAGCGCTACCGCGAGGTTCGAGACGCCTGTCTCGTCGAAACACTCACTGCGCTCGGGACCGTCGATACGGATGAAATCGGCGATGCGGCCCGGGTGCTGCGAGCCCTTTCGGGCCTTTACGATCAAGCCGCCCGGGCGGCCACAAGCTTGTGAATTGAAAATATCGCGCCCGAAGGCGTCCATATCTTAAATGTTACAATGACTTGAACACGGACGAGCAAGGGATTAAGTAACCCGAGCTCGATCAAACTGGTTTGGGGCAGACAGTGATTTCGATGCAGTCTCTGCGTATTGCGTCCGCTGCGCTAATTTTGACGGCTGGCTTCTTATTGGGGAAACCTGGCTGGGCCGCCGGCGTGCCCGAAGGCGGCGTGCTTGCCTTCAACATCGTGCGCAATGGAGAAGCCATCGGTACTCATACCTATCGCTTCAACAAAAGCGGCGACCGGACTGAGGTTCAGGTTAAGACCGATATCGATTTTCGCCTGCTGTCTATCCCGGTCTATACGTTTGAACATGAATCCCGTGAGGTTTGGCGGAATGGTCGTTTGACATCACTCGAATCCATTACCAACGAAAACGGAACGCCGGTCAAATTACAGGTCCACCGCGAAGAAGACTCGCTCATGGTGACAGGTGCGGACGGAAATCTGCATGTGGACCATGAGATCATTCCCGCGAGCCTGTGGAACCACTTGGTCCTCAATCGAACCGAAACTCTAACCACGGTTTCCGGCAACCTAAAGACATTCCAAGTCGAATATATCGGCGAAGAGACGATCGATGTGCGGGGCCAAAAAACGACGACCCAGCATTTTCGCCTGACCGGAGAGTTCGAACGCGACCTTTGGTATGATAACGCCAACGTCTTGGCCGGCGTCCGCTTTGAAGCCGATGACGGCTCTACCGTCGCCTACGTCCCGAAATAGAGTTCGAAAGCCAAACACCGAGCCCATAATTCCGGGTTCGCTGCTCGCCCCGGAATGATATTCATTTCCCGGTCGCGGGCGTAGCCTGAGCCTGACCACCTCAATGACGGTGAGTGGCCTCAGCTGTCCTCCCGACCCAACAGCAATGACAGCTTTTCCTTCGGCGGCACAATATCAGTGACAAGATCGCGCAACAGGCGCTTGTTGGTTAGAGGGCCAACTGAGACGGGCTCTTGGCCGAGGCGCTCCGTGCATGCATAGACCGTCTTTCCTTCGACCTTAACCATGCATTCCTTGCAGGTATTGGCATTGGTGCAGCTGTAGCGGATCGCCAAGGATGCATCCGTATTAGCACGAATCCAGATTAAGGCGTCGAGCACCGACATGCCTTCACGGTGGGGTACCTCGAATTCTTCAAAGGATGGCTCGTCTTGCGGGCCGCCCCGTTGGATTCGTAATTTTGCAGTATCCTGGCTCATTCCGCCGCCTCCAATGGTACCAAATCGTATGATTTTGCGACGAGCGCCACCGGCTCCACGGCGAAGCCGTCGCCGTCCAACCGCGTCACCAGATTATGTTCGAGGGACGGATCGGTGAGCGGGAAATCCTCGCGTTGGTGGGCACCCCGGCTCTCTGTGCGAATTTGCGCTCCGATGATAATTGTCTCGGCGATCATCAGCGAATTTCGCATATCAAACCAATCCTGCATCGACAGGGCGAAACGATGGTCGCTTTCACCCGGACGCTCGCCGATCTCCGCTCGCATCTCGCGGACCCGTGCCAAAGCGCTGTCGAGTTGCCCTTGAGTGCGAACCAAACCTACATCCTGCCACATCAATTCTTGCAATTCGACCAACATCCCTGAAAGTCCGGGGCCAGATTCCGTTGCAGAGACATTGCGGCTCGCCACGATCTCATCCAGCGCCGCCGCTGCCGCTTTCTCGGACCACCCAGGTTCCAGTTTCGCCACGTCCTCGGCTGCGAATCGCCCAGCGCGTTCGCCGAAGACAAAGGCTTCCGAGAGCGCATTGCCGGATAAGCGATTGGCACCATTCGCACCGCCGACGGCTTCACCCGCCGCATAGAGGCCCGGCACCGCCGTCGCCATTCGGACATCCACCCGCACCCCGCCCATGTGATAATGCGCAATGGGTGATACTTCGATGCCGCGTTTCGTGAGGTCGATTCCGTTCTTCGCCAAGCGATCGATGACCGGCCCGAAAGCCGCGCGCAAATCCGCCTCGGGAATATGTTCGAAGCTCAAAAACGCACCGCCTGCAGGCGATCCCCGGCCGGCCGCTACCTCCTGCATGATCGCGAAGGAGACGACGTCGCGGGGGGCCGTGTATTTATCTGTGGTTTCCGCATGGCCATAGTTTTGGACGAATTCCTCGCCCTCGCTATTCAATAATTTCCCGCCCAGCTTATAGCGGAACGGATCCCACATGATCGGATCCATGCCGACCATGCGCGGCGCCAAATGGCCGATGGGGAAGAACTGTACGAATTCCATATCAATGAGTTCCGCACCGGCACGCAACGCCAAGGCATAGGAATCGCCACCCATATTCACCGACGCGCTGTTGCGACGATAAAGCCGTGTGAGACCACCCGCCGCTAGAATGACAGCCTTCGTGTCGATGCGGACCGGCTCTCCGGTTTCCATATCGATCCCAACAGCCCCGACCACCCGGCCACCCTCGACGACGACGCTGGTGATCGTCAATTCACCGGCGCGGCGCAAATTATCGGCGCGGCCGATTTGCGTGCGCAATGTCTTCGCTACCGCTGGACCGGTGTTTAGGAAATCCACATAGACGCAGCGCTCGACCTGATGTCCCGGCGCCATGACCTGTTTCATATGATCATCTTCGCGCGCCCAACCGATCTTCCAATCGCCCAGCTCACGAATGCGGATCGGCGCTTCTTCGCACAATACCGCCGCCAGCTCCTCGTTACAGAGGCCGCGTCCCGCGTCGAGCGTATCGCGTAAATGATGGGTCCAATGGTCGGGTTCCTGCTCACCGACCGCCGCCGCGACAGTCATCTGCGCCATAATGGTGGCGCCGCCCCGTCCAATCAGGCTTTTGTCGACCAGCACCGTATCGGCGCCATTGCGGGCCGCAGCAATCGCCGCATACATACCGGCCGCACCGGCACCAATCACGAGAACGTCTGTCACTACATCAGCTGTCATCGTCTCAATCTAATTCCTCTACAATGGCCCGTATCTTCACGCGCCGTTGGTCAGGTGGAAAATCGCCGGCACCCCGATGGATCGTCGACCGCTGGTCCCGCATCAGCACATCGCCGACGGACCACTCATGAGTATTAGTGTTCTTCGGACGGGTCGCATGAACCATCAAGTTTTGCAAGAGGTCGACGCTTTCCAAAGGTTCCATCTCACGGAATCGCCGCGTGTGGGTCTCGTTCAGATAGAGGTGTTTGCGCCCAGTCGACGGATGCACGGAGACAATGGGATGCACCGCATCGTTGGATTTCTCCTCCTGGTCGTCATCGAGGGCATTTTCGTACATCGTGCCACCGGGCCCCGCGCCGTGGCGATGCAGTCCGGTAAGGGTTGCCGCCCGCGCCTGCATGTCCGCATCCAACGTGTCATAGGCATTGCACATATCGGCGAAAATCGTCGCACCACCTTTGGAAGGCACTTCAAAGGCGTGCAGAATACTGAGCTCCGGCGGGTCTTGAGTATAACTGCCATCGGAATGCCAAGTGGTCGCGCGTATATTACCGAACGCATCAATGGAGCCGTCCTCCGCGACATTGGTCAACCATGAGAGATCAGGAAACCCCTGATGCCGGTATTTCCTCAAGACATGTTCCTGCAATGGCCCGAATACATGGGCAAATGCGCGGAAGGCCGCGATCTCCAATGCGTCGCAGGAGAAAATGAGTACCTTGTGTTTGCCGATAGCCTGCAACACAGCGACACGAGCCTCAGGCGACAGCAGGGCGCTTAGGTCCAGTCCTTCAACGTGGGCGCCGATGGTCTCTCCAAGAGCGGTGATTGAAATACCGGTCATGGCTTGCCCTCCGATACGTGAAACGCGACCTCCGAGCACCGACCGTTAGAGACTCAATCCACGATCGGGGAAATTTTGTCGCCGTTCACTAGGAACCGTCCCGAACCGTAACCCGCCGCTTCCGGGATCGTCATAATACGATGCGCATCGCCATCGACTTCCTTACTCCTCGGCAGGACGGTCACGATCTCGCGCCCGGCGGTCACTTCCATGGCGGCTTCAACGGTTGCATTCACCTCCAAAAGCTCAAGGTTAAGGCGCGTCGGGAACATCACGTTACGCTCGCCCTTCTCTCCCGCTTCGACGGCGCTTGGCGGGCGGACCCACACGGACTGCACGGATTCGTTGCCGTCGTGCACCGCGTGTTGGCGCCGCGGCATGCGCGCCAGGAAGAAATGCGTGTCGAATCGCTTCGGTCGCCCTTCCGGCGTGATCCAATGCGCGAAATACGCCATCTGATCGCAACAAAGGATCAAATCCTCTTTCTCGATAATTTCGCCCCAACCCACATCACCCTTATTCAAGGCCACGTGATACTTATCATAGAAGGCCGCCGCTTCATCCCCTTCGAGGACGGTCTCCACACTGGTATGACGGGCCAGCACGACACCGCATTCCTCAAAGGTTTCGCGCACACCGGCAATCCGCAGCGCCGCTTCATCCTTGGATAGCCCCGCGACACCGTCGCAACGGGAAATCAGAGCGTCATCCGTGTCTTCCGGATCCACCAAACCGCCCGGGAAGACCAAGGCGGAGGCGAAATGCATCCGACTATTACGTTCGACCATGAAGACCTCGATACCTTCATCGCCGTCCCGAATGAGCAGGACGGTGGCGGCGGGTACCGGAATGGCCGGTTTCTTGATTTCGTCTGGCATAGAACCTCTCTGAGAGTTTCTCTAAAGCTAATCCGCCGCCCGGCGGTTGCAAGCATTGTGGGCCTGTAGACTTTAATCGGACGTGCTATGTCTATCGACAAACATTCATTTTCAACGGAATGACGACATGCCGAACGAATCGACGCCGCTGACGCAGGCGCATCATACGACCAGCGAGACCATCGAAACACTGCTGCAGCGCCGCAGCATACGGAAGTACAATAACGAACCGGTGACGGACGAGCAGGTCGACGCTATTCTGCGCGCCGCCTTTCGCGCGCCGACCTCGTCCAATATTCAATCCTACAGTGTGATTACGGTCCGAGATCCAGAGACGAAACAGAAACTGTCGGTACCGACCGGGAACCAAAAGCACATCATCGATTGCCCGGTTTTCCTGGCATTCTGTGCCGACCTCACGCGGCTCGAACATGTGCTACAAGGGCACGGACACACGCTCGGGGACAATAATATGGAGATTGGCTTGGTCTCCTCCATCGACGCCTCATTGGTCGGTATGTCCGCCTATCTCGCTGCCGAATCGCTCGGCATCAAGGGAGTGATGATCGGCGCGGTGCGGAACGACACGGTCAAGATCGCAGAAATTCTGGGCCTGCCAAAATTCGTCTATTGCGTCTTCGGTATGTGCCTGGGCTATCCCGACGAGCTACCGGCGCAAAAACCGCGCATGCAGCAGGATTTGGTCGTACATCGCGAACGGTTCGACCCGACGCAATCCGCCGCCGCCGTCGAAGCCTATGACCCAGCGCTCAAAGAGCACTACGAGGCCATCGGCAAGGAGACCACCCCGGATTCCTGGAGCCACGACATGGACAAGAAGTTCAGTCCGCAACTGCGTGAAGGTCTGCGCGAGCAGCTGAAAAAACAAGGCTTCGATTTTAGGTAAAGAATTGCTGTCTAATCGCCCAGTCAGCTAGATAACGGATAACGATTTCACCTCCCAGTTCCCCGGCCGCGTAGCCGGGGTCCAGCGCCCTCGGTACGTTATGCCCGCTAGGTCCTGAATCGCTTCCCGTCCGGGAAACGATGTCAGGGATTTCCTTCTCGAATCAAGTCGGCATTGCTGCGGTCACTGTGATCTCGAAGAACGCTCCCTGCTGCAGAGGTGCCCCGATACAGGTCCGTATGGGAAGCCGTCCCGGCGTGAGCCAAGCGGTCCAGGCGTCGTTGAAGGCCGCGACGTCTCGTTCGACATCCGTCATGTGAATTAAGGCTGTGAGAAGCCTCGACTTGTCAGTCCCCACCGCCGCCAGATGCCCATCTATCACGGCTAACGCTTGGCTGGTCTGCTCGGCGATGGAAAGTGTGTTGTCCGAGGGCACAATCCCCGCGACGTAAGCAACGCCATTCCAAACGGTTACGTCAGATCGGTGCTTCAGGTTCTTGGGATTGATGTATTGGGGGTCCATGTGTCGTTCTCCCTTTTTTATTCGAAACAGTAATTAAAATGGCGACCGCGCTACGCGGGCTTTCCACTGAACGGCAATCGGCCGAATTGGCCAAGCGTGGTGGGACCTCTCGCATGGCTCGAGGCGGCGCCGAGTTCGACAAAGCCCGAGAGCGCATCCGGCGTACAATCGTCGGCGACGAACCTGAAACCGACGAAACACCCCTCGACCATGTGGAGCACCTGCAGATCGAAACCGGTGGCCGTCATAGAGCCGGTCGCCTCCCCCTCGCCGTATGGCGTCTTGTGCACGCCAGTCAGCTCATCGCCGCCCCTGTTTAGAGCCAGGACATGGCGTTCAGGTCCGTTCGCGAAATCGATCGTGATAACCCACTCTCCCGAGACGTCGCCTTCAATAGAGCGATTATCAGACAACTCCGGCCGCGATTTCGTCAACGCTTCGAACAACGCATCGGCAACGAGTACCGAATGCTCATCGCTGAGCGCGAAAGGGTTAATCATGCTGGATTTGTCGGTGCCGCCGAAGTCGTCGATCAAGATGCGGGGACTTCTCGATAGAAGTTCTGCTCGCAGCTCGACATAGGTCAGGTCCGGCTGGCACTCGGACCAATCGACCTGCAGGCGGGGAATACCGCCCGCCAGCTCGTACATCTCAAGCTTTAGCGCATTGATCGGCTGTAGTCGGTCCCTCACCGTATCCAGCCTTTCCCGCCAACGCTGCTGCTCGGCCGCGTGATCGTGTGCGAACCAGCGCTCAACGGCGGCTATGGCTCCCACGATCTGTTCCTTGCCGATCTTCATGACACGGCCGAAGCTGTGATGCGGCGGGCCGTTGTACCATGCCGCCTGAACCAGCGGCTTGCGGCCAAGCAACAATCCCGATGCCGCGGGTCCGCGCATCAACTTACTGACACTGTATACGACCAGATCGGCGCCGTGCGATGTCCAGTATTCGGGAAAGGTCAGCGGCTCAGACGCCGCATCCACGATGATCGGAACGTTAGCGGCGCTGGCCTCCGGCTGGATCTGGTCGAACTTCACCGTCGCATCCGCATCGCGCTCCGCCAGCAATAGGATGGCCACGACATTATGTGCATTAATCGCGGCTTTCAGTCCGACGACGTCTTCGACCTCAACGATCTCCGCACCCACGAGGCGCACACCCTGATCATACGCAAATCGCTCACCCTTACGTGTCAGAACGACCCGCTGCTCACCGTTGAACAGGCCCGGGAGGCGCAACATGCGGAGAGGATCGTTTGCCGCGACGCAGGCCGCCGCCCCCAACGAAAGCCCGGTGGCGGATCCGGCAGTCACAACGCCCCATTCTGCCCCTGTCAGCTCGGCAAGGCGTTGGCCGACGGCTTCAGCCAGCTCCTCCAAAATCACATGGTGATGCGACGCACTCTCCATTGCGTCCCGCACTGGATCGCTCATCGTGCTATTGCCGTAGACGGAACGCGACGAGCCGCAATTGACGATTGGCTCCACACCGAGACGCCGATAGACGGACGAGTGTTCATGTTTCGAGTTTTGGTTCGTGTTCGTCATGGCTCTTGCCTGCCTTTATCGGATCGTTAGCGTTGAAACCGCTCAGGGTCGAAGGGTGACAAGTCGAACGTTGGAGGTCTCCCCGCCACGATATCCGCTACGAGCTTGCCCGTCATGCCACCAAGCGTCAGGCCAGAATGGTTGTGCCCGAAAGCGAAGTATACATTCGGATGGGTTGCCGATCGGCCGATCACGGGAAGACTGTCAGGCGTAGAAGGTCTATGCCCCATCCATTTCGTTTGCCCGGTATCGGCCAGCCCGGGCAACAGATGCTTCGCCAATGGGACGAGCCGCTCTGCCCTCGGATAATTCGGCGGAGCGCCGACTTTGGCGAGTTCAGCCGTACCAACCACCCGGACACCGTCATCGATCGGAGCCAAAGCGAGCCGATGGTCGCCGGAAATCACGGCGCGATTTAGGGTGACACCCGGGTTGGGTAAATTCACGTGATAACCGCGCTCGGAATCCAAATTGACGCGAAGGCCGAATTTCTCCGCAAAGGGTTTCGAGAATGCACCAAATGCCAGCACAACCTTTTCCGCCGAGAGGATACCATTGTCCGTCGTGATTTTCGCGGAACCGTCCGCTTCCATCGAGAGGTCTTCAACACTGGCCTTCACGAAGCTTCCGCCATTCGCGACGAAATGCTGAGCCAGTGCGTCCACAAACCGGAAAGGGTTCGTAGTTTGATAACAACCCGGCAGGAAGACACCGTGCTTAATCGATCGCACCAATCCGGGCTCGAGTTGCCGGACCCCATCGGCATCAAGGACCTCCACATCCACGCCATTGGCACGACGTATGTCGAAATTCTTTTGCGCATCTTTGAAAGCCGCATCGCTTTCGAAGACGTGCAACTCTCCACTGGGTTTAACCAGTGGCTGAATATTGGCCGCATCGATCAGCGGCTTGTAGGCCTCATAAGATCCGGGCACGAGGCTCGCCAGAGCGCGGATATTCTTCGCAAACCGATCCGCCCGAGCCTCAACGAGAAATCTCAGCAAGTAAGGCGCCAAAGACCCGAGATACCGCCATTGGATGAACAATGGTTGGCTCCGATCGAGCAACATCCGGGGCACTTTCCTGGCAATACCGGGGACGGCAACCGGGACGACGCTCGCACATTGAATCAGACCGGCGTTGCCGAACGAGCATCCACTGCCAGGTTGGTCCCGATCTATCAGGCGTACGTCATGGCCGTCCCGCTGAAGGTAAAGAGCGATGCTTACGCCGATCGCCCCTGCACCGAGCACGGTTATTTTGTCGCCACTCATCCTCGTATCTACCTCTCGGCTAAGGAAGAGACTCCACTGCTTTGAGCATCTTACATAAAAATAGTTAGTGCGTTTCTCGCAGGCGGATATGAACTCCCGCACACTCTCTTAGAGCACGACCGTTCCCGCAGGACCCCGGATCGCTAAAGCGCCCAGGAAACAAATTTGGTTACGCCGCGAGATCGCCACTGCGGCCGGATTTCGCTTCCAGAAAGCGTTTTACTTCCGGATTCTCGGCATCCTGCAGTTCCGACGTGGCGCCCTGCCAGGCGATCTGGCCTTCGTGCAACATCGCCATCTTGTTCGATATCCGTTGCGCCCCGGTCATATCGCTGGTGATGACAAAGGACGTTGCCCCCAATTCATGTACACTTTTCAGAATCATGTCGTAGATGATGTTGCACATAATCGGGTCGAGACCCGCCGTCGGCTCGTCCAGAAACAGCACTTCCGGATTGGTCGCGATGGCCCGCGCCAAGCCGACACGCTTCTGCATGCCACCCGACAGCTCCGCTGGATAGAGGTCGCCCACTTCCGGCCCCAGGTTCACGATGGCGAGCTTATCCGCCGCCAACTCACGCGCCTGCGCTTCCGAAATCGCACCCGACTGCAACTGCTTGAAGGCGATATTCTGCCAAACCGTCATGCCGTCGAAGAGACCGCCATATTGGAACAACATCCCAAACCGGTCGTCGAAGGCGCGGCGCTCCGCGCCCCGCATCCGTCGTACGTCCTTGCCTTCGATCTCAACGGTCCCGTTGTCGGGGCGCAGCAGCCCGATCATCGTCTTCAGCAACAGCGACTTCCCGCTGCCGGAGCTGCCGATCAACACCATCGAATCACCACGCGACAGTTCCAGGTCGACGCCCGTCAGGACGTCGAGCGCACCGAAGCTTTTGGTGACACCTGACAGCTTAATCATAAAAGCCCCACATATTCCCTGCCCTATCAATAGCGGAATTCTCTAACATCGCCAATCTCAAGCAGGAATATGAGTGGTTGTGACGTCAGCGAGGGTTTTCTCATTACCGCCGGTCACGACGGTACGGATCACGGTGACCCGCCGCCCGCAACGCACGACCCGTGATTCCGCCGTCAGCACGCCTTCCGATTGATTGCCGAGCATGGTCGAGTGCAAGTCAATCAGCACCATGAAGGCATCCGGATTCGGTCCGTCGTTATTCGCCCGATTCGCCATGAAGGTCGCACAATTGTCCGCGAGACTAAGGATCGCCCCGCTGTGGACGACGCCGGTCGGGGTTTTGTGGTCCTCCCGGATCGTAAGTCGCGCCACCACCCGCTCGGCGCTGTCCTCGACAGTCTCGATCCCAAGCAGATCGGCGAGCGGGCTGTTCTCGGTCATGGAATACTCCGTCAGTTTCCGATCAATAAGGGCGCGCCGGATTCTTCGGCCACTTCACGCACTTCCTTCACCAAGGTATCAGTCATCGGAATGCCGTCCGCCACCCGAATCTTGCGGGCCTCGTGTTCGGGATCGCCCGGTACCAACACTGGTTGCGCCGGATCGATAGGCGGTGTCTCCCGCATCCAGTCCATCAGCGCATCCATTTGCGCTTCGAACGCGCCCTCCTCGCGGAACGCATCCGGATCGATGGCAAGACAGAAATGCCCGATATTCATGGTCTCACCCTTTTCCCGCGTCATCACATCCGTGGCGCCGGTGTAAGAGCCGGAGAGCACGCTGCACAGCACTTCGACGACAAGACCGAGGCCGTAACCCTTGTGTGAGCCGAGCTCACGCGAACCGCCGACCGGCGAGAGTTTCTTCGGCACCGCGTTGAGGGCCGCAACCGGGTCGGTCGTGGGATTACCGTCTTGGTCTGACGCCCAACCTAGCGGGATTTCTTTGCCCGCACGCCGCGCGATATTGAGCTTTCCGACGGCTACCGTGCTGGTCGCCATGTCGAGCGAGAAATGCTCGTTCTTGATTCCAGGGGCCGCGACCGCGATGGGGTTAGTGCTAAAGCGCGGCTCCTTAGCGAAGGTCGGCAACACCGCCGGTTGGCTGGAGCCGGTCATGCACATCCCAATCATGCCCCGATCCGCCGCCATGGTGGAGTAGACCCCAGCAGCGCCGTAATGATTGGATCGCCGCACGGTCACCACGCCAACGCCGAATTGCTTGGCCTTGTCGCAGGCCATCTCCATCGCCTTGGTGGTCGAGTAATGGCCAAGCGCGTTCCCCGCATCTAGGAGCGCGGTTGCCGCAAAATCGCGCACCACGGTCAGCTCGCCCTTGGGATGAACGATGCCTTGCTTGCGGCGCAAATTATAAGTCGGCAGCATCCCGGCACCATGCGAATCGATGCCGCGCAAATCGGCCTCAATCATGTTACGGACCGTCACCTCGATCACCTCGTCACTCATGCCCCAAGCACGGTAGATTTCGGTGATCTGCTTGCTCAATGTCTCAGCGGATACGGTAAGAATAACGGCCTCCCTCGAATAGGTTTAGATAACTGGACGGCGCAGAGGCGCGGCCCAATTCTGATATAGCGGATTTGCCGCCGGCTTCGAGGCTCAAGCATGCATAACCTGACCGCCTTTATTCGATTTCATTCGACTCAGCGCCCAGACGCTGTCGCGGTCGTCTATGATGGTCGGCACATTACCTATGCTGAGCTGCTGGACCGAGGCATTGCGGCGGCGGGATGGCTACGCGCGCAAGGCGTCGAGGCGGAGGACATTGTCGCCTTAGTGATGAAGAACAGCGCCGGCTTCCTCGACCTGATGCTGGGGGCGAGCCACATCGGTGCCGTACTGCTGCCGATCAACTACCGCCTTGCCGCACCCGAAGTCGCCTATATCCACGACCATGCGGGGGTAAAACTACTGCTGGCGGACGAGGAGTTGGCCGAGCTAAGCGAGGGCCTGCCCAATGTGCGCACGATCAACGCCGCCGCACAGACGGACATTCGCGCGTTGGCGATCGGCGGAGATCGCCCGGACATGGTGCGCCGCACCGGCAGCGATCTCTACCGTCTGATTTATACCTCCGGCACGACAGACCGCCCGAAAGGCGTCATCCATCGCTACGATAATTTCTATTGGAAAGCGATGGATCAATCCGTGGCCTTGCAGCAATCGGCACAGGATAAGCTGCTGGTGGTGGGTCCGATGTATCATGTGGGCGGTATCGATCTGCCGGGCATCGGTGTCTTGTGGATGGGCGGCACACTGGTCATCCACCGCGATTTTGAGCCGGAAGCCGCCCTTGCGGCAATTCAGGACGAGGGCATCACCGGGGTCTGGTTTGCGCCGGTCATGACCAACATGATCCTGAACCACCCAGCGCGCGACAACTACGATGTCTCCAGCCTGAAATGGTGCATAGGCGGCGGCGAGCGCACACCCGAAACCCGCATTCGAGAATTTACCGGATTATTCAATCAGTCACGCTATATTGATGCCTACGGCCTGACTGAGAGTGTCGGTGGCGATACCCTGATGGAAGCAGGGATGGAGATCGAGAAGATCGGCTCCACCGGCCGCGCCATCCTGCATGTGGAAGTCGATATCCGCGACGATGACGGTCGCTCCTTGCCCTCTGGCACCGACGGCGAGATTTGCCTGCGCGGCCCGAAAATTACCGAAGGATATTGGCGAGACCCGGAGCGCACCGCCGCCGCCTTCCATCCCGACGATTGGTTCCGCACCGGCGATGTCGGTCACCTCGATACCGATGGATTTCTGTTCCTGACCGACCGCAAGAAAGACATGATCATCTCCGGCGGTGAAAACATTGCGTCCTCCGAGGTCGAGCGCATCGTCTATCAAATGGAGGAGGTGCTGGAAGCCGCCATCATCGCCTTGCCCGATGCCCAATGGGGCGAACGTGTCGCCGCCGTCGTTGTAACAAAACCGGGTGCAACTATCGATCAGACAACGCTCGACACCCATTGTCGGGCCCATCTCGCCGGTTTCAAATGCCCGAAGGAACTGCATGTGGTGGAAGAGCTACCGCGCAATCCATCGGGCAAAGTGCTGAAGCGTGTACTGCGGGAGCAGCTCGGCAACTAACCCGTTTCCCGGACGCGCAGCGAGCCGGGACCCAGTTCACACATGCCCATGCCGGGAAAGACTGGATCCCGGATAACGCTAACGCATTTCCGGGAAACGAACGGGCTTCGCAATTACAATTCGCACCTGACATTCGCAATCCCCACACCTACCTTCCTCCTAACATCAAACGAAAAGGCATCGCCATGCAGCAGGGAGAAGTCGGGTTCACGCGGATGGAGAAAGTTATCTTCGGGCAATCCGCCGCGGAGGCTGTTCAAACCGAGGCTCAGCGTATCGGTGCGGAGCGGGTGTTTCTGCTGGTAAGTGGGACTTTGAACCGGGAGACCGACGAGGTCGAGAAACTGCGCCAAGCGCTCGGTAATAAATATTGCGGGACCCACGATCACATGCCCGCCCACACCCCGCGTGAGGCCGTGGTTGCCTGTGCCAACGCGATGCGCGAGGCCAAGGGCGACCTGCTCGTCAGTCTCGGCGGCGGCTCAACGACGGATGGCGGCAAAGCGGTGACCATCTGCCTGAAACATGGCATCAGCGATATTGACGGTATGGAAGCCTATCGCACCGTGGTCGATGAAACCGGCAAGCGTCACTTCCCGGAATACGACGCTCCCGATGTGCGCCAAATCGTCGTGCCCACCACACTCTCAGCCGGCGAATTCAACGCCCGGGCCGGGGTCACCAACAGCGCGCTGCGGCTCAAGCAAAGTTTTGTGCATCCGGGAATCATCCCGATCTCGGTCATCCTCGACCCGGCGGTGACGGTGCCGACACCGGAATGGTTGTTCCTCTCGACCGGCATCCGTGCCGTGGATCACGCGGTGGAGACTTATCTCTCCATCGATGCCAACGCCTATTATGACGGTGCCTGTCTGCAAGCACTGCGCCTGCTCGGCGAGGGCCTGCCGCGCGTGAAAGCCGATCCCCGCGATCTCGACGCAAGGCTGAAATGCCTGATGGGGGCTTGGATGTCGATGACCGGCATCATCGCGGGCGCCCGCCTCGGCGCCAGCCACGCCATCGGCCACATCCTCGGCGGCAGCGCCGGCGTCCCCCACGGCCACACCAGCTGCATCATGTTGCCCTATGTGCTGGAATGGAACGCCGCGGTGAACGGCGAGCGCCAGAAAGAGATCGCGACGGCCATGGGCCGTGCGGGCACCCCGGCCTCGGAAGTGCTCGACGGTTTCATCCGCAATCTAGATATGCCCCGTTCCATCCGCGAGACCGGCATCGAGGAAAACGACCTTCCGCGCTTGGCCGAGAACTGCATGCTCGACGATTGGACGTTCAGCAACCCAAGGCCAATCAAAACGCCGGACGAGGTGATGGAGATATTGCGGTTGGCTTATTAGCTCTCCTCGATCAATTCCCAAGCCGGTTTCTGGTCCGGGCGGAAGGTGCGCCGCCAGGCTTCCATGCCGAGCAGGAGCGACGTCGTCCCGCCGAGGATGAAACCCAACGTCGCGACCTCGAAGAATTCTTCCTCGCTCACACCTGCTTTCACTCCGGCGACCATGTGCGCCTTGATGTGGTCGGGGTTGGCGTTGCGGGCGATGTCGACCGCAACGTGGACGATCTGCTTTGTTTTCTTGTCCAGATGGCGTTCCTTGATATTCGCGAATTCAAGCCAGCGCTGGTAGTGCTGCATATACTCCTGGTCGGCCCCGTGCATGATCTCGTGCACACCGAGGTGAAAGCCACGGCTTTCATGGGCGCGGGCCAATAGGTCGTCTCCGGTCTCTTCAACTTGTGTGTCGTCCGCCATTTCTCATTCCTCCGCTGTGGGTTTGCTTTCAAGGAAGCCTAGTTCAATTCTCATTCCAGCGAAGGCGCGACAGACAATAGGAGAGAGCATCATGGCGGGACGGGTCGATTTAGCATCGGAAGAACAGGCGAAGGCCATCGCGCGGACCATTGGCGCGCCGGAGGTCATGGCGACACGGAACGCGTTTCGCACACTCGCCAATTCTCCGACCATGGCGGAGGGCGTGTTTACCCATCTCACCACCTTGCTCAACAAAAACACGTTCGAAACACGGCTGCGCGAATTGGCGATCATGCGGATCGGCTGGGTCACCGGCTCCGAATATGAATGGACGCAGCATTGGCGGGTCGCCACCACGGCGGGTGTGCCGGAGGAGGACATCCTGGCGGTGCGGGATTGGCATAACGCTGACCGGCTGACCGGTGCCGACCGGGCGATCCTTCAGGCGGTGGACGAGATGTTGGAACTCGGCAAGATTTCCGATCCAACCTGGGCTGAGTGTTGCAAGCATGTCCCCACCGATGGGGAACGGGTCGAGATGGTTGTCTGCATCGCCAATTGGATCATGTTCTCGAACTTGCTGCGCACATTGGAGATACCGGTGGAAGATGACGTAATGTCATGGCCGCCAGACGGACGGTTGCCGGAGAGTGCTGCGTCCTGACCGTTAAGGTCATCCTTCGACAGGCTCAGGATGGTGTGATTTGTGAACGCTAAATGTTTTTCTAAAGCGTCATTCCCGAGGCCGACGCGCAGCGGCAGCAATCCGGAATTAGGGCCTGAGTTTTTCATGCAGGAGCCGTGACACTTGGTGTTGCTCAGGCACTACTTCCAGGTTCGGGACAAGCCCGCCCCCGAATGACCAATGAGAGGTCCCCTACAACACCTGCTTGATCACGTAGAGCGTCACCCCCGCGCCCGCGACTTCAACCGCGACCATCAACATTAGCAAGGTGTAACGGTGGACGTTGCCTTCGCGGCGGGATTTAACGTCACGAATTTTGCGGTAGAGCGAGGAGAAGTGTTTCTCAAGCTCAGCGATCCGCGAAATTTCATTGTATTGCCATGACTGATAGAGCGTCAGCACAAAAATCACCCCACCCGCGAGGATGATCGTCGCCACGCCGAGGATATTGGAGAGTTCATCGCTCGGCTTGCCGAACATCACCAAGGCGATGAATACGGCCATGACAATCAGCGACGAGCCGACGGTGCGCCACTGTATGTTCTTCGCAAAGAGGACAGCTTCCGCCGACCGGTCAAACATCAAACGCAGCTCGTGATGGGTTAAATCATCGAGCTCCGAGGGCGTATTCTCGAAAGGTTTTTCTTCTTCTTCCGACTGCTCGTCCGTCTCAGGTTTCTTCGCCATGAACGCATCCTTCACGCTGCTGGTATACTAAACTCAACCCTAGTCGATGGAATCATATCATAAAACGCAACGGGCGGAGACAAATTTTGCGCCACGTTGCGGGCGCTTCATCCGGCTCTACCTTTCTGCAGAGAGGGAGGCGACACTATGGCAAATCACGACGTGGCCGCGATTGACGCGGTGGTGAATATCTACAACGCGGAGGCGCTGACCCACCGCCCAGATTGGAAAGACGGGTTTTTCGGCGACAAGATCGGCGCTGATGCCAAGACCGTGCAAGGAGTCGAGATCGACGAAATGTTGCGCCGCATGGATGCCGCCGGGATTGAACGCGGATTTCTGATCGCGACGAAATGCGGGCCGCTCGGCCATCCGTCTTGCTATCACC
The DNA here is from genome assembly GCA_913046825.1 of uncultured Rickettsiales bacterium. The sequence continues at coordinate 34,379 of CAJWTF010000004.1, read as the reverse complement.
TGCCGCTCGAAGTGGTGAACAAAGCGGTCAAACAGCATCCGGACCGGTTCTTCGCGATGTACGGCGTCGACCCGACCCAGGGTATGAAAGCCGTCCACGAGCTGCAGCATGTGGTCGAAGAATACGGCTATATCGGCGCACATGGCTATCCTCATTGGTTCGAGTTGCCGTTGGATCATGCGCGCTGGTATCCGATCTATTCGAAATGCTGCGAGCTGGATATCCCGATCCAGCATCAAATCGGCCAGTCTCTTGTGTATTCCGCCGACTACCCAGTGCGCTCGGTCGGGCAACCGATCACCATGGATGGGGTCGCCTGCGATTTTCCCGAACTAAAGTTGGTCGGAATCCATGTGGGCATTCCGTGGGCCGACGAGGCCATCGCCATGGCGTGGAAACATAAGAACGTCTATTTGGGTTCCGACGCGCACGGGCCGAAACACTGGCCCGCCAGCTTCGTCAATTACATCAACACCTACGGCCAGGATAAGGTCATCTTCGGCACCGATTTCCCAGTGCTGGATTTCGAGCGCACACGGCGAGAGATCGAAGAGCTGAACCTGCGCGAAGTACCAAAACGAAAATTCCTCCGTGACAACGTCATCAAGCTCTACAAGCTCGATGAACGCGGCGTTTCATTCTCCAGCTAGAAGAGAACTCATATGAGCAATTATCGCCTGACCGACGAGCAACGCCAATTGAAGGAAGCCGCGCGCCGTTTCGCCGAAGACCAACTCCGCCCAATCGCGCTTGAGGTGGAAGCGCAGGGTGGTGAGCTATCTCGCGAGACCTTGAAGCTGATGGCGGAAAACGGCTATGTCGGCCTCGACATTCCGCCGGAATATGGTGGGCTCGGCCTCGACACGTTGTCCTGCGCGATCATTCTCGAGGAAATATCCTCCGCTTGGTTTTCCGCCGCGACCCATTCGATGACCTTGCTGACCGGGCCGCTGCTCGCCTTTGGAACAGAGGAACAAAAGCAAAAATATTTGCCGGGAATCGCCAGCGGCGACATCATCAACGCCTTCGCGCTGACCGAGCCGGACGCGGGCTCCGACGCCTCATCGATCCAGACCTTCGCGCGCCAGGATGACGATGACTGGATCATCAACGGTCGTAAGATATACATCACCAACGGGGCCCGAGCGGATCTCATCGTGTTGTTCGCGCGGACCGAAAAGGCCGCGCCGCGCGGCGGCGGCATCACTCTCTTCCTGATCGAGAAGGGCACGCCCGGGTTTTCCGTCGGGCAAAAGTACGACATGATGGCGCATACCGCCAATCCTGTCGCGGAACTGGTGTTCGACGATTGTCGGGTCCCGAGCTCTTGTATTCTGGGAGAGCCCGGCGGCGGCTTCAGTTATATGCAAGTGGGGTTTGCGAAAGCTCGCGCGGCCTATGGCGCGCGCTGCGCCGGGGTGGCGCAGGCAGCGCTCAACTATGCGCTTGATTACATGCAGACGCGGGAGCAGTTCGGCCAACCGCTCTCCTCATTCCAGGCGTTGCGCTTTCGCGCGGCGGAGCTTTACGCGCGGATCGAGGCAGCGCGGCAATTATCCTATCATGCTTGCGCCCTGGCCGAAGCCGGGACAGACGACGCACCGGTCGCCGCTTCCATGGCGAAACTTTTCGGCGGCGAGGTCAGCACCAAGGTGACCGAGCAATGTATCCAGTTTCTCGGCGGCCACGGCCTCGACAAGGATCACCCGGTGGAGCGTTTCTACCGAGAGACCAAACTGTTCCAGGTCGGGGACGGGTCGAGCGAAATGCTGAGCCTGCTGATCTCGCGGCACCTGAATAAGCAGGCACAAGGCGGTATGCACGCGCGCCTCGCGAGCGACTGAGGAAACTCCCCCACCATAGCCCTCATCCAAAGCCTGGCGAAGGATGGGGGCATTGCGAAGTTTGCCGGCCCGACTAAACTCTCCTCACTCCCAAGAAGAGGATCGAGCACAATGAACGCGCATGGCACCGAACACGATCTCAGCCCCCAAGGGGACGGCGCTCACGTTGTCGGCGACACAGGGCCGGAACTTTGGCTCCGCACCATCCCCGACGCCTTTAAGAAGACGGCCAGTCAGTTTCCCGACCGTGAAGCTGCCGTCTTTCCGGAACAAGATGTGCGCTGGAGTTGGGCCGAGCTCGACCGCGAAGTGGATGCCCTTGCCCATGGCTTGCTGAAACTTGGCCTTGCGAAGGGAGATCGGGTCGGCATCTGGGCGCCGAACCGCTACGAATGGCTGCTCACACAATTCGCCACCGCGCGCATCGGCTTGATTCTGGTGACCATCAACCCCGCCTACCGAGTTACGGAAGTCGAGTATGTCCTCAACAAGGTCGGCTGTGCCGCATTGGTAACAGCGGCGCATTTCAAGTCGAGCGATTATGTCGGCATGTTGCAGGATTTGGCGCCGGAGTTGGCGGAGTGTGCGCCGGGCGCACTTTCCGCCGCGAAACTGCCGACCCTAAAGACCATCATCCGAGCGGGCAGCGACACCACCCCCGGCATGTTCAATTTCGACGCGGTGGTCGATACGGGTCGCGATGGTGAGGCGGCGATACTCGATGCGATCTCGGCGACCCTCGAGCCCGACGAGGCGATCAACATCCAATTCACCTCCGGCACTACCGGCGCCCCGAAAGGTGCAACGCTCAGCCATATCAACATCGTCAATAATGGCCGCTTCGTGGTCGGCGCCCAAAACTTGGGGCCTGACGATCGGCTCTGTATTCCAGTACCGCTCTACCATTGTTTCGGCATGGTGATGGGGAGCCTCGGCTGCGTCGCCACCGGCTCAACCATGGTGTTTCCGTCCGAAGGCTTCGACCCGGACTCGTGTCTCAAGGCGATCTCGGGCGAAAAATGCACCTCGGTCTACGGCGTGCCGACCATGTTCGTCGGCATGTTGCAGCACCCGGAATTCAAGAGCTTCGATTTCTCGGCACTCCGCACCGGTATCATGGCGGGCGCCCCCTGCCCGATCGAGGTGATGAAGCAATGCGTCTCGGATATGAACCTCTCCGACATCACCATCGCCTACGGCATGACGGAAACCAGCCCGGTCTCGTTCCAGACCTCCGACAGCGACCCGTTGGAGCGCCGCGTCTCCACCGTCGGACGCGTCCACCCCCATGTGGAATGCAAGATCGTCGACGAGACCGGCCAAATCGTGGCCCCCGGCGTCCAGGGTGAGCTGTGCACCCGGGGCTATTCGGTGATGAAGGGTTATTGGGACGAGCCGGAACGCACGGCCGAGGCCATCGATGCCGATGGCTGGATGCATTCGGGCGACCTCGCGGTCATCGACGAAGAGGGCTACGGCAACATTACCGGCCGCGTGAAGGACATGGTGGTGCGCGGCGGCGAGAACGTCTATCCGGCTGAAGTCGAGGACTACCTGTTCCGTCACCCCGCCGTCCAAGAAGTACAGGTCTTCGGCATTCCGGACGAGAAATTCGGTGAAGAGGTCTGCGCCTGGATCGTGCTGAGAAGTGGCGAGACCGCGACGGAAGAAGACATCCTCGCGTTCTGCCAAGGCCAGATCGCTCATTACAAGGTGCCGCGCCACGTCCGCTTCCAAAGCAAGCTGCCGATGACGGTGACCGGCAAACCGCAAAAATTCAAAATGCGCGACGCGATGATGGAGGAGCTCTGTATCGAGGCGATAGAGACGGCGTAAGGCCCGCTCTCAAAAAAACCTGCGATACAATCCGCCACCTTTCGCGCTATCCTCCTTCCCAACCAACATCAACGGGGAGAATTCCCATGCCGTATGTCTCTTTAACCGGCTCGCCGGATTTGCCGAACGCGCAGCGGGTTCGCTCGCACTGCCCGGAATTGCTCGACGGGTTGAACGCCTTCTACGAGCGCATCTGGTTGAGTGACCGCGTGGACGCCAGCTTGAAGGAGCTGGTCCGGGTCCGCTGCGCCACCGTCAACGGGTGCCATTATTGACTGAACTTCCGCTATGCCGCGGGTCGGCATGCAGGAATGACGGAAGATAAGCTGGCGCGGGTCCATGACCCTGATGACGAAATATTCACGGCGGAGGAAAGCGCGGTGTTGCGCTTCGCTTCAGCCATGTCGCAGAACGAGACTGCGGAGGCCGAATCCTTATTCGCCGAGATGCGCCAATTCTTCGACGAAGCCGCCATCGTTGAAATCGGCATGGCGGTCGCCACATTGAACGGCATGAATATCTTCAACAACATGTTCGGCATCGAGCCGGAAGACCACCAAATGGTGAGTCGCACGGGGATGCCCGAACAAGCGGCGGCGGAATAGGAAAGAACATGGGCTACGACCTGATCGAGGTGACACCACTGGCGGGCGCGCTCGGCGCGGAAATTTCCGGCGTCGACATGGCGCAACCGCTCGGCAATCAGTTGTTCCAGGAGGTCCACGACGCCTTGATCGAGAACCAGGTGATTTTCTTCCGCGATCAAGACATCACGCCGGCGCAACACGTCGACTTCGCCCGCCAGTTCGGCACCTTGCAGGTCCACCCGCTGGTCCCACATCTGGACGACCGTCCGGAAGTGCTGATGCTAGAGAGCAAGGACGAGAAGCGCAGCGCGGCCAATGCCTAGCACAGCAACCTGACCTTCAGCGAAGAGCCCCCGCTCGGCTCGATCCTGCTGGCGCGCACGGTGCCGGAGCGCGGCGGCGATACGATCTGGGCGGATATGTATGCCGCCTATGAGGCACTTTCACCGGCGATGAAACGCTATCTCGAGGGAATGACCGCAATCCATCACGCTGGCGGTGCGCAGTTCGAGAAGACGCACGAGAAAGACGATGCGCGCGGTGGCGAGGTGAAGGAGATCAAACAAGAGATCGCGCCCGCGGAACACCCCATCGTGCGCACACATCCGGAGACCGGGCGGAAAGCGCTCTACGTCAACTCGATCTTCACCCGACGTATTTGCGGCGTCACCCGTAAGGAATCCCGCGCAACCCTGGACCACCTTCTCGATCACCTGCGCACCCCAGAATTCACCTGCCGCTCCCATTGGGAACAAAACTCCGTGGCATTCTGGGACAACCGCTGCACTCAACACTACGCTATCGCCAACTATGGCGGCGCGCACCGGCTGATGCACCGAGTCACGTTCAACGGCGACAAGCCAGTTTAAGGAAGAGATCAATATAGCTACCGAGATTATATAGCTCTACCGCTCCAACGGCGTTTTATTTCATCACGCCATTTTGCTCGAAGATTTGCTCAAGAAGGATGAACGCCTGTTCCCTAGCTTGCGCGAAATCATTTCCGGAAAGCATAAAGGGCTGGTCGGAAAGGCCATCGATATCCAGTTGACATTCGACGCCCCCTCGATCGTCACGTATGACCGGATGGATTCGCGCAATGACGGTTTCGGACGAGCCATCTCCCCGCTGAAGCAGTCCACTAATTTCGATGCGCGTTCTATGCTTTTTAGGGTCGTTATTTTCTTCGAATGGGACGCTAGCCGCGTCTTCTTATATTGCACTCGCCTTGGGATCCATCTCGACTTTCAAACTTTCTAGCACGTCATGGAGATCAGCTAACAAGCCACGTTCCGCACAGACGGCGGTATTAGCAGCATAGTGCCACTCACTATGCTCAAGCCCCCGAATACTAGCCCGACACACCCAATGCCCTGTCTCAGGTCTTCGAATGGGATCTCCAATTTGAATCCTAAATTCGAGCGCAGGACCCATCGCATTCGATTGTAATCCAAACAAATCCATCACGATAAAAGCATGGTAACGAAAACAGGCCTCGTCATCATCTAAAAATATTCTGGGAAAGGATCAGGTGATTTGATTATATCTCAGCGCCCACCACGCGAAACGGCAGGACACCGTAACCGCTAGAACGTCGCCGAGCCGCGCACCACGGTGCGGTGCAGGTGCCGCCGTTCTTCGTACTTCGCGTAGGGCGCCGACTTGTGCACGAGCGATGGATTATCCCAGACGACCAGATCCCCAACCCGCCATTTATGGCCATACACAAATCGATCCTGGGTCGCGAAGTCGAGCAAGCGGAAGATCTCAGTCCGCCCCTCTTCCTCGTCCATCCCTTCGATGTGGGAGGCGTGATTGCCGATATAGAGGGACTTCCGCCCGTTGCCGGGATGAGTGCGGATCAGCGGATGGGTGACCGGCGGTGAAATCCGCTCTTCTTCCTCGGTCGCCGGGCGTGAGCCGGAATTGCGCAGGGACTGCGCCCAGTGATGCACACATTTAAGCCCGTCGAGGCGCACTTTTTCGGAGTCATCCAACGCCGCATAGGCGTGGGTCAGGCTCGCGAACAGGGTCTCGCCGCCTTCCTTCGTGACCTCGATCCCGTGCAGGAACGTCGCCATCGAGGGTAAGGGCATATAGGACTTGTCCGAATGCCAGGTCGAAGTGCCGTTATACTCCCGCCCCGCTTCCGGCGGCGGCAGGATATTGCCGTCCTTATCCAGATTGGTGACCGTGTGAAAGTTCGGCCGGTCATACCCGCCATCCGCCTGGTTCACATGTATCTCAAGCGGCCCGAATGCTTCCGAGAACGCGATCAACTCATTCGGCGAGAGCGTCTGGTCGCGGAACACGATGACCTGATGTTCGTGAAGTGCCGCGACGATGTCGGCCTGAAGTGCGGCGTCCGGCGGCGTGCGGCAATCGACACCAGAGACTTCAGCACCGAGGAGATCGGAGAGCGGAGTTAGAGTGAAAGGCATTATTTGAGTTCCTGGAAAATCGCACTTATTCGGCAAGCTACATATGGTGGGACAAATTATGGGAATGTCATTTAATTCGGCAATGATAAGGATTCCAGTGACCGAATTCTGAACTCTTTTCGCAGACACTCCCACCCTAACCCAAAGCACCTCTTCGGCGTTTAGCCCGCATGCGGGAGAGGGGACGCCACCGAGTGGCAAGCTAGAATTTCCTCTCCCGCTTTCGGGCTAAACGCCGAAGAGGTGCTTTGGGCTAGGTTAGGGGTCGGCGGCCCCCTCGACCCACTCCGCCCCGCGCCCTAACTTCCCTCTCAGCATTTCATCCGGCGGAGCTCCCCCTATGGCCTATCGTGTCGGCGTCGATATCGGCGGTACCTTTATCGACTTTTGCGTCTTCGATACCGAAACGCGCAATCTCTCCACTCTCAAGGTGCTGACCACGCCAGCGGAGCCCGGTGCCGAGGTGATGGAGGGCATGAAGCGCCTTGCCGAGACCTACGGCATCGAAGCCGCGCAAGTTGAGAGCTTCATCCACGGCACCACGGTCGGCGTCAACACGGTGATCCAGCGCAAGGGTGCTACGATGGCGCTGTTCACGACGGAGAATTTCGCCGACGTGTTGGAGGTGGCGCGCCTGCGCATGCCGGAGAGTTACAGTCTGTTCTCAACCCGACCGGAGCCCCTCATCTCCCGCGACCGGGTCTTTGGTATTAAAGAGCGGTTGCGCGCCGACGGTTCCGTCCACACGCCGCTCGACGAGGCCAGCGTTCTCGACGCCATCGCCCGGGCCAAGGCGCACGGTGCCGAGGGCATAATCGTCTCGCTGCTGCACAGCTTTCGCAACGCGATGCACGAAGAGGCGGCGGCCGAGATCATCCGCAGCGAGGCCCCGGAGCTATTCGTCTTTACCTCCGCCGAAATTTGGCCCGTCATCCGCGAGTATGAACGCACCACGACCGCGATCATCAATGGCTATGTCCACCCGAGGGTCGCCAACTACCTCACCAAATTGCAGGATGCACTGCGCCGAAGTGGGGTGCCCGCAACACCGCTGATCACCAAGTCGAACGGCGGCGTGATGTCGGCGGAACTTGGCAAGACGTCTTGCGTGAACATGGTGCTGTCCGGCACCGCATCGGGCGTCATCGGAGGAGCCTTTGTCGCGCGCAGCTGCGGCGTCGACGACGCAATCACGCTGGATATCGGCGGCACCAGCGCCGACGTCGCGGTGGTCGTCGGCGGCGAGCCGCAATATGGCATGGGTGAGAAGATTGGCGAGTTCCCACTCTATATCCCCTCGGTCTCGGTCACCTCGATCGGCGACGGCGGTGGCTCGATCGCCCGGGTCGACGAATTTGGGGTTTTGAAAGTGGGGCCGGAGAGTGCCGGCTCTGATCCGGGTCCGGCCTGCTATGGGCAAGGCGGGACGCAACCGACGATCACCGACGCTTTCGCGGTGTCCGGCTTCTTGGGGCATCACGACCTCGCCTATAACTCGGTCGCCCTCGACATGGAGAAGGCACGCGTCGCGATGGCCACGGTGTCGGAGCCGCTTGGCATGAGCCTCGAGGAGACGGCGGAGGCGATCATCCAGGTCGCGATCTCTGGCATGTATATGGAGACCAACAAGTTGGTCGCGCGCTACGGCATCGACATCCGGGATTTCGCGCTTGTGACCTTCGGCGGAGCGGGACCAATGCTGGGATGTTTCCTCGCCCGCGAACTGAGAATGGGCCGGGTGGTGATCCCGACGACGCCGGGGGTGACCAGCGCCTTGGGCGGGCTGGTCGCCGATATCCGCAACGACTTCGTGCGCACGCTGTTCACCTCCATCGACGAAGCAATGCCCGCCATGCCCGAGACCTACGCGGAGTTGCGGGCGCAAGGGCTCGATTGGCTGCGTGAGGAGCAACACCACGAGGGCGAGCACACGCTGCATCCCTCCGCCGACATGCGGTATGCCGGGCAGAGCTTCGAGCTGGAGGTGCCGCTGCAGACCGGATGGCTGGAAGACGGTGACAAAGCCGCGATCCTCGATGCCTTCCACACGCGCCACGAGGAGGTCTACGCCTTCTGTGACGAAGAGGCGGAAGTGCAGATCATGAACCTGCGCCTGGTGGTGGCGGGCGACATTCCAAAGCCAGAGCTGAAGGAATTAGCGACCGGGTCCGGCCCGGCGACGCCGGTGCGCGAGATCGACGTCTGGTTCGGCGGCACACGCCGAACGGCACCGCTTTATCAGCGCGACAAACTCTTGGCCGGGCAGACCCTGAGCGGCCCCGCGGTCATCGCACAATCGGATACCACGAGCTGCATTCCCGACGGCTTCCAAGGCACCGTCGACCCCCGCGGTAATATCGTGCTGACTTGGCAGGAGGAGAGTTGAGATGAGCGAACGCCCGAACACCGAGCCCGTCGACAAGGTTACGCTGGAAATCCTCGCAAACCACTGCCGCGCCGCGACCGAAAGCATGGCCTATACGCTCTACCGCACGGCCCACTCGACCTTCGTGAAGGAGACGGAAGACTTCACCATCGGGTTGCTAACGCCGCAGGGAAAGACCTTCGCGATCCCGCTTGATCTCGGTGCCACCTGGTTTCCGGGGCTGGATTACGGCCCGGCTCTCGACATGGTGCCGGGTGGCTACGAGGAAGGCGACATCGCCTTCACCAACGATCCTTATAGCGGTTATGTCTCGACCCACTCGCCGGACCTCCATATGTGGAAGCCGATTTTCCATGAGGGCGAGTTGGTGGCGTACACCTGCGGCCATATCCACAACACGGATATAGGTGGCGCGGTCCCAGCCAGCCTGTCGCGTACCCTCGTCGAAATCCACCAGGAGGGCATCCGCTTCACGCCCTGCAAACTATACAAGAAGGGCGAGCTGAACGAGGAGTTGCTGCAGGTCATGATGACCAATGTGCGCCAACCCGAGCAGAACTGGGGAGACCTCAAAGCCTTTGTCGGTGCGATGAATACCGGCGAGCGCAAGGTCAAGGAGATGGTCGAGAAGTTCGGTGTCGACGTCTTCCGCCAAGGCACCGAAGACTTGATGGATTACGCCGAGCACCAGGCGCGGGAGATCCTGCGCACAATCCCAGACGGCGAATATTTCTTCTCCGACTACACGGATGAGGATTCCGATACCGAGCGCAACCCCTGCCGCCTCGCCCTCACCTTGCGGATCCAAGGTGATGAAGCGGAACTGGATTTTGCCGGTTGCGACCCGCAGCTGACCTCCTCAATCAATGTGCCGACCGGGGGTGCATCGCATCACACGCTGATGCTGGTTGGGGTCTACTACATACTCTACACGCTGAACCCGAACATCCTATTGAACATCGGCCTGACGCGTCCCTTCAAATGCGTGCTGCCGAAAGGCACCGTGGTGAACCCGGAATACCCCGCTGCCGTCGGCATGCGGAGCCTCACGTGTGGGCGCTTGCGGAGCCTCATCTTCGGCGCGTTCGGCCTCGCTATGCCGGACCGGATGCCAGCGGCCCCAGCGGGCTCCAGCTCCATCGTCAATGTGATGACGACCGAGAACAAAACCGGCAAGCGCATTATCGCCGCCATCGATCCCGTGGTTGGCGGTGCGGGCGGGATGCCGCACGCGGACGGACCCGACGGCTCCGGTGCCGACGCCTCCTATCTCAAGAATACGCCGGTCGAGATGATCGAGGCGGAAGTCCCGATCGAGATCGTGCGTTATGGCCTCGCACCGGATTCCGGTGGAGCGGGCGAAAATCGAGGCGGGCTCGGCACTTGGCTCGAATTCAAGGTCTTCTCTCCCGGCACCCGGATCACCGCACGCAATCGCGACCGCACCCGCTTCCGTCCTTGGGGTATCTTAGGCGGTAAAGCGGGCAGCCCCTCCAACTTCATCCGCAACCCGGATACACCGAAGGAAGAAATCCTTGGCAATCAGGACACGCTGACGGCGGAGCCGGGCGATGTCATCCGCTTCTACGGCCCTGGCGGCGGCGGGCGCGGCAATCCCCTCGACCGGGACCCGAGCCGCGTTCTGCGCGACGTGGAACGCAGCGCGCTATCTCTGGATGCGGCACGCGTCGATTACGGCGTGGTGATCGAAGGAGAAACAGTCGATGAAAGTGCGACCGAAACCTTGCGCGCCAAATTGCGGAGTGGCGAAGGTGCCGCGACGCATTTCAATTTTGGTCCCGAACGCGAAGAGTACGAACGCTACTGGACCCCAGAAGCCTATGACGCGATGACCGAAATCATGGCCTCCCTTCCCAACCATTGGCGCTTCTTCGTAAAGGCCCGCATCTTCGACGCCATGAACGCATCGGAGATCGGCGGCGTGGAAGTAGTGCATTCAGCTTTCGCTAGTATCGCGGCGGAACATCCGCAGATCGGATCCTTGGTAAAATAGCGACCTAACACCGCCTCGATCCTGTCTTCGACATCAACCCAATTCAGAGCAAATCGAAAACTGAGTGGGACTCCATTAATCATACATTAATCATTAATAATGTATGATTAATGGCTTATCGCTTTTGCCAATTCCTAATCGAATTCGCCAGCACTCCTCCATTCCACAAAGGTGTTTTAGAATGAAAACACCCTTTCTTTCATCCCTGATGCGCTTGACCGCCAACTGGAAGGTTGTGACAAAAATCACCGCCGGTTTCGGATCGGTGATCACTGTCTTTATCCTCGTACTGGCCTTGTCCTTCTGAAATTTCGTGACGATTGGCCATGAAGTGGAAGAAATGGAGTGTGCTGTAATCGAGCTTAGCTTAGCCGCGGATATAGAGACCAAATTCTTGAATATGATCCGTGCCGCCTGAGAGTTCGTGCAAAAGGGGGATACGAAATCCGAAACTGAGACCAGGAAATACAGCGAACAGCTACTCGGCGCGATCAAAGCTGCCAAGAAAGTAATTACTAGCGTTTCGCATCAAGCATTGATTCTTGAAGTCGAGGAAGCCTTCAAGAATTACTTCGCCGATTTCGAAATCGTCAATCTGATCAGTGAGATCGCAGAGCAGACAAATCTACTGGCCCTCAACGCCACAATTGAAGCCGCCCGTGCCGGGGATGCGGGTAACGGTTTCGCTGTCTTCGCGTATGAGGTCAAAAGCCTGGCCAACCAGACGGCAAATGCGACGAACGAAATCGCAACCCAGGTGCAAAGTATCCAGCAAGCGGTCATTGGCGCCGTCGGCGCCAATGACCGGGTCAGCTCCGTTATCGAGCGAATGAGTGGTGTGACGACTGGAATTGCCGCCGCCGTTGAAGAAAAGAGGGCCGCCACGCAGGAAATCGCTCGCACGACAGCAACCGTCAGCGGAGATGCGACAGAAGTCCTTAAAAGTATTGCTCAAATGATACAAGCCTCTGCACAATCCAATGGTAAATCGATCGGGGTACTCTGGTCCGCGTCGGACCTTGACGAGACGATTGGTAGTTTCGGCCGTGAGTTAGAAGAGTTTCACACCTCCGCTCGTGCTGCGTCAGCCCGCGTCCAATCCACTCATCGTCCGTTGGAGTAGCGATTCCCTGATACACGCCTATATCTCGATGTAAGATCAGCATAGCCGAGAGAGTCCATGACCGAGGAAAGTTCCGATCAATTCGATGCCATCATCATCGGCGCGGGGATCGCCGGATTGTACCAGCTATACCGGTTGCGGGAGCTCGACATGTCCGTGCGTGTCTTCGAAGCTGGAAGCGATGTTGGTGGGACTTGGTATTGGAATCGCTATCCGGGTGCGCGTTTCGATTCCGAGAGCTACTCTTATGGCTATTCCTTCTCGAAGGAGCTGTTAGAGGAATGGGAATGGAAGGAGCATTTCTCCGGCCAACCCGAGAACTTGAAATACGTAAACTACGTTGCTGATAAATTCGACCTACGCCGCGACATCCAATTCGATAGCATGGTGAAATCCTGTCACTACGATGAAACCCGAGGGAGCTGGACCGTCACGTTAGCGGACGGAAGCCGTGCGACGAGCCGCTATCTGATTACTGCTATCGGCGTGCTTTCCGTCCCGGTCATGCCAGTCATCGACGGGATCGAGGGTTTCGAGGGCGAGAGTTTCCACACGGGTGAGTGGCCGCACGAGCCGGTGGATTTCCACAACAAACGCGTCGCCATTATCGGCACGGGGGCGACCGGCGTGCAGGCGATCACCGAAATCGCCAAGACAGTCGGCCATCTCACGGTTTTCCAGCGCACGCCTAACTATTGTGCGCCACTGCATAACGGGCTGATCACGTCCAAAGAACAGGCGGAGATCAAGGCGAGCTATGACGAGATCTTCGCCAAGTGCAAAACCTCGCACGGCGCCTTTATCCACAATCCTGTGCGCGAAAAAGCCGTCGATCAATCGCCGAACGAGCGCGAATCGTTTTACGAAAAGCTCTACAGTGAGCGCGGCTTCGGCATCTGGATGGGCAATTATCGCGACATCATGGTCGATGAAACCGCCAATGAGACGATCAGCCAGTTCATCAAAAATAAAATTCGCGAACGGGTGAAGGATCCCGCAGTCGCCGAAAAACTGATCCCCCACGACCACGGCTTCGGCACGCGCCGCCTGCCACTCGAAAGCGGCTATTTCGAGGTCTATAACCAAGACAATGTCAAACTGGTGGACGTACGCGAGACACCAATCGAGCGGGTGACGGCGAAAGGTGTGCAAACCAGCGAACGAGAATACGAGTTTGACTACATCATCTACGCGACCGGGTTCGACGCGGTGCTCGGTGCTTTCAACCGGATCGATTTCCAGGGCGTCGACGGTGTTGCCTTGAAAGACAAATGGGTCGATGGACCCCGCACATTTCTCGGCATTCAGGTCGAGGGGTTTCCGAACATGTTCACCCTGGTGGGCCCGCACAATGCTGCCACCTTCTGCAATATTCCGCGTTGCATCGAACAAAATGTCGAATGGGTGACTGACCTGCTCCAATACATGCAAAATGAAGGTCATACCAACGTCGCCACCACGAAAGCCGCCGAGGACGAATGGACAGAGCACGTTCACGAGACGTCAGAGCGGTTACTCTTTACCAAGGTCGATTCCTGGTTCATGGGAATCAATCCAAACCTCAAAGGCCGGGACAAACGGAAGTTCCTGCTCTATGCGGCGGGTGCGCCTAAATACAACGAGATGTGCGACGAGGTTGCGGCCAGTGGTTACAAGGGATTCACATTCACCGCCTGATTGGCGTAGACTTGCCTAAACCCAACGGTCGGCCAACGTGATTTGAAAGGGAGGAACGCAGCATGCCCACAATCACACCCATCGCCGCCAGCTTCGGCGCGGTTGTCACAGACATCAAACTCGGAGATATGGACACCGGCGAATGGCTCGTCGTCGAGGGGGCTTTCCACGAATACGCAGCATTGGTATTTCCAGACCAACACCTAAGCGAGGACGAGCAAATCGCCTTTGCGGAACGCTTCGGTAATATGGAATTGCTCCGCCCGGACCCGACCAAGAAAGCGGTCCCAATCAGCAACCTGAAAGCAGATGGCACACCGTACAGCAAGGACGAAGCACGCTTCCGGACTTTGCGCGGAAACGAAGGCTGGCACACGGACAGCTCCTACATGCCGCTCGCGGCTAAGGCCTCAATCCTAGCCGCAATCCAGGTGCCGTCCGCTGGCGGTGAGACCGAACTCGCCGATATGCGCAATGCTTATGACAAGTTGGACGATGAGACCAAAGGCAAGATCGAAGGGCTCGCCGCCTACCACTCGCTCTATCAATCACAGAAGAAGAACGGTTTTGAATTCAAAAGCGGCGACGGCTACGGCTATCACAACAAGGGCGCGCCGTTGCGCCCGTTGGTAAAGACTCACCCGGTCACCGGACGCAAATCGCTCTTCATCGGCCGCCATGCCTATGAGATCGCCGGCATGCCGCGCGAGGAAGGACAGGCCCTGCTCGACGATCTGTTGGAATACGCCGCACGCCCCCCGCGCACCTATGCCCATCAATGGCAACCGGGTGATGTGATGATGTGGGACAACCGCTGCATCCTGCATCGTGCTTGCCCCTACGATCACAGCGAAATACGCATAATGCGCCACACACGCGTCGCGGGCGAGCCCGAGAGCGAGCTGGTTCAGACCGGGCGCGACGATCTGGCGGACGACTTCCAGCCGAGCGCCTCGAATCGATAGCGGTGAAAACCGACGCCGGAGGCATTTATCGGATGGGCATTAAAGTCGCACTTTCCGGCGCGACCGGGCGCATGGGTCGCCGCGTTGGAGATGCGCTATACGCCATGGACGGTGTCGATTTTGTCACCGGCCTGGTGCGATCATCTCAAATAGCGGCGATAGGCTGTAAAGCGCCATTAAGCGATGATACAGGGTCTACACTCGGAGCGTGCGACGTTCTCCTCGACTTTACGGATTTTGAACGCACGCTGGAATTAGCGGCGCTGTGCGCGGCCGCAGGGCGGCCCTTTTTCGTAGGAACGACCGCGCCGACAAACACGGAGTTCGGAGCGCTTGAAGATTTCACCGCCAGTATTCCAATTCTCTACGCACCAAATATTTCCTGGGGCGCCGCCACCTTGTTCAGCATTCTCGAAACACTTTCCGGCCAGCTTGGTCCCGCATACGACGCCAAAGTGATCGGCGTGCATCACCGAGAGAAAAAAGATACGCCGAGCGGCACCTCCGCCGAAATCGCGCGGCGAATTCAGGCCGGACGAAACGAGGACACGCTGCCTGAAATCGTCTCCCTGCGGGCAGGAGGTGCCTATAGCAACCATGAGATCATCTTTGCTGGCCACAACGACGAAATCCGTATCAGCCACAATGTGACGCGTCCCGAAATCGACACGGATGTTTTATTAGCGGCCTGTCGATGGCTGACGACAAAGGGACCGGGATTTTATGCTCTTCCCGAGGTGCTAGCGGGCTAGCGAGACCAAAGCACGGCTGATAAGCACAACTTCGTGAATGTGTCATTAAGGGAGGGAGGAGGATCATTAACCCTTCTTCATACACGCGGCTAAAAATAATTTTCAAACGGGAGACTTAAGAATATGAGCCTACGTATAAATGACACTATTCCCGATCTAAAAGTGGAGACGGACCAAGGTGCTCTGTCGCTGCACGAGTGGATCGGCGACGATTGGGCGATCCTGTTTTCGCATCCAAAGGATTTCACACCGGTCTGCACGACCGAGTTTGGCGCAGTGGCACAGCTCTCAGCGGAATGGAAGAAGCGCGGCACTAAACTGATCGGCGTCTCTGTCGACAGCACCGAAGACCATCGGAATTGGAAGGCTGACATCGAAAAAATCGGCGGCGCCGCACCTGACTTCCCAATTATCGCCGATGACGGGCTAGCGGTCTCCAAGTCGTTCGACATGCTTCCGGCGGAGGCTTATTTACCGGATGGACGCACATCCGCCGACAGCGCCACCGTGCGTTCGGTGTTTATCATCGGGCCCGACAAACAGCTCAAACTCTCCATGACATACCCTATGACGGTTGGGCGTAATTTTGCGGAAGTATTGCGCGCACTCGATGCCTTGCAAACGTCGTCGGCAAATGGCGTCGCGACGCCGGTTAACTGGGAAGTCGGTGATGCCATTGTAATACCAGCAAATGTCAGCAATGAAGATGCGAAGGCAAGGTTTGGCGACTTTGAAACGCTCACACCTTATCTACGCAAGGCAAAACTGCCGAACTAAGTCATCGGCATCGAAAAAATATGCAGCGGTGGCTCCAGCGAGCCACCGCTGTTTTGTTATTAAGATCGATGCTTGCTGGTATGGCGGCGCGCATGCTCTAAATTGGCGCCATGGTAAAACTCTCCGTCCTCGACCTCGCCAATATTGGCGAAGGATTCACCCCGGCCGACGCGCTGGCAAATGCGCTCGACCTGGCTCAACACGCGGAAGCCGCTGGCTTTTCACGCTTCTGGCTCGCCGAACATCACAACCTCGCGGGTATTGCCAGTGCCGCTACCGCGGTCTGTATCTGTCACGTCGCGGCTGGCACCAACACAATCCGGGTTGGCGCCGGCGGCATCATGCTGCCGAACCACTCACCCATGATCATCGCGGAACAATTCGGCACCTTGGCGACGCTGTTTCCCGACCGTATTGACCTTGGGTTAGGACGGGCACCGGGGACCGATCAGCGCACGCTACAAGCGCTGCGGCGCGACCCAGGCGCGTCAGAGTATTTTCCGCAAGACGTGCTAGAGCTGCAAGCACTGCTTGGCCCGCCACAGGAAAACCAGGCAATCCATGCTATTCCTGGCGAGGATACCAACGTGCCACTGTGGATTCTCGGATCCAGCCTATTCGGCGCC
Source organism: uncultured Rickettsiales bacterium (assembly GCA_913046825.1). The sequence goes on along the minus strand of CAJWTF010000004.1, from coordinate 17,351 downwards.
CAACTTGCCGCGGCACTCGGCCTGCCCTACGCCTTCGCCTCACATTTCGCTCCGCAGGCCTTGATGCAGGCCGTGTCGGTCTACCGCGAGCGGTTCGAGCCGTCGGCACAGCTCGACAAGCCCTATGTGATGGTCGGCTGCAATTCCATTGTCGCCGACACCGAGGACGAAGCGAAGCGGTTGTTCACCTCACCGCAACAGAATTTCACCCGCATGGTGCGCGGCACACGCGGACAGTTACCGCCGCCCGTCGACGACATCGAGGATTTCTGGTCGCCGATGGAGAAATCGCAATCGTCGTCAATGTTGGCGTGCTCGTTTCACGGCTCGAAGGCGACAATCAAGGACAAGCTGGCGCCATTGATCGAGGCCACCGGCGCCGACGAACTCATGGTCGCCGCAGCGATTTGGGATCACAAGGCACGGGTGCGATCCTTCGAGCTGTTGGCCGAGGCGATGGCTTAGCGCGTTCGAGATTTACCCGCGACGCAGCTTCGGGTCGAGCACGTCGCGCAACGCGTCACCCAAGACAAAAAACCCGAAGACGGCCAAAGTAATCGCAACGCCCGGGAAGAACGCCGTCCAATAGACGCCGGTAATCGATTCTTCCGTCCCCCCTTGCAGCATCAAACCCCAGGCTGGGGTCGGTTCGTTTACACCAAGACCCAGAAAGGAAAGCGCCGCTTCCGCCAGGATCGCACCGCCGACCGCTGCCGTAAAAATGATCAGATAAGGTGCCATAACGTTCGGCAGCATGTGCCGGAATATGATGCGCGCATGGCTGAATCCCAGTGCAATCGCGGAATCAACATAAGGCGCTTGGCGAACCTGCAACGCATTGGCGCGGATAATGCGCACGCTATCGGGAATGATCGAGACGGAAATGGCGGCGATGACATATGGCATCGCGTTGCCAAAGGTCGCGACGATCGCCAGGACCATGATCAGCGGTGGAAAGGCCATAAAGAGATCGATGAAGCGCATGAAAATGAGGTCAAACATACCGCCGAAATAACCGCTCGCGAGGCCGAGGACAAAGCCCGTGGTCGCGCCCAGGAAAGCGCTGATTATACCGATGAAGAGGGCCGTTCTAGAGCCGTGAATGATGCGGCTTAAGATATCGCGACCATAGCGGTCGGTACCGAGCCAATGCTCAGAGTTCGGCGCTTGAAATATGTGCTCGTAGTTGTTTTCGAGAGGATCATAGGGTGACATTGTTTCAGCGAATACCGCCATCAAGATCATGGCCAGAATGATCGCACCGCCGAACGCACCCAACTTTTTCTGGCGAATTAACCGCATCAGCCTTTGGCCAATTGTTACCGGCGGCGGCAGCTCGCTGTTGGTCAGGGTGGTTTTGGGCAATGTCATGATGAGGGCTGGTTAGCTGTAGCGAATGCGTGGATCGAGCCAAGCATAGATGAGGTCGACGACGAAGTTCGTCACGACAAAAATTAGCGCAAAAAGCATGACGAGGGTTTGCGTCGATGTGAAGTCGTGATTCTCAACGGAGACCACAAACCATTTACCGATTCCGTTCAGATTGAAAACTTGTTCGGTGACGACCAAGCCACTCATCAGCGCCGCGAATTCCATCCCCAGAAGCGTAACGACCGGCAGCATCGAATTCTTCAAGGCATGACGTCGAATGACGATGGTCTTCAGCAATCCCTTGGCGCGAGCCGTGCGGAGGTAATCCTCGTGCAGGACTTCAAGAAGAGCGGATCGCGTCCAGCGGGTCAACGAGGCGGAGAACCGATATCCGACCGCCAAGGCGGGCCAAAATAATTGCGCGAGATTTTCGACCGGGTCCTCAAAGAACGAAACGTATTCGAGCGGCGGCATCCAAGCATTGTCGAAAAGCTGATGCGTCGAGACCAAGAGGCCCACAATAATCATCATTCCGAGCCAGAAGGAGGGAACCGCCATGCCTACAATACCGAAAGTGCGCGCGGTATAGTCGATCCACGTATCCTGTCGCAGAGCGGCGACGACTCCCAACGGAATGCCGATGACAATCGACACTGCCATCGCCATAATCGTCAGTTGGATTGAAAGCGGAAACCGATGGCGGAGATCATCCACGATAGGAGAGCGGGACCACATCGAGACGCCGAAGTCGAGCACAATGAGCCCACGAACAAATTCCGTAAATTGGACCGAAAGCGGTTGATCGAGGCCGTTGGCCTGGCGGCAAATATCGACTGCTTCTTGATCAAAAACGCCTCCTTCGATCCCACCGAAACGGATCTCGCATATATCCCCCGGCACGATCCGCAGCAGGAAAAACACCAGCACGGCCGCCCCAAACAAAGTGGGGAACATCAACAGGATTCGCTTGATCGTATGCCTCAGCATAGCGGTTCAACCATTTCTGGGGAGGGTCATCAGGGTCATCAAAATCGTCGCATAAGCGTTAAGTAGCCTTCTGAGCCCGTACTGCCAGGGCACTACGAACGCCGCTATCCATCCGCAGCCAGAGCAATGCAGGAGAACCCAACCATCGCTTCCGTCGGGACACCAAAACGCGCTGTATGACGCGCGGGCAGCCCATCAGAAAAGTGCTTCACATATTCCCCATTGCAGGCCGCATAATTCGCCGGGTCCGTGATCAATATCGTCACCAGCACGACGCGCTGCAGGGAACTCCCTTCCGCTCGCAGAATATTGTCGATGAAGGTGAGAGCATTCCGAACTTGCTCACCTGGTGTATCGCCCCTCTGGATACATTGGTGGGATCGTGCGGTGCCGAATGACCGGAGACAAATATCAATCCGCCGGCTCGTGTCGCACGGCTAAAGGGCCGAATGGAATTCGGCTCCGGCTGTCCGATAAAATCAATCATAGGAAGTGTCCGCTTTCATGTCGTGAGCGTTCCAATTGGAGAGGCTATTTTAATAGAGCCGCGTGTGAAACGATGCCAAGGTCGAACCAAAAAAGAATTGTTTATGCAGTTCTTTCTATGAAGATGAACCGTACCCACAGAAATCCGCCAATAATTACGCGAAAGGGAATGAGAATGGGTCAACTGGTCGACGGTAAATGGGATGGGAGCGACGAACGACCGACAGATCGCAACGGCGCTTTCATTCGCGCATCCTCCGCTTTCCGTAACTGGATTACGCCCGACGGCACGGCGGGTATATCCGGCGACGATGGATTTTGGGCGGAGGCGGGACGATACCATCTGTTCGTCGCCCCAAGCTGCCCGTGGGCACACCGGGCGGTCATCTACCGAAAGCTGAAAGGGCTCGAAAGCGTCATTTCAATTTCCCATGCGGATGCACCCAAGTCCGAGGGATGGTCTTATACAGAAGGCTACGACGATATGAAGCCGCGCGACGACGGCATCTTTCGCCTTCATCAAGTCTATACATCCGCCGACCCCGCCTATACCGGCAAAGTAACGGTCCCCGCATTGTGGGACCGAGAACGTAAGACGATTGTGAACAACGAATCTTCTGAAATCATTCGAATGTTCAATTCGGCGTTCGATCAGCTGGGCGCCAACTCAATGGACTACTGCCCAGCAGGTCTCCACGCGGAAATAGATGAAGTCAACGCCTTCATCTACGACCACATCAACAACGGCGTATATCGTACCGGTTTCGCCAAGACGCAGGCCGCGTATGAAGAGGCTGTCGCCAAGGTGTTTATAGGGATGGACTGGCTAGAGGAGCGTCTGGGACAGCAACGCTACTTAGCCGGCGATCGCATCACGGAGGCGGACTGGCGCACCTTCCCAACGCTGTTACGCTTTGATCCCGTCTACTTTGGACTTTTCAAATGTAATCTGCGGCGGCTCCAAGATTATCCCAATCTTTCCGACTATACCCGTGAGCTCTATCAGTGGCCCGGCATCGCGGAGACCTGTGACTTTATAGAGATAAAATCCGGATATTACATGTCGATGCCGCAACTTAATCCAAACCAGATTGTCCCGACGGGCCCGGATATGAACTGGCTACAGTCGCCTCACAGTCGCGCCTAATCCTCATTCTCGATGGGATCGCCAAGGGTATGCATGAGCCGATTCGCCCAACCGAACAACGCCGCCGACAAGACCAGATCGAGCACTTCGTCGGGACCGAGCCCGGCAGCGGTGAGCGCTTCCATATCGGCTTTTGAGACATCCGGCGGGCATTTCGATAGCTTGACCGAAAAATTGAAAATGGCACTCTGACGCGGATCAAGTTCCGCATCTTCCCCGTCGGCGAAAATACGCTCGATGACGGCAACATCCTTGGCCAGCACATTGTACCGGCTGGCATGCACGGCAGCACAATAGACACAGCGATTAACGATGGACGTGCCGACAGCGCCCAGTTCCCGCTCGGCACGGGACATCCCGCCCCGATTATACATGATGGCGTTGAAGAGCGGCGTGCGCTCACGCAGGGTCTCGCTATCGCGGGCCAGGACGAGGACATAGTCCGAGACCTTGGTGTTCGATGGGGTGACCTTCAGCGCATCCAGTTGATCCGGCGTGGCGTCTTCCAGTTTGATGGGCGTGACGCGCGGGCGCCAATGGGGGACCGTGGTCGTGAACTTGTGGAGGATATCGCTCATAGCGTGTCTCCCATCAGGCGTAACCCAATAGTCAGGCGTATTTGGTAACTGATGAAGGCAACCAGTTCCGACAACCGAACGATATCGTCTTCGGAGACACCGGCATCTTTCAGCGCTGCGATATCGCCCGTCACGACGCTCTTGGCATCGGTAGTCACCAGATCGGTATGGCGTAGGATGGCGCCAAGACGGGCGTCATCTCCGCCGTCGAAACCCGGATCGGCAAGCTGCGCGGTAGCCGCCGACACACCTGCCATCAACGCCAGGAAATGCGCCGCCAATCCCTCTTCCCGGTTCAATCGCGCCATCCTACAGCAGAGCGCCGCGCGCTCGCCGTGTGACAATCCGCCAGGCTCATCCGGCGTCAACGCGGCGTCGTGCGCCTGTTGGGTCATGGTCAGGATATCGTCGCGACCCGAAAGGGCGGCGGTCAACGGATGGTCCGCTTTTAATCCGCTCGCCCGGACGGCAGCGGTCTCGAAAATATCGCTCATGTTTGCAGATCCATTGTTGGGGTCGGGTTAGGGGTTGGGCAAATCACTCGGCGTCCATTCGTCGCCTTGCAGTTCCGGCGTGTCGTAATCTTGCAGGAACTGCCAGTGCCGCTCAATGTCCTCGGTGTAGAAACCGGCGGCCATTTCGCGTACTAGCCAGGCAGCACCTTCGCTCACCGCCGGAATATCGCCGCTGATATTGCCAAGGCTCATTTTGGAGCCGTAGTTGAAACAGTGGATTCGCTCAAGCCAAGGCGTCTTGCCAACTTCACGCTCCTTGAAGGAAAAATCCCGGTTGAGGTAGGGGAACAGCGCCAAGCCTTCATTCTCCAGACCCGGCGGTGGCGTGTAGCAATCCCGCCATTGCAAGATGTTGTCCGCGTAGCCATCCATGACCGGCTGCTTCATCGGGTCGGTGTCGAAACCGGTGCCAAGAATGATGAAGTCTGTTTCCAGCGCGTGGCCTTTAGTCGTCGATATCGCCAAGTAATCTGCTTGGGGTTCAATCCGGGAGATCGTCACACCAAAGTGAAAATAAGCATTCGGATGGCGGCTCACCCGCAAAGTTGAGCCGCGCGGCGCCGGGGTTTGCGCCACCGCGTTGTAATGAAGATAGCGCCATCGCCAATCATCCGAGAGCATAGAAAATCCGGCGACGAGACCGAAGGAACCAATGCCCATCATCTTGTTGATTTGCGGCATCGCCTCCCGGCGCACCAGAAGGCGTACTTCCGCCGCACCGGCCTCCAACGCCTCGGCCGCATTCTCTACCGCCGAGGCACCGCCGCCGATCACGACCACGCGTTTTCCTTTTTTGGCGGCAAAATCTATATCGTCGGAGGAATGCGCCCAGCGCTCCTTCGGCACGGTATTTATGAAGTCCGGAATGCTCGCCGCGCCCAAACCTTCGCGACCCGTCGCCAAGACAACGCGGCGTGTCCAAATTTCATCTTCATTGGCGCCGTTAAGGGAAAGTTTCAATAGATCGCCATCGGGTGCCACCCGATCAACCGCGACTTCGTTTTCCACCGGCAGCGAGAGCGTATGGCGGAACCAGATCAGATAATCCATCCAGACCGTTCGCGGAATCTTATCGAGGCAATCCCAAGCAGCCACGCCGTGCAGCGCCGTGTACCACGCACGAAACGTTAGCGAGGGAATACCCGAAGCAGGCCCGAGGAGCTGCTTTGGCGACCGCAATGTCTCCATCCGGGCGTATGTCACCCATGGGCCTTCACGCCCGCCCACGGCCCGGTCGAGTATCCGCACATTGCTGATACCGGCGCGCAGCAGTGCAAAACATGCGGAAAGCCCACACATCCCGGCCCCGATAATGACCGCGTCCAGAACCGCGTCGCCGTTGGGGCCGCGTGTTTCCGAGATCCATTTCTTCGCAGGATAACAAAGGGCAGTGAGATCGTCTTGGACCTGTCTGTCGAGCGCCGCTAACCCGTCAGCCCCTGAGCCTTCTAATACACTATCCATCGTGTTCGCACCGACCGCTCGTTGCCTGCAGACAACATGGATTTAGGACAACGACAACGATAAGTCACGCTGGTGTTTCGTCGCAGGCAGAGGCCGCTACTTAGCTTTTCGTTGGCTAGATTCGCGGTGAATAATTTAGATTCCGCCACCGACAATCAGACAGATGCCGAACCAATCCAGCCCGGTCGGCAAGTGATCCCAAACAAGGAAGCCGATCAGTAGACCCCATATCAACGCCGAATATCGGAACGGAGCTACAATGGCCGCTTCCGCCAAAACAAATGTTTCGATCAACAAATAATGCGCGGCCCCCGATAACAGTCCGGTGAGCACCAGCACGCCGAAATCCATCGGTGTTGGCAGACGCCAATTACCGGTGAACCCAAAACAAGCGGCCACTAACATGACAAGAACCTCGAACATAGGAGAACCGATAACGCCGATTCGGTATCGCTCATTCGACGCGTCACAATGTCTTGGCAAGCGCTCGTGAAGGCCGCGCCCAAAGGTAGCAAGACATAGATATTCATGGGGTCATCGAACGGCTGCACGATGACGAGGACGCCTGAAAACCCAACGAGGGCCGCGCTCCAACGGCGCCAACCAATCGCCTCACCGAGAAACGGGGCCGCTAATGCCGCAAAGTCAGGGCGAGCGGAACCATCACCGCGAGGGAGAAGACACCAAAATAAAAGCAAGTCTGGCGCCAGCCGGCAGTATCTTTGAGATAGCGTAAGACCGGCGGCCAGATAGCCCCCGACGCACCTTGTCCCGATGCAATGATGGCGACCGCGAGCCCGCGCCGACGGTCGAACCAACGTGTCGCGTTGGTGACAAGTGGAGCGATCATCGCGGACGATCCGAGGAGGCCGATCAACACACCGTTCGCGACATAAAGCCCCCAACGGGTTTCCAACTGGCTCGCAACGATCGCACCGAGACCAATCATGACGGCCCCAAACAGAACCGGTTGAATGACCCCGCGCTTATCCATCGACAAGCACATGGCGATGCCACCTACCCCCCGACCCGATCATCAGCAGGGAATAAGCGAAAGATGCTACTGTCCGCAAAGACCCAAGGCCCGCCGCGATCGGCTTGAGGGCGACGAACAAGACGTTGGGTGCCCCCAGCGCAATACTGTGAAAAATAAGCGACGCAATCACGATCACCCAGCCATATGGAACTTCAATACTGTCTTCACGGCGTATCACGAAAGATCGGACCATATACGCGGGGGTTATGAATCCGGCGTTTATCAAAGCATTGGAGGCGAGTTGGAACTAGATCGACACTGCCAGTTAATACGGCGTGTCGCCGACGACCGTGGTGCGATGCATGTGGCGATTAGAATCCGGCGGCGGCGGCTCGGCGATATGCATACCGCAGCGATTATCCCAAAAGACGAGATCATGCAGGCGCCACTTATGGCGGTAGACGAACTCCGGTTGCACACTGTGTTCGGTTAGCTCCGCCAACAGTTCCTCACTCTCGGCTTCGCTCATGCCCAGAATGCAAACCGTGTGCGCGTGATTCACATAGAGCGCCTTGCGGCCGGTCTCGGGATGAGTACGGACAACCGGATGATCGACGGAAGGTACTTGCGCCATTTGCTCCGCGGTCAACGCCGGGCGTTCATTCTCTGTGTAATATTTCCGCGCGCTGCCGATCAAGAACTCAGCTCTGAGGTCCGCGATCCGTGTCTTTGTCACTTCGGGAAGCGCCTCATATGCGCGGTACATATTGTTGAACAGCGTGTCGCCGCCGCTCGGAGGAATTTCAAGCGCATAGAGCAATGAGCCGAGACTCGGGGTTGCGGAATAGGAAAGGTCGGAATGCCAACGCCGCCCAGCGGAAGCTAATCCGGCGAAATCACCATCGGCTTTCTTCTTGTTGGAAACTTTGAGGATCTCGGGATAGCCCGGCAAAAGGAATTGATCGTAGACATGCCCCGAAAGGTCACCGAAACGGCGGCTAAAGGCGATATGCTGTTCGGGGGTAATGTGCTGATCGCGGAACACGATCACCTGAAAGTCCAGGTGCGCTTGATGGACGCGCGCGAAGCTTTCATCGTCGAGCGGCTCCGACAAATCCAAACCGACAATTTCAGCACCAAGCGCATCCGAAAGGGGGTTTATCTCAAACATTTTACTCTCCTGTCCGCTCTTTGACGGTCATCCCATTACCTTGCGAGCATGATTTTCAACCTGGACGGCGTCGCATGGCCTTCAATAGTTAGTGCGGGGCCGGTGCCGGGCCACCAGAGGGCTCCGGCAGAATTCCATAAGGTTTAAGCAGACGTTCAATCATCCACAACATACGGCCCGATAAACACGCATCCAATTGAGGCCGAGAATTTTCCGAATCTCTTCTTCCGAAAATGCGCGCGACAGCAATGCCTCGGTCGTGCGGTGCAAGGTCTCGGGCGTTTCGATGCCTGACGGGAATTTATGAGGCGGCGGCGGGTATTCAGCAGGCCGCCAATGCCCGGCGGCAACCAATTGATCGTAACGGGCCATTGCCGCCGCATCGTCCTCCACCAGATGCTGGCCTAGGTAGTAATGAATACCGATACCGACGTAATCAATCCCCACCAAATCGGCTTTATAGGCGATGTAATCGATAAACTGATCCAAAGTTGGCTGCCCTTCCTAAGTCAGAAAAACCGGGAAGCCCACGGTCCCGACCACGCCACCATTCGCGGCGATTGTCTTGATCAACTCATCAGAGATATTCCGCCTAAATTGCCCTCAGAAAATAGCTAACTATCGCCGCCGATACAAAAGAGTAACCAATATCTTGCTAGTGACGGCGCGCTCGACGTGTATTGCCGCTTGGCCTTCGCCCACTGGTTCGGTTAGTTATGGGCAGACACGAAATGCGAGGCGAAAATGATCAATCTTGAACGTGACGGCGATGTATTCATCCTGACAATGGATGCGGGCGAGAACCGGTGGAACACTAACTTTGTCCGCGCGTTCGACTCGAAACTGGACGAGGTTCTGGCCTCCGACGGTCCGGCGGCAATGATCACCGCTTCCAGCGATCCAAAGTTCTTTTCCAACGGGTTGGATATCGACTGGCGGCGCGGCGACGGCGACGGTGACGGCGGCGACAAATCGGCATTCGGCGATGGATTCTTCGCCCTAATGGCAAAATTGATCACCTTTCCGATCCCTACCATTTGCGCCGTCAACGGTCACGGGTTTGGTGCCGGCTTCATGGCGGCGTTGTGCCATGATGTGCGGCTAATGCGAGAAGATCGCGGCTACCTCTGTGCCAACGAAATTCAGATCGGGTTCGCCATCCCAGATGCGGAGCTGGCATTGTTCCGGCACAAATTGTCCGGCAGCGCGTTTTTCGACACGGTGCAATTGGCCCGTCGCTGGAGCGGTCCCGAAGCGAAGACCGCTGGCTTCGTGCAAGACGTCGCCGCTGCCGACGATCTGCTTAGCATGGCGATAGACAGAGCGCGCCAATTGGCGCCCTTAGGTGCGAACCGCGAGCTATATGCGCAATCCAAGGAGCGCATTTTCGGCGAAAGCCCCTCGATCAACGATAGAGCCGGTGCGGCCCATCTACTGCGCCAAGGGCACGTTTGAATGAAGTAGATCGCTTCCAGAGAGGCACCGCTGATGGCCGCAATGGCCTTTGCGTGGAATTCGGCAATCATAATACCAAAGCGCATCGATCAACGCCTTATTCCAAACGTCATATGTGGGCATGCTACCAGTCCGTCGAAAAACCCTGAAACGCCGTCGGCACACGCGCGATATCTTGCAGGACGTCGGCCGGGATCTGCGGGCGGATATCCTGCGAGGTACTGGCATAAATGGCATCCGCCGCACCTCCGAAGCGTTTTTCAACCGCCCCCGCTAGCTGATCGAAGCGCGCTATTGCTGCGAATTTGTGGAGGAGGTCATCGGGAATTTGTGCGGAGATCTGATCCCACTTTCCGTCCTTCGTCATCTGGTTGAGTTTGCGCCCGAGGTCGCCGTGGCCGTGATGTTCGAAGACGGGCCAATAGCTCGGCGTCGATCCGTAGAAGGCAATCCGGTAACGAACCCATTCGGCGACCTTGTCGACTTCCTCGTCATTCTCCCCGGTGGCGACGAAACCGCCGCCGGTCACTTCGAATTTCTCGCGGGTGCGGCCGGTCTTCGCCATGCCCTCCTCGACCCGCTTCATCACCACGTCCTCGAGATAGGAGCGGGTGCAAAACGGATGTAAGCGCACACCATCGCAGGCTTCTCCCGAGAGGCGCAGCGAGTGATCGCCGACCGCCGCGATGGTCACCGGCACCGGTGCTTGGCCTGTGGACGGCGGGACGAAATTCGGGATCATCAGTGTGAAAGTGTAATGCTCGCCCCGGAAATCGAGTTTCTCTCCCGTCTCCCAGCAGCGCCAAATGGCCCGCAAAGCATTCACATATTCCCGCAAGCGCGGCACCGGAGGCGACCACGGCACGGAGAAGCGTTTTTCATTGTGAGGCCGAATTTGCGGACCCAATCCCAGGACAAACCGTCCCTTGCTCGCGACCTGCAAATCCCAGCACGCATTGGCGACGACCATGGGACTGCGCGGAAACGCGATGGCGATTGCCGTCCCCAGCATGATCTTCTCGGTTGTCACGGCGGCGACACCGAGCGAGAGAAACGGATCGTGCCGGTTCTCCATCGTACAGACCATATCGAACCCGGCAACCTCCGCCGCTTTGGCGGCCGCCGGTATATCATTCAGGTCGTTTTGGGGAAGAGTTTGTAGAACTTTCATTTGGGAGCCTTTCCATAAGAACAATTAGCAATTTAGTCCCCATTGCCTTCCGTCCTAGCTTTTGTACCTTCTTTACCAACTGACCAAATGGCGCGTATTGAAGGAGTAAGGCATGTCGGCGAACGGCAAGGGATCACTGGCGGGTATCAAGGTTCTAGACCTCACACAGTTCGAGGCGGGACCATCCTGCACGGAGGCATTGGCCTGGCTCGGCGCCGATGTAGCAAAGGTCGAAAACCCAAAGGGCGGCGACCAGGGTCGCCTCGCGTCGTCGGAAGACGGCGTCACCGACGCTTATTATTTCCTCATCTTCAACGCCAATAAGAAAAGCATTACGGCGGATCTCAAATCTGAGGAAGGCTTGGCGATTGTCAAAAAATTGGCCGCCGAGGCCGATGTGATGATCGAAAATTTTGCCCCCGGCGTAATCGAGCGATTGGGCTTGGGCTACGACGAAGTTAAGAAGGTCAATCCATCGATCATCTACGCGCAAGTGAAGGGTTTCGCTGAGGACGGACCATATAGCGATTTCCTGTCCTTCGATATGATCGGCCAAGCGGCCGGCGGCATCATGTCGATCACCGGCGAGCCGGACGGACGTCCGTTGAAACCGGGTGCCACGCTGGGCGATACCGGCACCGGAATGCTGATGGCGATCAGCATCCTGGGGGCACTCTACCAGAAGCGTGAGACCGGCGAGGGCCAGCGCATCACCCTCGCCATGCAGGACGCCATGCTGCAATACGCGCGGCTCGCGATCTCGGACACAATGAAGACGGGCAAGCCGTCCGCACGGGCGGGCGAAGGCGTCGTCACGGGCGGCAATGCACCAATGGGTCTATTCCCGTGTAAGCCCGGTGGCTCCAATGACTACGTCTATATCTATGTGAACCGCGCCAATAACCGGCAATGGCACCGATTGCTGGAAGTCATCGGCCGCGCAGACCTCATTGGCGACGAGCGCTTTGAGACCGCCCGTGACCGCTTTGCTCATAAGGAAGAAATCAACGCCATGCTCGAGCCCTGGACCATGGAGCGCACCAAGGCGGAAGCCATGGAGACGATCGGCGGCGGCGGCGTGCCCTGCGGCGCCATCTACGACACGCTCGAGCTCAGCGAGAATCAGGATTTCGAAGATCGTGGTATTTTCCAATGGATCGACCATCCGACGCGCGGCAAGGTGAAGATGCCCGCTTGGCCGGTTCGTATGAGCGGTAATGACGTGAAGGTGGAACCCGCGCCGCTTTTAGGCGAACATAACGAAGTTATCCTCAACGATTGGCTGGGAATGTCCGAAGAGGAAATCGCGGCGTTAAAAGCGGAAGGTACGGTTTAGCATTTCGAAAGCCTCATCCTTCGAGCAGCTTAAGATGAGGTTGTGAAGCAGGAGCGAGGCATGACGATGAAAATCGTACCGCTTTCCGGCAGCATTGGTGCCGAAATTCAGGGTGTCAATCTAGCGAAACTTGAAGACGGCGCGTTCGCAGGTATCCGCCAAGCGTTGCTCGACCATAGCGTAATCTGTTTTCGCGATCAAAACCTGACACCCGACGAACAACTCGCCTTCGCCGAGCAATGGGGGGAAATTCATCTACACCCCTATCTGAATGGCCTGCCTGAACGGCCGGAGATCATGGAGATTGTCAAGGAAGCGGGGGAGCGGAACCGCTTTGGCGATCATTGGCACACGGACCAAATTTTTACACCGAGCCCCGCCATGGCGACGATGCTCTACGCGCGGGAAGTGCCTCCCGTGGGTGGCGATACGTTGTTCGCCAGTTTGACCCATGCCTATGAGGCACTTTCCGACGGGATGAAGGCGATGGCTTGCCGTCTGCGCACAGTCAACCAGTATGACAAACAGGCACCACGGTCCCGCCGTATGGCTGAGAAAATACCAGACCAGGACAAACCCGCCGATCTGGCGACACACCCCCTGGTTCGCGTCCATCCCGAAACCGGTAATCGCGCGCTCTACCTCAACGACATGCGGACGACCCGGCATTTCGACGGTATGACCCGCGAGGAGAGCCGACCCTTAATCGAGTATCTGCTCCAACACACCACCCGACCGGAATTTACCTGTCGACTGCGCTGGGAACTCGGCACGCTCGCCATTTGGGATAATCGGTGCCTGCTACATATGGCGCTCGACGACTATCCAGATCATCGCCGCGTCATGCATCGCATTACCGTCAAGGGCGATCCAACAATCGGTGTGGACCAGGTAGAGGCCGCGGAATGACCCTCGAAGCCATCCCGCTGTCGGGCGCGATGGGTGCGGAAGTACGCGGTGCGGACCTGCGCGAAGTCGACGACGATACCTTCGCGGAAATTCACAATATCCTGCTCGATCACGGCATGGTCTTTTTCCGCGATCAAGACATCACCCCAGCCCAGCAGCTGGCCTTGGCAAAGCGTTGGGGAGAACCACATTTTCACCCTTATATGCCCGGCCTGCCCGACCATCCGGAAATCATCGAGATCGTGAAGAACCCGGAGGACACCCACACCTTCGGCGGAAATTGGCACACTGACCAGATGTTCACGCCTACACCCTCCATGGGCACAATGCTATATGCGAAGGAAGTCCCGGCGGCAGGCGGCGATACGATGTTCGGCAACCTCTATCTCGCCTACGACAATCTGTCGGACGGCATGAAGGCGGCCATTGCTGAGCTCAAGACTTTCAATCTCTACGACAAGAAGAAGGGCCGCTCGGCGGCAATGAAGGGCAAGCTGAAAGACCCAGAGAAACATGCAGAACCCGCAATACACCCCTTGGTTCGCCCACATAGCGAGACCGGCAAGCCCGTCCTCTATATTTGTTACGACCGAATTACACGGCACATTGAAGGCATGACGCCGGAAGAAAGCCGTCCATTACTTGATTTTTTACGCACCCATGCATCCCGACCCGAGTTCACCTGCCGTCTGCGTTGGGAAGTCGGCACCCTCGCCTTTTGGGACAATCGATGCACCCAGCATATGGCGTTGAACGACTATCACGGCCACCGTCGTGTCATGCACCGGATCACGATCCGGGGAGAACGCACCCTATGACCATATCCCTGCCGAAAACGCCGTCATTTCGCCTCGACGGTAGACGTGCCTTGGTGACTGGCGCCGGGCGCGGTATCGGTCTCGCCGCCGCCGCTGCCCTTGGTGAAGCCGGTGCGGAGGTGTGTCTCATCTCTCGAACCGGCTCCGAAATAGAAGAAGCCGCCGAGGCTATTCGCGCGGCAGGCAGGACGGCGGATACACTGGTTCTGGATATTCTGGAAACCGCTGCCATGCGGGCCGCAATTACGGAACGCGGGCCGTTCGATATACTGATCAATAACGCAGGCACCAATCGTCCGAAGACCATGGCGGCGACGAGCGAGGATGATTTCGATACGGTTCTCGATTTAAATCTGCGGGCGGCTTATTTTGTGGCGCAGGCGGTGACCGATGGTCTTCTCACGGCGGAGAAATCGGGGGCAATTATCAACATCTCCTCGCAAATGGGCCACGTAGGCGGGCCGCTCCGCACGGTTTATTGCTCATCGAAATGGGCGCTTGAGGGTCTAACTAAATCGCTGGCGATGGAACTCGCCCCCAACGGTATTCGCGTAAACAGCATCGCACCCACTTTCATCGAGACACCGCTGGCGAAGGAAATGCTCAAGGACCCGGAGTTCCACGACGCGGTGTTATCGAAGATTAAGCTCGGCCGAACTGGCCAGGTTGAGGACCTGATGGGCGCTATCGTTTTTCTGGCATCCGATGCGGCTGCCATGATCACCGGCGCGTCACTTCTCGTCGACGGCGGTTGGACCATCGGATAGATTTCTTGCTTCACAGAAGCGTTTATTGCGCCTTATAGAGGTGCGTGAAATCATCAACGAAATTCTTAAATCTGAATTAGGGGCATTCTATCATGAGCTTAGACGGTATTAAGGCGCTTACCTTCGATACGGGCGGCACGATCTTGGACTGGCATACCGGATTCAGCACCGCTTTCGCGGAAGCTGGCGCCAAACACGGTTTGGAGAAGGATTGGGGCGCCGTCGCCAACGACCTCCGGCGCAAGTCTCTCGGCCGGATGCTGCGGCTCGGCGAGGACGAACCGCCGACGTATAATTTCGACGATTCGCACCGTATGGGCGTAGATGATGTTTGCGCCGATTATGGCCTCGACGCCATTACCGAAGCGGAACGCCGTGCCATTTGGTGGGACCGGGCCCATAGCCTGCAATGCTGGCCGGACTTTCCAGAGACATTGCCGAGACTGCGCGAGAAGTTCATCTGCGCATCGTTCACTATCCTCAGTTTCCGGATCATTATCGACACTGCACGCAAGAACGGATTGAACTGGGACGCGGTCATTTCCTGCGAGGCCATCGGCAAGTATAAAATTTTACCCGAAGCATATCAGGGCTGCGCCAAGTTCCTGCAACTCGACGTCAGCAATATCCTGATGGTGGCCTGCCACAATTTCGATCTCGACGCCGCCAAGGCCGTCGGGTTCAAGACCGCCTTCGTGCGGCGGCCAGACGAATGGGGAGCAGAAGGCCCGCCAGACCCGGAACCCAATCCAACCCACGACATCGTCGTCGATACTTTCCCTGAATTGGCGGAAGAATTAGGAGCTTAACGTGTATAATTCTCGGCCGGGTATTCCGGCCGGGAATTAGTTATGCCCCAGCAGCGCCTCGCGGAATTTTCCTTTGTGCCAAGACGCATCCCGGGAGCGATAGATCGACGCCGCTTTTGTCGGTGCTACCTTGACCAGCACGAAAGACGTGCCGTTGCCCTCACTCAACATCTGGGCGGCTTCGGCCAACTCCGCCTCTTTCGTTACCGTGCGAACGTTCGGAATGCTGCCGCCTTCGGCCATCTTGGCAATATCAACGCCGCGCCCCGTATGGCTTTCTTGCCAGCCGGTCTCACCGTAATGCTCGTTATCAACGCATATGATCGAAAGATTCGGCGGATTGAGCACGCCGACCGACGCCAATGTGCCAACATTCATCAGCAATTCACCATCACCGGTCACAACCACTACCTTACGGTCCGGCTGCGCCAACGCGAGGCCGAGACCCATTGCGACGGCGGCACCCATGGCGCCCGATAAGGTGAAGGCGGCGGTGCTGTCCGCGCCAACGACGCTGAGCACATCGTCCTTACTACCGGCCAAGCCGGAGATGAAAAGCGTATCGCCGGGATCGCCAATCAAGGACGAGACGGCGTGGCGGCGTTCGAGGACGCCGTCGGCGACATCCGTGTCCGGACCGAGCCGGAGGCCTGGTTTCGATGACATGTGGTTTCTCCTATCCGCTCGGGAAAGCTTTGGCGCCAAGCAGCTTCTGCGTCAGCAGAACCGCGATGGCATCATCTGATTGGTACGCCATGGTGCAGGCGGCGCGCGCGGTCGGGATGAGGTCCTCTTCCCGATCGACAGCAAAACAAGTAATGCCGGATGCTTCGAGTACAGGCTGCGTCGACTTACCCATCGCCAATTGCCAAGCGTTACCTTCGCCGAAATCACCACGCATGGAGACGAAGGTCAGGAACGGGAACCGTCCGTGAGCAACCAGCGAGAAAAAGTTTACGCAATTTCCGACACCGCTCGACTGCATCAGCAACACGCTGCGCGCGCCACCAAGATGCGCACCGCATTGCAGCGCCACGCCTTCCTCCTCAGTGGTCACCGAGACGGAATGGACGTCCGGATCAGCGATGGAACGGTTGATTAACTCCCGATGGCCCGCATCAGGCACATACGAGAATTGCGTCACATCAAATTCATTTTTCAGCAGGTCGTAAAGTTCGCCCTGCCAGGCTGGCGTGTCGGACATCCGGTCCTCCCAATAATGCTACGGTAGGCATTTATAAGCCCCAGGTAGACTAACAAGGGGTGCTTGAATGCGATAAGATCCCTAATTGCCACAGCAGCACAAAGTTTCTTTTGCTCGCCTAATTTGTGCCACAACATATTTCTCTTTTGGAGCAGCTTTTCGATCAATTCACGTTCGCGAATAACAT
>CAJWTF010000003.1 GCA_913046825.1 uncultured Rickettsiales bacterium | reverse complement strand
CTGCGGTCGTCACCCTCGATATCGGAACACTGAACGTGCGTCCATGCTGCCCGTCGAAGCACCGGCGAACGTCGGCCTGGATACCGCCATCGGACCACATCGGGATATTGCCGCCCGCTTTTTCGAAAACAGCGAATCCCGGACAAAAGCCGTCCACATGGTCAATCGCCTAATGAACGAGTTGTCCAAAACTTCCCCGGCAAATCAGACGGAGCGTCAATCCGCCTGGAAGAAGGCAGGTAACGCACAGCCCGACGCGGAGGTGAAGCAATGGATCGGCAAATTATATCGGAATTGCGGGAAAGCGGTGGATGCCTCACCTCATTTGAGCGTGCGCCAATGCCTTGCCAATTAGCATCATCGTTCGTTGTCCAATACCAATAAGTCATTCTGGGCTGTACTGGCCGGGGTTTAAACCCCGCTAAGGCCAAGTCGGGCGCTCAGCACGTAATGCCTTACGATCGATAGATTTGGAACCCGAGACGGAGTATCTCGGCCGCCCCCTCCCACACCAGATCGCGCCAATCGGCTGCGTCCGGGTAGCACAATCCGTCGAACCGTTCGCCACCGGCGCCTGTGACTTCGTGCCGGCTCAACAGCGAATCCAAGACTGTCGTCAACGAATAACATCCAAATTCGACGACCAGTGAGGTCGACTTACGATCCGGCAAGGACGAGACCAGGCCGCGTGCAACCGGACCCTGAAAATTAGAAATTGCAACACCTTCCGCCGCCGCACGGGCACCAAACAGCTCCAAGGCTCGCTTTTCATCCTGCGATCCCGGCATGTGGCACGAGACAACTTCCGCCTCACCATAGGGTCCCGAGCCGGTGTGCACGTCGAGAAAAACCAAATGTTGGGCCCGCGACAAGAACCGTTCCGCGACATTTGCAAGTACTTGGCGACACCATTGCTGACGTTCACGATCCTCCGGCGTCACCGTCTTCTCTTGCTGCCGATCCACGTTGAAGCGGACTTCAGCCGCAGCTAACAACGAATCGTCCCATTTGGTCTCCACGGCGCTCTGCTCGATCAGACCGTCCCATGCCGCCGCTTCGAATGCAGCCGGCACTACCGAATGTACCAATACCATGGCAATCGGACCCGGCATTTCGATCTGCAATCCGGTTCGGAGAAGCGACGTTTGGATACCGGACGCGCACAGACCCTCTGCCATGCGTGTTCCGGGACAAACAACGAAAACCGTCGGCGCGTTGCTTTGTCCTGCATGGGCTACATCGATATGGACCGGCAGCTCGTCCCGGTTCGACCGCGGCGCCTCGAACGACGCCACCGGAAGCCGGGCATCCAGGCAAGCCGACAGGAACAACCGCCGTGCATCGGTGGGGTCGGTGGAGAAATGTTGCGCCGCTGTCATCGCCCGCTCGTCATGACACCAATTTGGCGAAGTTCGACAACCAACGCAATTGCGATTTGCCCCAATCATTCTGAGACGTCATCCTTCAAACATGCGATTTGTTCTGCTCATACTCGGCTTCGCCTTCGCGACCATCGTCGCTCCGGCTCAGGCCGACCAGAAGGATCCCCGTCTCGAGGGTCTTTTCGAACGCCTGAATGCCGATGACATCAAAGCCGACGCTTCCGAGATTACGTCGGAGATCTGGTCGATCTGGATCGAATCTGGCGACGGTATTTCCAATGAGTTGATCCGACGGGGGATCCTGGCGATGCAAGTGCAGCGCCTCGATATCGCGCTCGATCATTTCGACCAATTGGTAAAGCACGAACCGGGATTTGCCGAAGGATGGAACAAACGCGCGACCGTGCTCTATACGATGGGGCGGATACAAGCCTCAATTGATGACATTCAAAAGGTCTTGGCTCTGGAGCCTCGGCATTTCGGCGCTCTGGCGGGCCTCGGCATGTGCTACGAAGTTCTCGGCAATGACGCAGCCGCAGCCAAGGCATACGCGTTGGCACTGACGGCCAATCCGCATCTGTCCCGCATTCACAAACGTCTTCAGACTCTGCGGGAGCAGATACGCCGCAATAATATTTAAAGACGACATAATTTCTATAAATTGGGACGATTTATCTCAAAAATACGAAATTTTTGTTGTTTTGAATAAGCTGGTCTGGATAATTCGCGCTGGAGGAGAGGCTCATGCCCCGCGATGGTCAGACAAGTTCCGCCCTGGGAAAAGCGATAACGGTATTGGAAACGGTCATCGACCGCACCAGTCCGGTCAGCATCGGCGCGCTCGCAATGTGGTTAGGACTACCCAAACAAACCGTGCATCGTATCGTTCGGCAACTCGTCGATGAAGGATTGCTGGAGCGCGCACCAGGTAGCGATGGATATACCGCGGGGCGGCGGCTGCGGCGATTGAGCGAACGCACCATGGAGCAGAGCCTGCAAACGGCAACGGTTCGCGCCATTCTCCAGCGCCTGGTCGGGGCCTTGGGCGAGACCTGCAATGTCGGCATGCTGGACGGCCCCGAAGTCATCTACCTTGAACGGGTCGAATGCGATTGGCCATTGCGGATGCAGCTGCAACCAGGCAGCCGTGTCCCCGCGCATTGCACCGGGATCGGTAAAATGCTGCTGGCCTCTCTCGATAGCCGTTCGCGGCGCCGCCTCGTGGAAAGTCTGCCTCTACAAACATTTACCGAACAAACAATCACTGACCCCAATCGGCTGCTCGACGAGCTCAAAAACATTCGCCGGCAAGGTTATGCACTTAACGATCAGGAAAACACCACCGGCATGATGGGCCTCGCGGTGCCGATACACGGACATGATGGAAACGCTATTGCGGGGCTCGCGGTCCACGCCCCTGTCGCCCGTCTGGCGCCGACAGCCGCCCTCACGAAACTCTCTCAATTGCAATCCGCAGCCGAAGATATCGGCACGGCAATAACGAACGAACATGGAGGTTAGGACAATGGAAACTAAAACCACACAGGCAACGGATTCTTCCCGCTACGGAAATCTCACGATCATTCCGGCCTCGGATGCGCTGGGCGCGGAAATTCGAGGGGTCGACCTTGCGAATGTCGACAACGATACCTACCGGTTAATCCGCAATGCTCTGATCGACAATCTCGTCGTGCTGATTCGCGATCAAAACATCAGCGATGCAGAGCTTGTCGCCTTTAGCCAGCTCTTCGGCGATCTCGACCTGGCACCGCCGCAGGAGAACGGCCAACAGGCGGTCAATGGGCTACCGGAGATCATGGTGATCTCCAACGTCAAAGAGAACGGTGTGCCGATCGGAAGCCTCGGCGATGGCGAAGCAATCTGGCACACCGACATGAATTATGTCGATGTTCCGCCAATCGGCAGCGCTCTCTATTCGCTGGAAATTCCGGATCACGGCGGCAATACGGGTTTCTGCAATATGTATATGGCGCTGGACGCCTTGCCCGCTGATTTGCGCGCCAAACTCGAAGGTCTGTCGATCAAACACGATTCGAGCATGACGAGCGGCGGCTTTCTGCGCGCGGGCATGGATGAAGTCATTGATGTCAGCAAATGCCCAGGCGCCATTCACCCAATCATTCGCACGCATCCCGAAAGTAGCCGCGAGGTCCTCTATCTCGGTCGCCGTCTAAACGCATACATCATGGGAATGTCGGTCGACGAATCGGAAGCGCTGCTCGATGAAATCTGGCAGCACACGACCCGTGAGGAGCATACATGGCATCATCAATGGCAGGTCGGAGACGTGGTGTTCTGGGACAACCGGACGGTAATGCACCGCCGTGACTCCTTTGACGCAGGACAACGCCGGGTCATGCACCGCACCCAAATCGGCGATCGTCCTGCAGCCTAAGCGACCCTAGAACGCTAGCTCCTGGACGCAGCATTGCTCCAACGTGTCAGGGGATAGCACGGGCTGTCCGTCGACTTCCACCGAAGCCGAACCGTTCACCCGGCTGATTCCTGATGCCAATAACGGCTCAAGGGCAATGCCAATTCCTGTGAGATTGGAGATTACGGAGGCATGTGACGCAAGGGCGCTTGCCTCCCAAAATGTCGATAAATCACTCTGCAATCCCCCGCCGAGATAAACACCCAAACCATTTTCCCCTGCGGTGTTCAACACTCTCTGAAGAGTGGAAAATCCACCCATTTGACCGAGCTTGAGGCCGATTATATCCGCCGCACCCATCGCCGCCGCTATCTCTATATCTTCGGTATTATAGAGAAATCCAGAGACCACCATCGGGATCTCCGAAGCGTCTTTCACAGTGGTGGCAGCTTCCCAGTCTCCGGCCACGCACGGCTGCGCCAACCACTCGATTCCCGATGGGTCGAGCGAACGCACAAATGAGAAAGCATCCTCCGGCGTAAACGCTTGATCGCCATCGAGGCGCAATCCCATTGATCCGCCTAAGGCGCTTTGCGCCTGTATGATTGCCTCACGGTCGACGGCGAGGTCTCCGGACAGGGTCAAGCGGGCGGTGTCATATCCCGCTTGCACGACTTCCGCCAACGAATCGTCAAATATTACGGGGTCGCTCGCGTCAAGCACACCGACCAACGGCACCGAAAGCGGCGTGTCAAATACAAATGCGCCAGCTGCGACCTCTACCGCCACCGTCAGCGCGGTCACCGTATGAGGGGCCACCGAATGCGAAGGTGCGTAGAGATCGATTGCATCCGCCATCGCCATGCCGACGCTGACCTCCGCTAACTTACAGGCAATCATCCAGGCCTGCTCGATCGTCTCGGGTGTCTCGCCCGGAAGCAGAAGCGCATCCCCATAACCGACGCGACCGCTCTCGCCCCAAGCTTCAATCAAGACAACGTCCAAACCCTTCACATCCGACAAACGTTCAGGTAAAGAGATCGCCGGCGTGATCGATAGCCGTCTTATGTGAAATCGTTCGATTGTCTCACCACTTGGCATTTCCGATTCCCCCTCATTTAGGCGCCTCGTCGCTTTGTTTTATATGTAGCGTGGCGACCCGTGCGAAAGAGACCTATTCGGCAAGGAGGAATCTTCCGAGACCTCTGACGAAGAAATCGCGGCAAAAAGACATAGCACCGGTTGCGAAACCACGCCCGGCTGCCAAAATACTTTAGTGTAAATTCATTGAGGTGCGGTCATGAGTGTCGATTGGCAATATCAGATTCGGATTACTTTGGACGACGAGCGGTCCGCGGCCGCGCGACGGGATGCGAACGATGCCAGCTTGGAGCCCCTCGGCGATATCCTCGCCAAACATAACGCCGTGCTGAGCTGTCAGTATGACGCCTTCGCGGGGTACTGCGACGCGGCGGAGAAAGAGGGCATCGATCAATACCCGCTTTACCAATGGACCAAGGACACTATCGACGACCCAGTTAAAAAAGCGAAATATTTGAAGGCCTTCACGCTCTATGTCGATGGAGACGAAGTCTATGACCAGGCGAAAGCCGATCCCCTCGAAGCGGATCTGCAGCCGCTGGCGGCCAGTGGACTGCTGGATAAGCTGACCAAGCACGACACCAACCCTGCAAACAATCCGCAACCGCCGAAGAAATACCGACAATAGGCCCGCTGTCGAAACTAAGGCGCCATGCCCTTTTTGCGCAATTCTTCGAGCGCAGTGTCGGTTTTTTCTAAATGCGAGAGACCCATCCCCCTTAGGACATGTGGGTCCTTGGAGAATTGAATATTGGTATAGATCGTGATCTCGACCCGATTTCCCCATGGATCTAGGAAATCGAGAAACCGACTATCGATTAACTCCACTCCCATTTCGATCAGCGTTTCACGGACCAATTCCTTATCGTCGACCGCGATGCCGAAATGACGGGCATTATCCGGTCGTTGCTCTCGGCCTCGGGAGAAATTGATGAATTGATCGCCGAAATAGATGAAAGCGATGGTATTGCTGCGATGGCGCAATTCGAAATCGAGGAAGCGCCCATAGAACGCCAAGGCGGCATCGATATCGTCTACTTCCAACGCCACATGGTTAATACCAACCGCTTTCGCCTTTCGTTTGGTCACAGCGTATGATTCCTTTTCAATTGGTCGTTGATCGACCATTAAATACGTACTTCGTGCGTGCTCAAAATCGAAATGCGGCACTCAAGACAGCGTGACGCAAACTGGGTCGACGCGCTATATCTCTTTGGGAAACAATTATGACGTAGCGAGACCATGGCCGAACGCAACGCATCCGATAACGATATCCCCATCTGGGTTCTGGACACGGTGACGAAACCGAAACCGGAACACGCGGGTTCAGTCATCCTGGCGGGCAGTCACGGTGGGGTCTACGCGGGTTATCTGGCGGCGTCCGCCGGGCCGCGCGGGATTATCCTGAACGATGCCGGCGTCGGTCGTGACAAAGCGGGCATCGGCAGCCTCGAATATCTGCAAGACCTTGGCATTGCAGCCGCCACGGTCGCCCATTCGACCGGTTGCATCGGCGACGGTGAGGATATGCTGTCGCGAGGCGTCATCAGTTACACCAACGCAGCGGCAGGAGCCGTCGGCTGTGCCGTCGGAGAGCCCGCCGTGAATTGCGCCCGCAAAATGCGGGCGGCACCAGCATTCGAAGGTAGTGCCCCGGCGCATTCCGAAGGGCGTTACAAATTCCGTGCGGAGCTATGGGAAGCCGAGATTTGGGGTCTGGATTCAGCCTCACTGCTGATCCCCGAAGATGCCGGACGAGTTGTCATCATCGGGTCACATGGCGCGATCCTGGCCACCAATCGCGCCAGCGGGCAAGCCATCTATCAACCAGTACGCGCCGCCGTGTTCCACGATGCGGGTGTGGGCCGCAACCGAGCCGGTATTAGCCGTTTGCCGGTCATGGACGAGCAAGGCGTGGCGGGTGCCACTGTGGGCCACGAATCCGCCCGTATTGGAGACGCACGCTCGATCTGGAACACCGGAATGATCAGTCACGTCAACGAATTGGCAGCCGCCTGGGGCGCGCGTGCAGGTATGAGCTGTCAGGATTTCGCCATAGGGGCGTTACGACGCCGATTGGGCAAGGGGTTAATATGACCAAAGAGAATATGCATATCGGTAATGCCGCCGGTTTCTCCGGCGATCGGATGGATGCGGGCGGCCCGGTCATCGACTCCTTGATAGCGTCCGGCCAACCCGCCGCCCTATTTTACGAAACCTTGGCGGAGCGAACCCTCGCCATGGCGCAGCGCGAACGCCGCGCCAACCCGGAGAAGGGCTATACGCCTGATCTCGCTGGGTTCGTCGGCCCAGTGTTGAAGCGCTGTGTCGAGAGCGGCGTGCCGATCATCGGTAACTTCGGCGCCGCCAATCCCATGGGAGCAGCAAAACGCCTGCACGCTCTGGCCAAGGAACAAGGCATTTCCGGCCTACGGGTCGCGGTGATCGAGGGCGACGACCTGCGAGAGAACCTGCGCGGGCTGCAGACCCAGCAATGGGGCGAGGAAAAGCCTCTCGATCTCGCTAATACCGACATTCTGGCAGCCAACGTCTATATGGGCTCGAAGCCGATCGCCGAAGCGATCGATCTTAACCCGCATATCGTTGTTACGGGCCGGGTTACGGATTCGGCGCTGACACTTGGCCCGCTAATGCATCATTTCGGATGGGCCACGGATGATTGGGATATGATGGCAGCGGGTGTTCTCGCCGGTCACCTGCTCGAATGTGGCTCGCAGATTACCGGCGGTTACCATGCAGACCCAGGCCGCAAGAACGTCTCGCGAATGGCGGAAATCGGATTTCCCATCGCGGAAGTGCAGGAAGACGGAAGCCTGATCATCACCAAGCCGGAAGGCAGCGGCGGCGTGGTCAATACACGCACCGTAAAGGAACAAATCCTATACGAATTGGACGACCCGAGCTGTTATCTGACGCCGGACGTCACGCTCGACATATCCAATGTTGTGGTGGAGCAAATCGGACCGGACCGGGTGCGGGTGAGTGGTGCTAAAGGCAAACCCGCGCCGGACACATGGAAAGTCACGATCAGCGTCGACGGCGGGTGGCTCGGTGAGGGTGAAATATCCTATGCCGGACCAAACGCGTTGGCGCGCGCGAAACTGGCGGCGCAAACCATGCGCGAACGGGTCGACGTGCTGGGCCTCGATTGCGACTTACGGACCGACCTGATCGGCACGGTCAGCATTCATGACGGCGACAGCGGAGATTTGACCGCTTCCTTTGACGGCGAACCTCAGGAAGTGCGAATGCGCGTGGCCGCCAACACCCATGACGAAGCGACGGCGGCCTTGGTCGCGCGCGAGGTTGAATCGCTCTATTGCGATGGCCCGGCCGGCGGCGGCGGGGTGCGGCGAAACACGACCTGGCGGGTGAAGACGGGCTCCGTCCTAGTGCCCCGCAAAGATGTGCACCCGAAAGTAAGGCTGGTGACCGAAGATGACATCTAATCACACCATCGAAGTCCCACTTTACGAAATTGCCCATGGCCGAACCGGGGATAAAGGCGATCGGCTCAACGTCAGCATCATTCCCTATGACGACAGCGCCTATAACGCAATTGCCGAGCAAGCAACGGAAGCGCGGATGCTGGAGATGTTCCGCCACCGGGGCGCTACCCATGCGCAACGCTACGATCTACCAAAGCTGAAGGCGTTCAACTTCGTCCTGGAAAACGTCTTGCAGGGCGGCGTCAACAACAGCCTCAACCTCGACGGTCACGGCAAGACCCTCTCATTCCATGCGTTGACCATGACGGTGCGTGTATCACCCGAGGTACTGGACGCGGCGAAGCGAGCGCGCGACGGATGATCCGCAACCGTGTGGCCCGAAATCTAATGACGCCGACCAATGGCGGATATTTGACCGCATTGGCCCTGTATATTTCACGACCGCGCACGCATATCCCTACAAAGACAATGTTAGCGCAGTTGGAGCTAAGGAGAGAGCGATGAGTGATCTGCCAAAGAAAGTCGATATTCAGGAAGAAGGCCCCCGCGAAGGTTTTCAGATCGAGAAAGGACCGATCTCCACGGAACGGAAGATCGAACTGATCGATGCGCTCTCCGAGACTGGATTGAAGAAAATCCAGGTGGCGTCTTTCGTGAATCCGAAGCGGGTTCCCGGTTGGGCCGATGCGGACGAAGTGATCGAAGGTTTCACGGCGAAAGAAGGCGTCGTCTATCACGCGCTCTGGCTGAACGAGAGGGGTATCGAGCGGGCCATGCGCCACAGTGGTAAACTGACCCATATGGGCTCGATCTCAACCACCGCGTCCGAGACCTTCATGAAGCACAACACGAACCGCGGCTTCGAGATCAACCGCGAGGTCCAGCGCGGTCAGATCAAGCTATACAAAAAATATGATCTCCCGGTCCGCCGCGCCTCGGTCATGACCGCCTTCGGCTGTAATTTTGAGGGCTCCATCGCGCCCCAGACAGTGGTTGAACGCCTAAAGGAAATTCTCGATATCGCAGATGAAGAAGGCACGCCCATCGAAATCCTGAGCCTTGCCGACACCATGGGCTGGGCGGCGCCAAACGGCATCAAGCAGGTTGTCGGCAAAGTCCGCGAGACTTGGCCCGACAAGCGCATCTGCCTGCATCTACACGACACCAGGGGCATGGGTATCGCCAATGTCTATGCGGGTTTGGAAATGGGAGTCGACCTTTTCGACAGCTCCGTCGCGGGATTGGGCGGTTGTCCGTTCGCGGCCCTACAAGGCGCCGCTGGCAATGTCTGCACCGAGGACATCGTCTTCTTGTGCAATGAACACAGTATCGAGACCGGGGTCGAATTGGATAAGCTGATCGAGGTGGCACGCTTGGCTGAGGATATCGTCGGCCATCCCTTGCCGGGATCAATCATGCATGCAGGCAGCCTGACGCAATACCGCGCCCCGCAAGCCGCGGAGTAGCACCGAGCGCTATTTCTTCGCTGGAGTTGCTTCTTTGTCCGCGGCTTCTTTCGCCAACCGGAGCGCACGCAACTCAGCCGTGCGGGCGCGTTCCTTGCGGTCGACGTTTTCGCGCTCCTTCAGAACCTGCTTATACATTCTCTGACGTTCTTCAGAGCGTTTTTCGGCGGCGGATTTTCCGTCTTGTGACATGTTATTTGTTCCTCGCCGGGCGGCTTATTAGAAATAGCCACGAATAGAAAAACAGCGGCCGCCCCCTCTCGGAAGACGGCCGTGTCGCATCAATCGACGATCGTAAGGTTTTCAGCGGAAGATTTTCCGTTTTGACCCGGTTGCAGGTCGAAGGAAACCTTCTGGCCTTCGTTCAACGAACCCAATCCCGCGCGCTCGACAGCGGAGATATGCACGAAGGCGTCTTTGCCGCCGTCATCAGGCTCAATGAATCCATAACCTTTCATTGAGTTGAACCATTTTACCGTACCAGTAGCCATAGCTAGATCCTTTAGAATGAGTAACGAATACGCGCCGCGCGTGATGCGACGACGCATCTTTTGAACGTACACATTGTCAGGGGTTAACTAACTAATCGGCGTACCGGTTATTCAGGTAGCACCAAACGAATGCATCACGTATTAACAATTAAGGCGCTCTGCGGCCCGATATGTCAATACACCAAGGAAGAAGTGCCTAGAACGGCACCCCTCGATCCTCGGTAAACTCGAATCCGGTGCGCTTCAACATCCGCCGCGCGTTGGGGGAAAACGCGTCGCGGCGATGCATCGTTGAGGTGTTGTCCCACATCACCACGTCGCCGACGCGCCAGTCATGACAATAGGTAAATTCCGGCCGCTCCGCCCAGTCCTCGAGCTCGGCTAGGAGCGACGCGCCCTCTCCTTCCGACAGGTCCGCGATGCCCGTACTGTGCGCCGGGCTGAGATAGAGTGACTTTCGTCCAAGCTCCGGATGTGTGCGCACTAGTGGATGGGTCACCGGCGGTTTTTGCGCACGCTGTTCCTCGGTGAGCGCGACATGTTGCGTCGCAACCGTAACTTCGATCGAGAAATTCTGCTGTAAACCGGCAATGCGCTGCTTGATCCCCTCGGGAAGCCGCTCATAGGCGCGCGCGGTATCACAGAACCAGGTCCCACCGCCATCCTCCGGTATTTCGATGGCATACATCAATGTCGAGAAGACGGGACGAGCGGAATACGACTGATCGGAATGCCACGCCAGATCGCCATTCCCCAGCTCACCCAGATTTCGGCCATCTTCCTTAATATTCGAAATGAGCATGATCTCTGGGTGCGCCGCGTCATTGAACTGCGAGCGGACATGCACGAAAAGTGGCCCAAAACGTTTTGTGAAGCCAACCAGCGCATCATCTTCCAAATTTTGGTCACGAAATACCGCGACCTTATTTTCAAGCCAAAGGCGTTTAATCTCGACGAATTGCGTGTCCGTCAGATCGATGGAGAGGTCGGCCCCGGAAATTTCGACCGCAAACCCCGGTCCTAGGATATTCGTCTCCATCACAAATCCGAATCCACGTAATGTTCACCTGGATACATAATTAAGATTTTCCCCAGCCGCCGCCACCAGCGGTTTCGATCCAAAGTGCTTCACCTTTCATCAGGCGACCCGCCGGTGTCTTCGACGAGAGAGAGGTACGCAATCCATCGACGTGTTCTATCGCAAAGGCCGCGGCACCGCCCGACGAACCACCCGCCGTACCTTGCGCCGGATTGAGGGCCCGTTCGTAGAGCAACGAGAATTCAATATTGTCAGCCAAGGCACGAATCACCTTGCGGGCTCCCATGCCACCCACATGGCGGCCGACACCGCCCGATCCTTCCACAAACTCGTAGGCTTCAATGCGCAGCGGCAGGCCCGCTTCCGCCGATTCGTTCGGCAGGTTCATAGTATTGCCCATATGGACCCGGTGCCCGTCGATGCCCGGCCCCTGCGGCGACGCGCCCATGCCGCCGCCGATGGTCTCCATATGCACGAAGCGCTTGCCCCGCTCTGGATCGACTCCGCCGAGTGCGAACACCCCGGCACAGCCATAGCTCCCCGCGATCCCCCGTCCCGGCATGGCCGGGGCCAGGGCGTCGAGCAGGACATCGACGATTCGGTTAGATGTCTCCGTGTTCGCCGCAACCACAGGTGCCGGATAGACCGCATTGACGAGGCTGCCTTCCGGTGCGGAAATCTCAACAACCCTGTAGGCGCCCGAATTCGGTGGCACGGAGCCGCCCGCCAACGCCAGGATTGTGTAGTAACAGACCGATGCGGTGACGGCGAAGGGCGCGCTAACCGGTCCTCTCGCCTGAGCGTTGGTGCCGGCAAAATCGAAATGCAGTTTCCGACCGGCCTTGATGATCTCAACGGTAATGCCGAAATCACCGTTGCCGGAATCCTCGGTATAGCCGTCGCCGTCCAGATGATGGGTGGCGCGAAAGCTGCCATCGGGAATGTCATCCAGCACCGCCTCGACCATGCGTTGGCTGTAATCCTGCGTCTCCGCGAAAATTCGGCGCATCGCGGACCCGCCGTAGCGCGCGATCTGCTCCTCGACCCGCGCCACGCCCCGCGCATTGCAGGCCGCCTGCGCACGAAAATCTCCGACCCGGTCTTCTGGAATGCGGACATTGGCGAACAGCAGTGTCCACACCCCTTCGTCAGGCTCGCCCGCGCGCATGATCTTCACAGGTGGCACCCGCACGCCTTCCTTCACGATCTCATCCGTCACGGAGGACGACCCCGCCGACGATCCACCGATATCCGGCCAATGGACGCGGCTCGCGGAAAAGCCCACGACACCCTCGTTATCGAAGATTGGCGTTAGTAGCGTCATGTCCGGCAGATGTGAGCCACCGGAATACGGGTCGTTAGACAACACAGCGTCGCCCGGCTGCCACGTCTCTAAGGGGAATGCCTTTAGGATGCCCGTCGCTGAGAATGGCATCGCCCCCAAATGCACCGGGATATCGTTCCCTTGTGCCACCACATCGCCTGCGTGATCGAGTATAGCGCAGGAAAGATCGGCTGAGAGGCTGAGCAGCGGCGAGAAACTCGCCCGCATCATAACCGATTTCATTTCCTCACAGATCGCATAGAGGCCGCCGCGCACCACTTCGAAAGTAACAGGGTCGTCGCGCAGGATCGAAATCTCGCTCATGCCACCGCCTCCTGCTCGCTCAACTCCAACATGCCGGAAGCGCGGACCACTAGTCTCTGCCGGTCGAGCAAACGGATCGTCGCACCAAAATCCTCGATTATCGCCGGGCCTTCAAGGGACAGGCCTACCTTCAGCGCATCCCGTCGCCAGACCGGCACCTCCCGGCGCGACCCGTCCTCGCTGATGACTTCTCGAGACCGTGCCGCCGCGTCGTGCCCCTCAAGCGCAAGACGCGGCCAACCGCCATCGCGGACACCGCCACTTGCGACCAACCGCAAATTCACTAACTGGACGGTGTGATCCGGCAAGTCGTAACCATAGGTCTCGCGATAGGCGGCGCGAAACGCGACGTCCAAGTCATCCGTCACCGGTGCGGTGCCGGTCGCCACGGGCAAGTTCAGCTCGAAGAGTTGACCTTCGAACCGGGCATCGAGCGAGCGCTCATATCGCCAATCGCCGCCACCATCTTCGGCCGCGATCAATGTCTGAGCGCGCTCTTCCAACGCCACGAATCCCGCATCAAGCTCTCCTATTTGCAAATCATCGAGGCGGCGTAAGTGGGTCTGCACCAGATCGTGGCGAATATCGCCGAGCAGCGTGCCGATCGCACTGAAGAGGCCTGGTACCGGCGGGATCAATACGCGTGGCACACCAACCTCACGAGCGATCTCGGCTGCATGCAACGGACCCGCACCACCGAACGCCACCAGACTGAAATCGCGAGGATCGAGGCCGCGGCGCAGAGTGGCAAGTCGCACCATCTCCGCCATATTCGCCGTCGCAAGCCGCAAAATACCCCAAGCCGCGCGTTCCACAGACCATCCGAGTTGCCCGGAAATATCCGTCTCGACGGCACGGCGCGCCAACGCTGGGTCGATCTCCAAATCCTCGCTGCCAAATCCGTCCGCCGCGATATGCCCTAGGACAACATGCGCGTCAGTCACCGTTGCCTGCTCGCCGCCGCGCCCATAACAGGCTGGGCCCGGTAAAGCACCAGCACTCTCCGGACCGACCTTGAGAACACCCGCCACATCGATCCAGGCAATCGAGCCACCACCTGCGCCAATCTCAATCAAATCGATGACCGGGCTTTGAATAGGATAACCGCCGACATCTATCCCATCGACGAATCGATCCGCATAGAATTCGGTGCTGAGTTTTGGCCTACCATCTACCACCACACCCGCTTTCGCTGTCGTTCCGCCCATATCGAAAGCAATTAGGTCGCCGAGACCTTCCGCCTCGCCAAGCGCTGCCGTCGCAATGATGCCGGCGGCAGGTCCTGATTCAATCAGATGTACCGGGTAGTGCCGCGCATTCGCCGCCGAGGTCAGGCCTCCGTTCGACTTGACGATGGAAAGATTACCGATCTCCCGCGCGCGCAAATTGTCGCCCAGGGCGTCGACATAGCGTTGTACCACTGGACCGATAAAAGCATTGACCACAACCGTGCTAGTGCGCTCGAACTCTCGAAACTCACGGCAGACATCACTCGACAGGGTGACGAACAACTCCGGCAGCGCTGATTGAAGGGCAGCGCCCAACGCCCGCTCGTGTTCATCGTTCGCATAGGCGTGCAATAATGATATCGCAACCACTCCCACATCTGCCCCTCTGATCTCATCGATCAACCTTCCGATTTCCATCTCAGTCAGAGGCGTGATAGCGACACCATCCGGGCCCATGCGTTCCATAGCCTCGAAACGCAGCTCTCTCGGCGCCAAGGCGGGGGAGATTTTTGGCGCCAGATCATAGAGGCGCGGCCGGGCATGGCGGCGTAAAGCCAAGACATCGCGAAACCCCTTTGTCGTGATCAGCGCGGTCTTCGCCGCCTTCTTCGTAATCAGCGCATTGGTCCCAACAGTAGTGCCGTGAAAGACCGCATCCGCCCCGCCCCCGGTCCTCTCGCGGTATCGGTCGACCCCAGTAATCGCACCCTCGGCCGGGTCCGAAGGTGTCGACGGCACCTTGAACGCGGAGACGATCTTCCCGGACACCCGGTCGAGCGCCAGCACATCGGTAAACGTGCCGCCAACATCGATCCCCAGAGCAATTTTATCTTCCCGCGACATAAAGTTTGTTTCCGGCTTTCTCAGTACTGATATTCGTATATTTAAGTTAAGGTTGCTCGCGTCCACAAAGGAACAAGAACTATGTCCGACGCCCTTCCTCAATCAGCCGAGATCGTCGTCATCGGCGGCGGTATCGTTGGTTGCTCGACCGCCTACCATTTGGCAAAGCGGGGCAAAAAAGAGGTGATCCTGCTGGAACGCTCGAAGCTGACCAGCGGCACGACCTGGCATTCGGCGGCGCAGGTCCGCCAACTCCGTTCTAGTTCCAGCCTTACGACGCTGATGAAATACAGCGCCGAGCTCTATCAATCTTTGGAAGCGGAGACCGGACAATCGACCGGTTGGATCGGCTGCGGCAGTCTTAGCATTGCCGCCAACGCGGATCGGATGACCCATATCCGCCGCCAAGCGTCGCTCGCCCGCGCCTTCGGGATTGAGGTCGAGGAAATCGACGCGGCGGAGATCAAGAAGCTTTGGCCCATCGCCAATACGGATGACCTGCATGGCGGCATTCTCTCACCGAGCGACGGCCGGGTGAGTTCCAGCGATGTGTGCGCTGCCTTGATCAAAGGCGCTCGCGGCGGTGGCGTGCGCATATTCGAGGACACACCAGTTACCGGATTCACCTTCGCCAACGGTCGCATCAGCGGCGTCGAAACGGAGAATGGCACTATTGCCTGCGACGCCGTGGCGCTGTGCGGCGGTCTATGGTCGCGCGCAATCGCAAGCATGGCAGGGATTTCAGCACCACTTTACGCCTGCGAGCATTATGCGCTGATCACCAAGCCGTTCGATGGAATATATACCGGCATGCCGGTGCTCGGTGCCCATGATGGATACATGTATATCCGTGACGAGGCACAAGGCCTACTTGTCGGTAGTTTCGAGCCGAACGCCAGACCAGTCGATTTGAATCAGCTGCCGAATGATTTCTCCTTCGACCTTCTGGGGGAGAATTGGGATCATTTCGAGCCAATCATGGCAGAAGCCTTGCACCGCATCCCGGCGCTCGAGACAGCGGAAGTGCGGATGTTGTTGAACGGCCCCGAGAGTTTCACCCTGGATGGGGCATTCCTGATGGGCGAAGCACCCGAAGTGCCCGGCTTCTTCATGTGCTGCGGCATGAATTCGATGGGTGTCGCCAGTAGCGGCGGTGCAGGTAAAGCGCTCGCGGATTGGGTTGTCGACGGCGATCCCGGCGTTGACCTTTCGTCGGTCGATGTGCGCCGCTTCGCCCGGGTGCGAGACACACTCACGGCAGTCCGTGACCGGGCCGCCGAAAATCTCTCCATGCACTACGCCATCGGCTATGCGGGACATGAGTTCGAGAGCGCCCGCAATTTGCGCCTCTCACCCCTGCACGAGAGGCTCGCGTCTCTCGGTGCGGAATTCGGCGACCGGGGCGGTTGGGAGCGACCGAGTTGGTTCCAACCGGCGGGCGGTGGTGTCTCCACAGAACTTCGCTTCGGCAAACCCCGTTGGTTCGATTGCGTCGCCCGCGAACACAAAGCCGCACGGGAAGCTGTTGCCGTCTTCGATCAAACCAGCTTCAGCAAAATCCTCATCCAAGGCCGCGATGCCCCGGCTTTTCTCGACCGGGTCTGCGCGGGACGGATGGATGTGCCCGTCGGACGCGTCACCTATACCCCAATCCTGAACACCCGCGGCGGGTATGAGAGCGATGTGGTCGCCCTGCGGATACGGGACGACGCTTACCTGATCGTCACCGGCTCGGTTCAGCAAACCCGCGACATGGATTTATTACGCCGCCACATCGCCGCCGACGAATTCGTCACTTTAACGGATTTGACCAGCGCCTATGCGGTGATCGGCGTGATGGGACCGAACGCCCGGACATTGTTGTCCCGCCTCAGCCCCGATGATTTCACCAATGAAGGCTTCCCTTACCTCACCCACCGGGAAATCGAGATCGGCGACACCGTCGCCCGTGCCTCCCGCATCTCCTATGCGGGCGAGCTAGGATGGGAGCTTTACGTACCGAGCGAGGCCGCTTTGCCGCTCTACGACCGAATTCGCGAAGCGGGCAGTGATCTTGGCATAGAGAATGCCGGCAGCTTTGCCATGGCGGGACTGCGCATCGAAAAGGGTTATTGCGCCTGGGGACACGACATCGGCCCTGACGACACGCCACTTCAAGCCGGCATGGGGTTCGCAACAAAACTCTCCAGTAATACCGACTTCACCGGCCGGGCAGCGCTCGAGCGGCAAAAGGTCGATGGTGTCGGACGACGGCGTATCCTGCTGAGCGTCGACGACCCGGATGTAATCTTGATGGGATTGGAGCCGATTCTCGTCGACGGCGATATTTTGGGATATACGACTTCCGCTGCGTACGGTCATACGGTCGGCCGCTCCGTCGCCATCGGCTATATCCAGCTTGGCGGCAGCACGATCGACGATATCATTGCGAGTGGACGCTTCGAAGTCGAAGCAGCGCTCACCCGGCATGCGGCCACAGCGTCGTTGAAACCCCTCCATGATCCGGCGGGCACACGGCTGCGCGACTGACCTGCAGTTGTCATTCGCCAATGGGCGACCGATCTTGAATAGAGAATAAATATCGCTGGCGGTTCTACGATTATGATCAACTTCGAAACTTTGCACACCCGTTTCGGCGCCCGTGTCACCGGCATCGACCTCGCCAATGACTTGGACGACGAGACATTTGCCAAACTGCGCGAGGGTTTTGCCAGTCACTCGGTTCTCGTCTTTCCGGACCAACCGTTGACGGACGAACAGCAAATTGCATTCAGCAAAAGATTGGGCCCGCTGGAAGCGACAAAAGTCGGCTCCTACGGTGCCGGGACCCCATTGGTGATCCTGAGCAATGTTGGCGAAGACGGCAATGTGGTGCCGGACGATCATCGCCTCAACATGGTCCACAAGGCAAACTCGCTCTGGCACAGCGATAGCTCTTTC
This sequence comes from uncultured Rickettsiales bacterium, assembly GCA_913046825.1. The sequence continues at coordinate 57,482 of CAJWTF010000003.1, read as the reverse complement.
AAGCCGACACCGGCGCTGGCCTCCATGCTCTCCGCCAAGACCGTGCCGCCGGAGGGTGGAGAGACCGAGTACGCGAGTATGATCGTCGCCTGGGACGATCTGCCGGAAGACACAAAAGCCAAAATTGACGGGAAAATCGCGTTGCATCATTTCGCGGCGTCCCGGAATCGCATCAACCCTGAGCTGATGACCCAGGCCGAGTACGACGAATTACCGCCGGTGAAGCAAATCATGGTCCGAGATATTCCTGAGACCGGCAAGAAGTCGCTTTATGTCGGCTCCCACGCAGGCGCGATTGTCGGCATGCCCGATGACGAGGCAAAGCAGCTCATTGACGAATTAGTCGCCTTCGCAACCGCACCGGAACGGGTTTATACGCATACTTGGCGCGCAAACGATGTGGTTCTCTGGGACAATCGCGCCGTCGTCCATCGCGGTCGTCCCTTCGCGCGCGACAAACATGCGCGGGTCATGATCCGAACGACGATTGCGGGTGATAGTCCAACGGTGCGAGTCTAGCCCCTCTCCCCGCGTGGGAGAGGGTTAGGGGGTTCCGCTAATGCGGAACGTCGACGCCCTTGATTACCGTGCGGTGTAAAATACGGCGCTCCGTCGACATACCGTAATTGGCAATGGCGCGGTGCAATAGGCATCGATTGTCCCACATCGCTAAATCGCCGACACGCCATTGATGCGAATAAACGAACTCATCCTGAGTCGCAAAAGCCTGAAGGTCTTCCAGCATTTTCCGACCTTCCTCTTCGCGTCCCTCGATATGTGACGTGTGTACGCCGAGATAAAGGGTCTTGCGACCAGTCTCCGGATGGGTCCGAATCAACGGATGCGTGACCGGAGGGCGTTCGCGCCGTTCTTCTTCACTCGCCGGTTTGTTGCCGGTATTGCGGCGATTGGCCTCCCAGCTATGCACGACCTGAAGGTCGGCATATTCCCGCTTTTGCTCATCCGATAATGCTTCATAGGCCAGGTACATATTTGCGAATTGCGTGTCGCCACCACTCTTCGGAAGTTCCTGTGCATGCAGTAACGTCGCAAGCGATGGGACCGCGTGATAGGATTTGTCGGTGTGCCAGAAGTAGTTGCCGTGGGTCAGCGGTTTATAAGTCGGCTTGCCTTCTTCATCGAGATTTTCGATCTGCTGAACCATTGGCATCGCGCTGCCGTCACGCTGGCGAATAACATGCCCCTCCAATTCCCCAAACTGTTCCGTATAGGCGGTCTGCTGTTCCTTCGAAAGATCTTGATCCCGGAAAATCAGAATGTGGTGCTCGAGGAACGCTTCGCGGATCAATTGCTTCTCCGCCTCGCTCAACTGGCGCGAGAGATCCATCCCGGGAATCTCGACCCCGCCCGCCTTCGAAAGCCGCCGCATGGATTGGACAGATAAGTCGTTCATCGCACTTCTCCGATTTCACCGCATCGATACCAAGTAACCTAACGCCCCATTGAAGAGAGAAAAGCGAGCCTAACGCTTGCCCCATTTCTTGTCTTCCACCGTCTGCTCCTCGATCTCGTAGTAAGCGTCGAGGCCGATCAAATCCTCGACTGATTGGCGGGCATCCACCATTTCATCCCAAGACATACCGGAATACTCGCCCTTCTCGCGCATCTCCTCGAGCGCCTTGCGGGTGAAATGCAGGCTCACCAACAAGAATAACTGCGCGTCGATACAGGCGGCGTAGCCCATGTCCCGCAGCCGTTCCATCGAATAGGTCGGCCGACCTTCACGGTTACCGCGGCTCTGCACATAGACCAAGGGGATATTGCATTCCTTTGGCGCTCGTTCCGCTTCTTCATCGTTCATCGGGAACAGCAATCCCATATCCGCGCCCACGTCGGCGCACATATTGACCCGCCGTACCGCTTCATCCAATCCGTCGAAACGACAAGTGTCGGTGCGCGCGATGACGACGAAATCTGGATCGTGCTCGTCCCGGGATTTGCAGGCCCAGCGGATTTTATCGACAAGCTCTTCCGCCGGAATCGCGTGCGCCACATACTTGTGGTAATGCGCGCGCTTCGGAAAAAGTTGATCTTCGATATGGACGCCCGCCACCCCTGCGTTGATGAACTCCTTTATCGTGCGGGTCACATGAAGCGGCTCGCCGAACCCGGCGCCGGCATCACAGATCACTGGTGCCTTAATCGACCGCGCGACATGCTCCGCCGTCTCCACTTGCTCTGTCATGGTGAGCAATGGCTCACTCACGGCCCGCGAGCCACCGGTGACGTAACCACCGACATAGGCCGCATCGAAACCCATATCCTCAATCAGCCGGCCGCCGAGCGGATAGTAGACAGCGGGCATATAAACAAAGTCTTTTTCCTTCAGAAGGGCGCGCAATCGCGTCGTCGAGCGTTCCATGTATCTTTCCTTTTCGATTTCGCGCGAAATTGAAGCGCGCCGTTGCCGCAATAACTATAGTTTGAGTAGAAGCGGAGGAAATCGATCATGACCGAAGATGCTCGTAAACTTGGCGGCACGCCGGAAAACCCTGTCCGCATAGACTTGGCCTGTGCCTGGCACGGCAAGGACCTGCGCGACGAAACATCTTGGATTTGGCGAATCCAGCCGGAACATGTGGCGGAAATGGACGCGGCCCTTCACCACTCAAAGGAAAAGGGCTTGGCCGAGCAGGACGTCACGAAAGACGATTTCCCCCTGGATGGCTTCGCCGACGAGCTGGCGCGGATGGTCCATGAGTTGGAATACGGGCGTGGGTTCGTCCTGATGCGGGGCTTTCCGGTCGAGAACTACGACGAAGCCGACCTCCGCCGAATTTATTGGGGCATCGGCCAGCATATCGGCGTGGCAGAGTCCCAGAACATCAAAGGCGAATTGATCCAGGAAATCCGCGACCATGGGTTCGACTATACCAAGAGCGAACATCGCGGCAGTATGAGCTCAGCGGAATTGCGCCCTCATTGCGACATCACCGATATTGTCGGCTTGGTCTGTTTGCGCGTCGCGAAATCCGGCGGCGCCAGCACCATTCGCAGCTCGATGGCGATTTACAACGAAGTCTTCGACAAACATCCGGAATATCTGCCCGCCTTGCATCGAGGTTTTCACTTCGAGCTCGACGGTAAAGGGCCGACCGGCGATCCGAACGAAGTCACTCATCGCATCCCGACCTTTAGTTGGCACGAGGGATACCTCGCTTGTCGTTTCAATCAGAAAGCCATCGAAGCGGGTGCGGTGAAAGCCGGCGCTCCGCTCACTGAATTGGAACAAGCCGCCATTAATTTCGTCGGCGAGGTCGCAATTCGCGAAGATGTTGAACTTTCCATGATCTTTGAGCCCGGCGACATTCAATGGCTCAACAATTCCGTGATCCTGCATTCGCGCGGTGATTTCGAGGATTACGAAGAAGAAGAACGAAAACGCCTGCTTCTGCGGCTTTGGCTCAATCACGATGGAGCCCGACCGCTGAATGCCGACTTCGCGAATAAGGCGCTCAACGGCCCGCGCAAAGGGGTCCGCCCGCGTAGTGCCACCTACAAACCAGACGAACTACTCAAAACCGCTTAACCAAAGGAACCCAATACATGGCCGAAATCGTCAATGTCGCGAAACAGAAACTGGAAGCGGGCGAGCTCGCCATCGGTGTCGGGCTGCGCATGACCCGCGTCGTCGAGATCGGCAGGATGATGAAGACCGCCGGTTACGACTGGCTGTTCATCGATATGGAGCACAATTCCATGTCGATCGATAACGCGGCCCAAATTTGCATCGCCGCGCAGGATGCCGGTATCACTCCCATCGTGCGGGTGCCGGGGTTCCAGCATTTTCACGCCAGCCGCATTCTCGACACCGGTGCCCAAGGCATCGTCGTCCCGCATGTCGACGATATTCAGACGGCCAAGAATATGGTTGAGAACGTGAAGTATCCCCCAATCGGCAAACGCTCCATCACCGGCTCCCTGCCGCAGCTCGACTTCGTGCCGACGCCGGTCGGCGAAGCGACGGAGGTGATCAACAATGCCACCTTACTGATCGTCATGCTCGAGACCGAGGAAGCGATCGAGAACGCGGAAGCCATGGCCGCCATCGACGGGATCGATGCTCTGTTGATCGGCACCAGCGACCTGACCATGGAGATGGGCATCCCCGGCCAAATAGGAGATGCACGCGTCGTCAAGCATTACGAGACCGCGGCGGCGGCCTGCGAGAAGCACGGCAAGTTCCTCGGCATGGGCGGTATCTACGATCCCGCGGTCATGAAGGATTACATCGCCATGGGCGCGCGGATGATCTTGGCAGGCAATGACTTCCCGTTCCTGATGAAGGCGGCAAAGGAACAGGCGGATGTCGTGCGGGGAATGGGGTAACCCCCACACTAACCCTCCCCCGCAAGCGGGAGAGGAAATTCTTAACCAGCTGCTCAGTAACGTCCCCTCTCCCGCTTGCGGGGGAGGGTTAGGGTGGGGCTTTGCTTAAACCGGCACCTCGCCCTGCAGGATCACCCGGTGCATCACCCGGCCTTCGGCCATATCGTAATCCCGGTGCGCCAGATGCAGCACCGCGCGGTTATCCGTCAGCAGAAGATCGCCTTGCCGCCATTGATGGCGATAGGTATTCACGGGCGTAATGACACGGTCCAGCAATCCGTTGATGAATTTTTGGCTTTCGTCGGGTTCGCGCCCGACGATCCGCTCGAGCTTGCCAGGATGCACATAGAGTGCTTTCTTTCCCGTGTCCGGATGGGTGCGAATCAGCGGATGGATCGGCAGTGTTCCGAATTTTTCCTGCGCTTCTTCATTGATATAGCCGAAATCTTCGATCTTGTTGACCGTCTGCAGCCCCGACAATTCGGCGCGCTCATCTTCCGGCAAGGACGCATAAGCGACATGCATGTTCGCGAAGCTTGTATCGCCACCGGCGGGCGGCAATTTCAGTGCATAAAGCGCAGTGTATTTTGGCGGTCGCGCGTGATTGGTGTGGTCAGTGTGCCAATCCCGCCCGCCGAAAGGAATAACGCGGCCCTGTTTGTCTGGTGGCATGGCGCGACTGTCCAGCACCGCGATCTCCGGATGTGCTTCCATCAGCGTGTCGGTCAGATGCTGCTCCATCGTATCGCCAAACAAGCGCAGCGCCGCGAGTAGTTGTTCCGGATCGAGAGATTGATCCCGGATGACAATGACCAGATGATCGATCAGCGCCTGCCGGATCGCAGCTACATCACCCGCCGGGGCGGAATGCGACAGGACGGCTCCGGCAACCTCGGCCCCAATGGTATCGGATAACGGTGTAATAGTGAGCGCCATAACATTTCCCTAAATCGCGGAATATCCTAGATATTAAGATTGTCGGAAATTGCCAATCGGCAAAGGGTCAGGCTGCCAGCATCGACGGGTCGGTATTGCTGCCACAGATCATGACCGCGACCCGTTCGTCTTTCTCGGGCCGGTAGACCTCCGACGTCAGTGCCGCGAGCGCCGCCGCTCCCGCGGGCTCCGCGATGATCCGCAACTCATTCCAGAGCCGCAATTGAGCGGCGCGAATGGACGTATCTTCGACCATGGCCAACTGGTCGATATAGGCATCCGCGATTTCGAATCCGTAGTTGCCTATACGTCTGGCTCCTAATGCATCGGCAGCAATCCCGCCAACCGCGACATCGACGGGCACTCCGGCTTCCCGGGCTGCGTGCAGCGTCGGTGCAAGTTTGGGCTCTACCCCAACGACGCGGGTCTTCCCCTGATGCCAGGCCGCGATACCGCCTATAAATCCACCGCCACCGACGGCTACAAGGATCGTATCGAATTCGCCTTCTTGCTCCTCCAGTTCACGCGCCGTAGTGCCCTGCCCCGCCACGGCTTCCGGTTGATCGTAGGCATGCACGACCAGGGCGCCGGTCGCCGCAACGCGCGCTTCGCTCGCCGCTAACGCCTCGGCATAATTCTCACCGATGATATTCACCTGAGCACCGTATTCGCGAAGCCGCTGGATTTTCACGGCCGCTGAAATCTCCGGCACGAAAATATCAGCCTTATGGCCCAAAACCCGCGCCGCATAAGCCACCGCAACGCCGTGATTTCCACCCGACGCCGCATTGACCCCGGAGGCCGGCACTTCGTTGCTCAGTAATTTATTGAAAGCACCCCGTGCCTTGAACGATCCAGTATGTTGCAAACACTCGAGTTTTAGCGTGACGGGAAACGCCAAACCCATTTCTCCCGCCGCCAAACTCACTGTCGGCGTGCGGCGGATATAAGGCGCGATGCGGCCCGCGCTCTCTTCAATGGCAGCGCGGAATTGTTTTGGTTTCACGGTATGCCGATCACGCGCTACAACGGATCACATAGGTAAACACACCATCAGTCTCTGTATGCTCGACCATTTCATTTCCGGTCGTATTGCAGAAATGATTGAAATCTATCACGGATGCCGGGTCCGTTGCCTCCACGGTAAGCACCTTGCCCGGCTCCATTTTCTTCATCAGGCGGCGCGTCTTCAGTACCGGCAGCGGGCAGGCCAAACCTTTGGTATCGAGAAATTCATCCATTACGGAGGTCTATTTAAGGTGCGAAGGCGGATGAGAAAAGAGCCTCCGGTCAATTAAGATTTATTCTGCGTCTTCCAGCAGGCCTTCCGCCCGCAAGACCGGCACGACACCGCCCGCCTCCGCGATATCCAGAAGCGCCCTCGGAACCGGGTTACCCGAGACGTCGTTGCCCTGCGTGAAATTTCGGATGGTCCCCGCTTCCCAATCGATCGCGACCCGGTCGCCATCGGCAATCGCACCGACTGCATCCGGGGAAGGAAGGACATGAACGCCATAATTTACACAGTTCCGCAGACCCAACCCATTGAAGGAAGCAGCGACGATTCCGGCGACCCCGAGCCGCGCGAAGACGTTGCCGATCGGCCGCGCCGATCCGAGGCCAAAATTCGTGCCCGCAATGATCACGTCACCGGGCTGCACTTCGTCGCACCAGCCGGGCCTATTGGCGGAAAAGCAATATTTGATCTGCTCCTCTACCGGCAGCAAAAATGCGGCCCCCGGTAATATCAAATCCGTGTTGATATCGTCGCCGAAAACCCAAGCGGTCCCTTCGATTTGCAAAGCCATGACTCAAATCTCCCGTGGATCGGTTATGACACCCCGTACGGCGGAAGCCGCGACCGTTGCCGGTGATCCCAGATAAATATCCGCCTCGGCGCTGCCCATGCGGCCCTGGAAATTTCGCGTGCTGGCGGTGATGCACACCTCGCCATCGCCGAGCACTCCCATATGGCCGCCGTAGCAAGCTCCGCAGGTGGAATTGGTGACCACCGCACCGGCGTCCATCAAGGTCGCTACATAGCCTTTCGCCATGGCTTCCATAAAAACACTTTGGCTTCCCGGCGTTACGATCATGCGCACGCCGGGGGCAACTTGGCGGCCGGCCATTATCTCGGCTGCGATGGCAAAATCCTCGATCCGGCCATTGGCGCAAGACCCGATAAAGGCTTGGTCGATTTTTGTCTCAGATAGCTCAGTCGCCGGGCAAGCGTTATGCGCGACCTTGTGTGGTAAGACCACTAACGGCTCCAGATCTGACACATCGATCCGGATTGTCTGTTCATACGTTGCATTGGGATCAGGGTCGACCGGCTCATACGGTTTCGACGCCCGGCCATCGAGATACGAGGCAAGAACGTCATCGTGGCGGAATAGTGAAAATTCCGCCGAGAGCTCCGCCGATAGCGTCGCCAGGGTAAATCTCCCCTGCATCGGCATGGCGGAAATGGTGTCGCCGTCCCATTCCAGATTGCGGCCTGGAAAGGCTCCGTGAATATGGGCGATGTGATGCAGGATATCGCGGGCATAGACACGCTCGCCAAGATCGCCGTCGAGGATCAGCTTCACGGTCGGCCCGACCATGTACCACGCCTGCCCCTTGCAGAGCGCATACATCATATCCGCCAAGCCTAAGCCGCGCGCAAGGCAGTTGAGGGCACCTGAGGAGCAGGAATGCGAATCGTCACAGGCGAGCGTCATTCCGGGGAGCGCCAATCCATCTTCGCCCAAGACCACATGGGCGATGCCATGCCGCCCTTCGTCATAGAATTTTTCGATACCGAACTTGTCAACGAATTGACGCATCCGTTTCATCGCGTTGGCGGCGGCGATGCTCGGTGCCGGGACGGTGTGGTCTGCGACAACGACAATCTTGTCCGGATCGAATACTCGGGTCGGCGTCTGATGTCCGCCAGTGATGCCGAAGACAATGTCCAGATCGACGACAAGGTCCAGATCGGCCATGACGATATCGCCCGGCACGACGGAACTTTGTCCCGAATGCACGGCGAGAATTTTCTCAGTAATTGTGTGTCCCATGAAAGCTACCCTGCGTCGAAGCGCAAGAACCGGGTGACAGGCTCCAGCTCTTCCAATTCGCGGAAAGTCGATAGAAGCGTGCTCAGCTCCGTGCTCTCCGCCTCATTCAATCTTCCAGCCACACAGTCGGCGAATTTCGCGATACGATCGGCCTCGTCGAACGGATCGTCGATTGTGCCTCGAGGATGGGCTCGAGTTGTCTCCAGCACACGGCCGTCCTTTAAACGCACGGTCACTTCATGATCCGGCGGGGTCGTCGCCGCGTGTTCCATCTCAACCGGAAACGCATCCATGGTGATGCGGGGGATCAGCGCCCGCAGTTCCGGGCGGAAGACGGCTTCCGGTGCAAAATCGGCGATGCGTAGATGATCCTGTACCAGACCAAGCGCCACGCAATATTGCATCGAGAATTTCGCCTCACGGTCGGTTTGCGGGTCGTCGTAGGAGAGGTTCCGCTTGTTGGAACTGCCGACGACCGTATGGACGCTGTCGACTTCATCCGCCGTGAACCCGTGTTCGCGCCGCAGGTCGAGCACCGCGTCGAGACATTTATGGGTCGAGGCACAACAAGGATGACGCTTGGGGACGATACCATGTTCCAGAATTGCCAACTCCTCGCCGAATCTTTCGAGCGACTTCTCCCACCCGGGTGGAAAATTGCCACCGAAAAGCTCGAGAAAGCCCATCGGTGCTTCCAAAACTTCCATCCGACCTTCTAGACCCGCGGCCGCGAGTTGCGCCGCGGTCAACGCATGCTGGGCGGAGAGTCCTGCATGAAAGGATTTCGCCATCGAGCCGAACTGCGCTTTCGGCCCGCATGCCATCGACGTGCCGAGGCTAAGCGCATGCGCCATACCCAGGCGGTCAAGGCCGAGTAGCCGCGCGCACGCCCCCGCCGTTCCGATACCGATAATGGTCGAGGTCGAATGCCAACCGATATTGTAATGCGACCAATTCACACCCCGCCCCAAGGCCATTTGGATTTCAAACCCAACGATATAGGCATCGACCAATTGCTGACCGCTCGCCCCGATCGCCTCGCCCAGCGCCAAAAGCGCCGGCACCTGAACTGCAGAGGTATGCCCCAACACCACTTGGACGTTGTCGTCATAATCCAGCGCATGGGCCGCCGTACCATTCGCCATCGCAGCCCAGGGTGCGGGCAACTTCTCGGTTTGCCCCGCGACCGAGGACGGACCGCTGCCCCAAGCGGACACACCGCGCCGTACATTCGCCGGACTGGCGTCATCCGCTCCCGCGATCATGCAAGCGACCGTATCTCCGAAGGCATGTGCTGCCCGTTCGAGCGCCAGTTCCGGCCAATCCGGCGAGACGTCACCGGCCCAATCGGCCAATTGTTTCAGGACAGGTTCCGTCGCGCCGTTTCCAACCGACATCACTTGATCGAGCGCCATGATAATCCTCCAAAATTCTTAGCAATAAGTATGGCGCGCAAAGCCGCCATATCGAACCCCAATGCTCAATCACGACGCTCCGTTAAGCTGTCGGATGACACGCTCCGCGGTCTCGACACCTGAGTTGTGGGCACCATGCACGGTGCCATAAGCGTTGACCGCGTGAGCTTCGCCCGCGAAATAGAGGCGCTCGCCAACAGGCTCCGCCAGCGTGAAGCGATCGTCCGCATAACCCAAACGCGCTGTCGAGTAACCGCCGCGAATATGCGGGTCTTCGCACCATCCGGTCGCTTTCGTAGCGGTGATTACATTTCGGATATCGGTGCCGAACGCATCGACCAGGCGGTCGACCGCAAACGCGGTCATCTCATCTTCCCCGATCTTGGAGATCGATCTGGCAAACTGGCCCGCCATATAGGCGACGGCGATATTCTCATCGAACGGGCGTATCTGGAACCGTACCGCCTCGTTCGTCGCGTGAACGTAGGCAACATGCGCATCGTCCAACCCGAAGACATCACGGTCGAATGCAATCGCGACTTTCTCCGCCTCACCGAGCGGTATGTTTGTGAAGGCCTCGACGAGCGGACCGGGGAGGCGCGGCGCAAACCGTATCGCGTCCGCCGCCAGGACATTGTTCGAGACCGTAACAATGACAGCTTTCGCGCGCAGCGTGCCGCCCGAAGTCTCAACCACCACATCCGTGCCCGACCAATCGATCCCCCGCACAGGGGTCGAGAGAGAAAGAGGAATACCTTCACCGTATTGCGCCAATAAAGCGCCGTAACCGCAACGCACTCGGCGATCTCCCGTATCGTCCAGATAGCGATAATCGTCGAAGGCGGAGCTACGCTCCGGCTCCATGCCGGAGAGTGCCGCATACCAAGACTCGAACATTGGGCGAAATTGGAAGTGATAGGGCACCGCATCCGAGATCGCTACATCTTCAGCGGCGACGCCCAATCTTTGGATGCGGTCGAAAACGAGGTCACAATAGGCTTCGTAATCGCGAACGTATCCCGTATCCGCCCATCCCTTCTCGGTCCATATCCGCTTACCTTCGGCAACTGGCTCCAGCGTAATTTCTTGGGCGGTGGCAAACTCCGCGAAAAAGTTGCGCCCTTGATCGTGCAACCAATGCGCCCCTTGGTCCCACGCGATGCCGACGCTCTCGTCATCCGTATAGGCGCGGCCACCGATCCGGTCCTTTGCTTCCAGCACAACCACCACGAGACCGGCATCGCACAGAGTGCGCGCAGCGGAGATTCCCGCCGCCCCCGCGCCGACAATCACGACATCCGGCTCCCCCGACACGTCCGTTCCTTCCCGCAAATGTGACATGGCCAAACGCGGCAAAACCTTGCCGATGGGCTCACCTATCCCCAATATACAACCAGACAGCAAACGCAGGCACGGGAATATCGATCATGTTTTTCACATCGCCTAAAAAATTGGAACTACCAACCACCGAGACGGCCCTGCCAGGACGTAGCGCCGAGATGCCGGTGCCGGCGAGCCATTTCTTAAACAGGAACCCGCTGAAAGGCCCGTTCCCGCAAGGCACCGAGAAAGTCATTTTCGGCCTCGGGTGCTTCTGGGGCGCTGAACGCATCTTCTGGCAAACGGAAGGCGTCTTCTCAACATCGGTCGGCTACGCCGCCGGCATCACGCCGAATCCGACCTACGAAGAAGTCTGTTCGGGCCGCACCGGCCATAACGAAGTCGTTCTGGTTGTCTATCACCCGATGAAAGTGTCGTTTCAAACTTTGCTCGGAAAATTCTGGGAAGGCCACAATCCGACCCAAGGGATGCGCCAAGGCAACGATATCGGTACGCAGTATCGCTCGGGCATTTACATCTATTCAGACGCGCAAAAAGCTGCTGCCGAAGCATCCCGCGCCGCCTATCAAGCGGAACTCGCCAAGGCCGGGCACCCGGATATCACGACGGAAATCCTCGACGCGCCGGAGTACTACTACGCTGAAGATTATCACCAGCAGTATTTGGCGAAGAACCCGTCCGGCTATTGCGGCCTCGGCGGCACCGGCGTGACGTGCCCCGTGGGCATCGGTGTCGCGGCAGAGTAGCGCCGCTCTATCCAGGCTTTCTCATCGTCAGTTTCGGCTTCACCAGACCGAAGAAGACACCGGTACCCTCGAAGCGCCAACCGAGATGCGTGACACACCCGCCACAGAACGCGATCCGCCAGGCATGGCCATTGAACCAAGAGAATTCAGTTGTGGCCTCCCCCGGCGTGTCGGCCCCCGGCACTTCCTTCAGGCAAAGAACCCGGAACAAAATTCTGGACGGATTAAAGAGGGTGTGTTCGTGCGCGCCATCGAATGTCAGGCGTCAATCCGTCCGAGTGACGAGGTGCCCACAGGCAGCGCAATAGATTTCGCTCGCCTCTTCGTCAGTGACGTCGTCTTCGATGAGCGTGTCTTCGGCGTCTTTGAGCATGCGGCGGTATAACGCAACGGAGGGTCATACTTCGATAGGCTCAGTATGAGGTGTTTGCGTGCAAGACCTCATACTGAGCTTGTCGAAAAGCGAGCGAACCTAGCCGAAATTCCGCTCGAGGAAATCTACCACACCGCCGGTAAACGCGTCGTTGCGGTCTCCGGCAACCATGTGGCCGGCTTCGGCAACGTCGACGAATTCGGCGTGCGGGACCAATCGTTTGAAATCCTGAACGTTCTCCAGACTTACCACATCGCTGCTCCCGCCACGCACCAATAGAGTTGGAATCTTGATCCGGGACGCAGCCTCACTGATTTCCTTCGATGCTACTTCGTCATGCGGGTGGCGGCGGTCGAGGAATTTCGGGTCCCAATGCCAAAACCAACGGCCGTTCTCGCCGATCCGCAGGTTCTTCTTCAGTCCACTGACGTCCTTCGGGCGGGAGCGATGCTCGCGATATTCAGCGACCGCGTCCGCGGCATCTTCCACGGTCTCGAACCCGTCCGGATTTCTGTTCATGAATGCAAGGATCCGCTCGACCCCCTTGGTCTCGATCTTCGGCGTGATATCCACCAACACCAAACCACGGCAGAGGTCTGGCGCACCGGTGCCGACGACGAATGTTGCAGTTCGGCCGCCAAGCGACGCGCCGACGAGGACGGCCTTACGTCCGAGCTTCGCCAAGACGACATTGATATCGGCGACGAAGTCGTGCGCTTCGTAATCGCCCGCCGCCGACCAACCGCTATCACCGTGCCCCCGCAAATCGATGCTGAGGGTGCGCCACCCTTTCTCCGCCAAAAGCCGGGCCGCACCGCCCCAGGAATGTCGGGTTTGGCCACCGCCATGCATAAACAGGATTGGGTCCGCCGCCGGATCGCCCCAAGCGTCGGCGATCAAAGTGACGCCGCCCGACGCCTCGAATTTGATTGTCTCCGCTTCCATCACTCCGCCGCATGCTCCGCAAAGGTCTGGCCGAGAAAGTCGACTACCGCGTCGGTGAAAATGTCGTTCTTGTCGCCCGCCACCATATGCCCGGCATCGGCGACATCGATGAATTGTGCGGTCGGCAGAAGCGTGAGGAAATCCTGCACCCCTTCCGGGCTGACCACATCGCTGCTACCACCTCGAATCAGCAAGGTCGGCACCTTGATGTTGGGTGTGGCAATACGAACCCGGTCAATATGCATCGGATCGTTGCGGTCCTTACGATCAAGATATTTCGGGTCCCAATGCCAATACCAGCGCCCATCATCCTTCAGCCGCAAATTCTTCTTCAGCCCGCTGACGTCTTTTGGCCGGGACCGGTGATGGCGATACGCCGAGACCGCATCCGCCGCCTCTTCCAGATTTGCAAACCCATCGAGATTAGCGCGCATGAACTGCTGAATGCGCGCAACTCCCGCGGCCTCGGTCTTGGGTGCGATATCAACCAAGATCAACGCCGTGGTCAGGTCTTGCGATCCTTCGCCGAGCGCCATCAGCGCGGTGCGCCCGCCAAGCGATGCGCCACAAACCACCGCCTTGCGCCCGATTTGCTTCTGCACCGCGTGAAAGTCAGCAGTGAAGTCGTCCAACTCATAGCTGGCGGAAGGCGACCAGCCGCTGTCGCCGTGGCCGCGATGATCCATGCTGATCGTGTACCAGCCCCGCTTGGCAAGCGCCGCCGCGGCACCTCCCCAAGCATGCCGGGTTTGGCCGCCGCCATGCATGAACAATATCGGATCGTTGGACGGATCGCCGTAGATATCAGCAGCGATCGGGAATCCTTCAGCGGATTCAAACTCAATAGTCTTCGCTTCGGTCATGAACAGTCTCGTCCCATTGCCCCGGTCAACAAAGAGGCGAGCCTAAGCCCGCCCGAAGTGTCGAACGCAGGGAGGTTATTAACTCATCAACCCGTAAAACTTACCGGCGTTCTCACAGGTGATCTTGTGGATTTGATCCGCCGACAATCCGGCGAACTGCTCTTCGATATATTTATCTGAATCAGGCCACACACCATCCCCATGTGGATAGTCCGAGCCCCACATCAATGTCTCAAGGCCAATATCGTCGATCATGCGGGCGCCGATCATGTCATATTGGAATGTCGCCTTGCATTGACGCTTCCAATAATCGCTCGGCTTCATCTTGAGATTGAGGTCGTGGAAGCGGTCTTCCCATTCGAAATCCATCCGGTCGAGCGCATAAGGCAACCAGCCGATACCGCTTTCGCCCAAGGCGATACGCACATTCGGATAGGTCTCCAAGACACCGCCGCCGATCACCGCCGCGACAATGTTGATCAGATGCATCTGAAAGCCCGAGACGACGGTAAAGATCGCCGCTCGGCGGGTCATTTGATCGTAATCACCAAATTTATCGATCGGGACCGCCGGAAATGTGTGGAAATGCAGCGGCAAGCCGGTTTCGTTCACGGCCTCCCAAATCGGCTTCCACATCGGATGATACATCGGCTCCATATCCCAGGAGCACGATAGCTCGAGTCCCTTCAAACCAAGATCGGCAGCCCGGTAAATTTCCTTTGCCGACGCATCCGGGTCGCCATACGGCAGACAGGCCAGTGGAATTTGCCGGTCCGGGTATTTCAGGAATTCCGCCGCCAACCAATCATTATAGATGCGGTACATCTCATTCGCGGCGTCGTGATCTTGCAGTTTCGAGGCAGCCCCCAGAATACCGTACATCACCTCCGCGTCGACATTGTCGCGCTCCATGTCTTTGAGCCGAAGTTCCGGCGTCGAGACCCGGCGAATGTCCTTCTTACCATCATCATAGAGGCCTGTCGCCGCCATCAAATCAGCCCGCGCGTGGGTTCCCGGAATATACTTCGCACCCGCCGGACCCAAGCCGTTCTTCAAGCCGAAAGACGTGCCATTCTTGCAGGTCCAATACGGGCCGTCCGGACCGTCGGTGACATACGGCATTCGATCCTTTATCGCGGCGGCGGCCTCGCTCGTGAATAAGTCGGGCGGCATCCAGCACATATCGATGTGGCAATCCGCCGAAATACGCTTGTAATCCATCGCGGTCAGTCCCCTCGGGAGTAAATGTCCTGCCAGTGAGGTATAACGCGATTGAGCCTTGAACAGGGAAAGGTCCGGACAACTTCGGCACCGCCAAATCCCAATTGACCGTCGCGCGGCTTTATGGCTCTATAGCGCCATCATGAGAGACACATTTGTGATTACGAAATCAAATTGGTGGTGGCTGCGTTCATAAAACGGCGGCCCAAAATCTTATGTGTGAATTCGATGGCTGCCGGAACCCTGGCAGCCATTTGTTTTTTCGACGTCGGCATCGCTCGGGGCTCGGACGGTCGAGGAAGACTTGAAGGAAGCTGATGCCATGACGAATATGGGAAATAACGACTTTACCACCAAGGGCGGCGTCACAGTGCGCCGTACCACGGAAGCCGAAACCTATGAAGGCGCGCGTATGCTGTTGGTCGACTCGCTCGACTCGCATCGCGGCGTCCTGCTTTCCTCCGACTTTGAGTATCCGGGACGATACACGCGTTGGGATATGGGCTTCATCGATCCTCCGGTGGAGGTCTCCGCAATAGGCCGCGCCGCGCGAGTGCGGGCGCTCAGCGACCGCGGTCGGATACTTGTCGACGCCGTTGCTAAACGTTTGCCAGAATTGGACTTCCTTGAGAGTCACGCGCTAACGGACAACGGTTTTACCGTCCAGATCAAGCAATCGACCGAGCGCTTCCCCGAAGAGCAACGCAGCAAGCAGCCCTCGACCTTCTCCTTGGTACGCGAATTCCTGGATTTCTTTAGCGCGCCGCAAGAAGAAGCTTTCTTCGGCCTCTACGGATCATTCGGCTATAATCTGGCGTTCCAGTTCGAGCCGCTGGATCGCAAACAGAATCTCGACGGTGATCAGCGCGATCTACTGCTCTATCTGCCGGACCGCTTGCTCCTGGTCGACCATCAACGCGGCGAAGCGCTGTGGCATAATTACGAGTTCGAAGTCGACGGTCACTCGACCGCACGCATGGCGCGGAGCGGCCCCGTGGAAGAATTCAAATTCGCCGATCACGCACCGACAGCGAGCGATCACCAGCCCGGCGAATACGGTGTGACGGTCAGCAAGGCCAAGGAATACTTCAAGTCCGGTGACTTGTTCGAAACCGTCCCCGGCGTAAACACCTGGCAGCCGGTCGAGGAGCCCCCTTCGGTCATCTTCCGGCGGTTGATGAAGGTCAATCCGGCCCCCTACGGCTTCTTCATGAATATTGGCGAACAAGAATATCTCGTCGGGGCTTCGCCTGAAATGTTCGTACGGGTCGACGGTCGTCGGGTCGAGACCTGCCCGATTTCCGGCACCATCCGACGCGGCACCGATCCGATCCATGACGCCAGTCAAATACTGACCTTACTGAACTCGAAGAAGGACGAGTCGGAACTTACCATGTGCACCGATGTCGACCGTAACGATAAATCTCGCATCTGCGAGCCGGGATCGGTGAAGGTTATCGGACGGCGTCAGATCGAGATGTATTCGCGGTTGATCCACACGGTCGACCACGTGGTTGGCACGTTGCGATCGGAATACGACGCTCTCGACGCGTTCCTCTCGCACGCCTGGGCGGTCACAGTCACCGGTGCGCCGAAGAAATGGGCAATGCAGTTTATCGAGGATCATGAACGCTCGCCGCGTCGCTGGTATGGTGGCGCCGTCGGAGCGGCCTTCGCCAACGGTAATATGAACACCGGCCTCACCTTGCGGACAATCCAGTTCAAGGACGGCATCGCCTCAGTCCGCGCGGGAGCCACGCTATTATTCGATTCCGACCCGAACGAGGAAGAGAACGAAATTCATCTGAAGGCCTCGGCTTTCCTCGATGCGATCAGCAAGCCGACCCCGGCGGGCCATAACGCGGAAACACCGATGCAAGCGCAGACCGGTGCCGGTAAACGCATCTTGCTGATCGATCACGAGGATTCCTTCGTCCACACTTTAGCGAACTATTTCCGCCAGACCGGGGCCGAAGTCCAGACCATGCGGTTCGGCTTTGATATGGCACAATTGGACGCTATCGCGCCCGACCTCGTGGTGTTCTCACCGGGGCCGGGCGAGCCCTCAGATTTCGCCATGAAGGAGACGATTAGCGCGTGCTTGGAACGGAACCTACCGATGTTTGGCGTCTGCCTCGGCCTGCAAGGAATCGCAGAATATTTCGGCGCGGAGCTAAAATTCCTCAATTATCCGATGCACGGAAAACCGTCGACGGTCATCGTCGAGCCGTCTCCAATGTTTGCGGACCTACCGCCCGCCTTTACCACGGCGCGCTATCATTCGATCTACTTCAACGCGGACAAAGCTCCCGACGGCATCAAAGTATTGGGCCGCGCCGACGACAATGTCGCGATGGCCATTTGTCACGAAAGCCTGCCTATCTGGGCGGTACAGTTCCATCCCGAATCGATCCTGACATTGGAAAACGATCACGGCTTGCAGGTGATCCGCAATGTGGTCGGCATGGCGGTCGCGGCGGCGGGGTAGCCACCTGTCGAAGGATATTGCCCGATCTAAATCTGGTTCAGGATGAGGTCTGCAATATAGGGGAATACAAATGGCCGATTGGCAGTTGGGCGATATTGAGGTGACGTCGGTCTTGGAACAGATGGCCGAGTTCATGACCCTAGAAGAATTCTTCGACGGCTTCACGCCGGAGATGTTCGACGCCCATAAAGACTGGCTGCTGCCAAACGCCGTCTCTCCCAGCAGCGGTAAGATGATCCTACCGATCCAATCCTATCTGGTCCGCACCAAGCACCACACGATCCTGATCGACACCTGCGTCGGTTGCCATAAGAAGTTCAAATGGGTCCCCGATTGGAATGATCGCCTAGATGACACTTATCTCAGAAATCTGAAGGCTGCCGGCGTCGATCCGACTGAGATCGACTATGTCTTCTGCACCCATTTGCATGTGGACCATTGCGGCTGGAACACAAAGCTAGAAGATGGGCGCTGGGTCCCGACATTCCCGAATGCGAAATACATTTTCTCACAACCGGAATACGAGTCCCACGCGGAATCAAATAACATCGTCTTCCGCGAGAGCGTACTGCCGATCATGGAAGCCAAACAGGCGGAGCTGGTAGCTATGGATTTCGCCCTCGATGACAATATCTCGTTGACGCCCACGCCGGGCCACACGGCGGGTCATGTCGCGGTGCAAATGACATCGAACGGCGTACTTGGCACCATGTCGGGCGACCTGATGCATTCACCACTGCAATGCATTTATACGTCGCTTTGCCCGACCGTCGATCTGGATCAAGCGATGGCCAGCGCCACACGGCAGACATTCCTCGAGGCTCATGCGGATCAGGACAAAATTGTTATGACCGCCCACTTCCCGCTGCCCTCGGTAGGCCGGGTCGTCAGCCAGGGTGATGCGTTCCGGTTCGAGTATTTGGACTGACAACCATCCAGGCGTAGTCGACGCCCAGCCCATCGGCCAATTCCACTTGATCGAGGGCGTTCTTGAACAGCTGCTGTTCCGAACCCGTTTCCCAGGGGCGGGGCAGTTGCAACTCATAGAAAATGCCGAATTTCATGGTCGTCTCTCTCTAACCGCCGCCGAGCATGCCGCCATCGACGACCAACTCGTTACTGTTGATATACCGAGCCTCGTCCGACGCCAGATAGAGCGCCGCATAAGCAACATCCTCGACCTCGCCGAGACGCCCCAACGGCACTGATTGGGTTCGCTTCTCTGCGGATGCTTCCAAGTCACCGTAATACTTAAGCACCGCCTCGCCGAGCGGGGTGCGTACCATACCCGGATGGATCGAGTTGCAACGGATATTGTATCCCTTGCGCCCACAATAGGCCGCGACCGATTTCGTCAATTGCCGCACTGCGCCCTTTGACGCGCCGTAAGCCGCGATCCCCGGTGTCGCCCGGAACCCGGCGGTGGACGAAATATTAATGATCGACCCCCCGCCACCCTCCTTCATCGCTTGGATCACGGCCCGGCATCCAAGAAAGACACCGTCGCTGTTGATCTCCTGGACGAATTTCCACTCATCCAGGCTCATGTGTTCAATATCTTGCGCAGCGCCAGTTCCCATAACCCCGGCGTTGTTCATGAGGATGTCGAGCTTACCGTGCATCGCGACGGTCTCTTCGACAACGCATTTCCAATCGTCTTCCGAAGTCACGTCGTGGGCCATCGCGCTCGCGGCATTACCGATCTCCCGCGCCACCGCTTGCACGCCGTCGACGTTCTTATCGGTGAGCACGACCTTGGCGCCTTCGCCCGCGAAAATCTTACCGGTCGAAGCGCCGAAGCCGGAAGCCCCGCCGGTGATGAGCGCAATCTTGCCGTCCAGTCGTGACATTTTGTTTTCCTTCCTCTCTAACTCTATGCGTCATTCCGGGAACGCAGCAGCGTTATCCGGAATTATGGCCTGAGCCTCGCCCCTGATAACGTCCACCGAATAAAAGGCTCAGGCAATAATTCCAGCTTCATCTCTTCGAGACGCCCCGGAATGACGGTGTTCGGATAAAACCATCTGGTGTTTCCTATTCGCCGTCCGGTTCCGGCGGGAACTGCAACAACAACACGCTGGCCCCCTCAGTGCCGCCTTTGACGAACAGCGGCGCGTCATCGTGAGCGCGATAAATCAGTGATTTGGTCTCATACTCGTCCCCGTCATAGCGAACGGAACCTCCGACCACATAGGCGTAACCACCCGCACCATTGGTCTCAAGCGTGATTGCACATTCGTGGCCGGGTCCGATATTGAACTGGCGCGCGCCAAGTCCGTCTTCTTCCAACGGGATAAGGTCTGCAGTCTCCACGGCGACGGATTTAAGCGCCGCGGCGTCCGGCACCGGCACCTCTTCAGCCACCCGGTGCAGCCGCTTGATCTTACGCAGCTTGTCCCGGTTTGCGGGCATGAGTTTCGCGCCGGAATCCCAGTTGTTCCGCAGCGTCATGTAATGCGCGCCGTCATCGCCCGCGGAGATCGGGCCATAGGTCGTGTGCGCCTTTGCGTAATGCACCATCACCCCATCGAAGGGCTTTTTGCCGAAGGCTCCCTTACCATGCACGAACACCTGGAACTGGTTGGTATCATGGAAATGCGCCGCTACTTCACTGTTTGCCGGTTGTTCGATCAGATACGCCTGCGGCATGGCTTTCTTGTTCTCGTCCGCGCTGCCGCCGCGCGCCGGCGGCGAGCCGAAATAGAGGCTGCGATAAAACGGCTTCGCGATGACTTCGGGAAAAGTATTCCCAACACGATTTTCGTTGGCTTCCCGGGCGGAAACAGCAATCGGCATGGGTGTCACTCCGTATATCCAAGTTAGAGATTTATGTGGGGCGGTCTCGTGGCCCGACTACCCGGCGGCGCGTCGTGCCGATTGGACCGCATTCTCCAATGCGTCCAAGAACCGAATACGGTCCTGTTTCGTGAAGGATGGATTGGTACCGCGTATCTCTCCTCTATCCCGCAAATCCGCCATTAGGTCACGGGTTGCGAGGGCCGTACCGATATTTTGCTCGCTGAACGGTTTGCCGGTCGGGCCCATGACGGTGGCACCCTTCTCCAGACATCGCGCCGCCAAAGGGATATCTGCGGTAATCGCGATGTCGGCCGCTCCGATATTCTCGACGATCCAATTATCCGCGGCGTCCAATCCTTCGGCTACGACTTCCAACGCAATCAAGGGTGATTGCGGCAATCGGAGCCAGCTGTTGCAAACAACGCGGGTAAGCAAGTTGTGACGGCCCGCAACCCGGTAGACTTCATCCTTCACGGGGCACGCGTCGCCATCGACATAGACGATCAACAAGTCGTCGCGCTGGGCTTCGCTCACGCCGCCTCGCTGATATCGATCCAGGTCTCGCGCATCCATTGGACACACGCCACACTTTGCTCAAATAGGGAATATCTGCAGCCCTGTCCGTAATCCGGCCCCGGAATAAACTCGGTTGAGATTTGCCCGAGTTGCCCTTTGGGGTCGGCAGCGTGGTAGCGCATCAAGCTACGGATGGTTTCCTTCCAGGGCTCCAACGCTTCTTCCTGCCATTCCGAGTGATACTGACCGGGCTCCGGTTGTTTGAAGGGATACTGGATGCCCCGTCCGGGTTTACCCAATTCAGTCACCGTATCGAGATTCTTCGGATTGTTCGGGATGGCGGCCCGGGCGTGACAATGTTTTATCCAACCGGCGTCGATCCATTGATCGCTAACATTCCCATCCTTGAACGGATCGAGGATCAGTTTGCCGGATTCCACATCGCCCCGAATATCGCCGATCTCTTGCTCTGCCGGATTGTCGATCTTGAAAATCACATGGCTATGGTCGAGCGTCATGTTGAACGGAGCACCCCGCGCCTCGACCGCCTCTCCGACCTCGGCGACACTACGGAAATCTTCCGACCACATATTCACGTGGACTTCAAAGCACGGCGTCACGCCATGTTTATCGCCGATCTCCGCAAAATTTAAATAGGTCGCGATGACTTCGTCATTGGTCACCGGATGGCCGTCCGCATGGTTTGTCAGAATCTGCGTATTGTGAACGAGAGATCCGAGCCGTTCCGCTGTTTGGATGTTTTGCGCGAACAAGGCCTCGTCGCGCCCGAGCATGTAGAACCAACCGCCGGCTCGGACCGGCAATCCGTATTTCTCGCTTGCGGCCTCAAATTCCTCGATCTCATAAGGGTCCGGCGTTTTATCGATATAGTCGTGGACCCCGGCCTCCTTCACCATGCGAAACCGGGTATCGATATCCGGCATTCCATCAGCCTCCGCATGCCGGATTCCGTTGGTCTGCACACCGAATAAAAGCTCCATCGCCATCGCTCTAATCCCTTTCTAGGACTCCACGATTGTCGGTCCATCATCGACGACAAACCACAACGTATCCTCGTCGTCGTCCATGTCATAGCGCAGCATCACGCATTCGCCCGGATCATCCAAAACCGTGAACGGATGATGCCAGATGTCGGCGTGATAATTGATGCCTTGGTTGCCCTCCGCCACAAACGCTTTCAGATTTCCGACATCCGGGTTGCCGTCACTGTCCTTCGGACAGACCAAGACAAGATAGCGTTTGATTTCTGTCGGGATGAAGGTTTGTGCCGAATGGGGATGCATTTCCATCGCCTTCACCGTTAATGGCAGGGGCGTCGGTATCTGCTGCGAGATCGAGACATTGAGCCTCGCCGCCGCTCGTTTGTTCTCGACATCGGCGGCATAGCGGGTCGAATGCGCACGCCCGAGCGGGCCCATCGCGATGACCTGTCCGAAAGGCGCGAACGCCTCTTCCGTCAGCGGTTGCGTGGAAATTTCCATGATCGGTTTCCTATTCGCCCAAGTAGTCTTTCATCCAGCGGTCGTAATCGTCGCCGCGCGTTACTTTTCGCATCAAATCGGCATCGGCGAAATACTCGACATCACTGTGCGCCACACCGTCCCGCAACGCTTTCAACGTGTCGTAGACCCCTTGCACCGCCGCCATGATCGGCTTGTGGCCCTGCAATGCGATCCGCGCGCCGAGGCTCGCGTAATATGGAAGATCGGGGGAAGGGCCACCGCCGATGACGATCGGAATATTGATCTCACCGCAAATCTTCTCGAGATCTTCATTCGTCTTCACGCCAACCAGGAAAATCATATCGACGCCTACTTGCTCGTAAGCCTTGGCACGCACGATGCAATCTTCGACCCCAGTGACCGCCGCAGCACTGGTGCGACCAGCGATGACAAAATTCTTGTCCTGGCGCGCTTCGATAGCAGCTTTCATTTTGCCCACACCTTCTTCGACGGACAGAAGACGCGTATTGCCGAGCTCGCCGAACGGTTGCGGCAGGTCCGTATCCTCAATGGAGGCGGCGCACACACCCGCTGTCTCCAACTCCTGGACCGTGCGCATGACGTTCAATGCGTTGCCGTAGCCGTGATCCGCATCAACCAGAATAGCGAGGTTCCCGGCCCGGCAAATTCGATAGGCCTGCCCAGCAAATTCAGGAAGCGTGAGCACAATATGGTCGGGTGCGCCGAGCACCGCCAATGAGGCGGTCGAGCCCGCGAACATGCCAATCTCGAAGCCTAAATCTTCCGCGATCCGTGCCGACATCGCGTCGAAGACGGAGCCTGGATGCACGCATTTATCACCTTCGATCTGCGCCCGAAATCGGGTGCGGCGTTCGGTCCAATCCATTGTCGTTTCCTTCCAAAATTGTTTGGCAGAGAAAATAGAGTGCTATCGGCAGCGCGCAATGTTCCAAACAGCGTTAACTCGACAGATCGATCATATCATCCGCGTAATCCCGCAACGTTGTGGAAAAGTATAGCCTTTGCTTTGCATCGAGCGAGCCCATCATCTCCACCATCCAATCCGTAAACCGGGCCCACCAAGCATCCGCTAACAGCTTATATTCGGGCCCAACGACTTGGTCGGAGTGGAGCAGAATTCGAGGCAGAAACTTCGCGATTCGATCTTGATCAGGCCGCCCGGCAAGAAATGCGAGAAAGGCTTGGCGGCGATCCTCGCGCACCCGTTGCCATGGATTTGATGACCCCGCAGTATCGGCAAAATAACGCTGCACCATTGCTACTTGCGCCTCGGATAAATCGCCAAAAAATCGCTCGAAGCGACGCACCGAGCTCTCGGTTCTCTCCGCCAGCCATTCCAACTTCGGGACTTCAAGCTCCTCGCGCCGTTCGGCGGAGCGTTCCGCCATGCGGGCGCGAAGATGGTTCAGCTTTCGTGGTTTGGTGTGCCCCGCCAGAACAGCGGCGACATGAGGTACGGCACCCTCAACCGTCTGTCTGAGGAGGGTCCGCATCTCTTGGATTGCCGACCTAACCCGGAGTTCATCAAGCGCGCCGCTATCGGCTGCCTCCGCACCATTACGGAAAAATTCAGCATAGCGAGGCAACATTTCCGCCCGATGCCATGAGATGAGTTCACCGACGCTTCGCTCCAAGGCCGCTTCTTCTTCCTCGTTCAGATCGAGATAGAACTCCGTCTCGCTTTGAATCGCCTCCCCGCCAAATGAATAAAGCAGCTTAAAGCGGCTACATCCGCTGACCGCGATCATGAGTACAATTAGGACTGAAAGATATCTCACGTTGCCACGCCCGATGTTCCACTTTGAAGGGTCATACTATTATGCAAAGGAGACCTCATGGCGGATCAGCAAGCCGTGATAAACCGGTTCTCTTGGGCCAAGCGCGTCGGTATATCCTTGATTAATTGGTCCGCCTCCGCTGGGCGAATTGCTCTGGCACCCCGAACACCAGCCAGCAACCACTCCATATCTCCCGGCTGATTGCGATTGCCCCGGATACGTCGCGGCGAGGTATCCTCAATGACCGCGCCTCGACGCTCGGCAATCGCGAATTGAAAGGAATACTCTGGATAAAGACCCATGCGCAGATCGGACACCAGAATGGTGGCATCCCGAAGGGTTACTTGATAGAACCCATCGGCGAACCGGGCCAAGATCCCTGCGATCCCCTCTCCCGCAACAGCTCTGACCGCCCAGCAGGAAACCGACAACTCCCACCGGCTATGACGATATGCCGTGAAGGTTTCATCGCTCCCAAGAATCGGCATATAGACGTGGTAATAAATATCGCGGTCGACGGCAATCATGCGCCAAAACATGGAATTTAGCGGCGTTGGTCCGGCGAGAATCGACTGAGGTTCGATCCCTCGACCTGCCAAGTATGCCGCACCCCGCGCCTCAACAACTTTCTGCCCGACGACCGTCCAACCAAGATAGAGACTGGATATCATCAGGGATAATGTGACCGCTTTACCGAACCTCACACTCCAATTCCGCCTGAAGAACGCCCAAATGGTCACAATCAGAAGCGGCAGCGTATAGAGCGGATCAATGATGAAAATCGACCCGAGGCCCAATGGTTCCGGCCAAACGGGCCAAAACAGCCGCGTCCCATATATCGTCATGGCGTCTAATAGGGCGTGTGTCGCCAGGCAAAGAAAGACCGCAATATAAATTCGCGCACGATATTTCTTCAGCTTTTGAAGGCACCGGACCAACGTCTCTCCGATGACCGGGGCCACAGTCAAATGCACAATCAGCGAATGACTAGGCCCTCGGTGCCCAACGAAACTGTCGATGGGATCATCGGCAGGCAAGAAGACGTCGAGGTCCGGCAGCGTCCCGAGCAGTCCACCCGTGATCGCCGCTCGGCGCACGCCCATACTATTGCCGAGCACGGCCGTTCCTACGATCGCGCCCAGGGCGAATTGCGTTACGGAATCCATTCAGCCGATTAGGCGCCGCCAATATGTCCAGCGCCGATCATCTCTTGCACCGTGTCCTCAAAGGCTCCCAAGGTCTCATCGATATCCGCATCCGTATGAGCCATCGAGGTGACGCCGCTCATATGGGACATCAGATCGACGCCGCGTTTACGCAAGCCGCCCTGCATCGCGGTCACGGTGCCTTTGTTGATGCCACGAATTTTCTCAGCCCCCAGCTCGGCGACCGAGCCATCCGCTACGCCTTCGCCAAGATAGAGATGGAATGTGGATGCTTCGCCATAGACCGCGCCCGCAACCTGATGTTGCTGGATGACTTTCCGCATGCCGGTGCGCAAGCGTTCCGCCGCTGCATCCGCCAGCTTGTTGGGCATACCAGTCTTAATTTCCGATAAAGCCGCTACGCCGGTCGCCGCGACCAGTGGATTACCATTAAAGGTACCTTTATGCGTGACACCCGGCGTCTTACCACGAAATTCGACCGACGGATCGAGCAAGCGCATGAATTCCACCCGACCACCAACGGCCCCACCTGGCATGCCGCCGGTTACGATCTTGGCCATTGTGGTCAGATCCGGAATCACCCCATCGCGTGCTTGCCGCCCACCCGGACTCCAGCGGAACCCGGTGATCACTTCGTCAAAAATCAACACGGCTTTATGCACGTCGGCAAGGCGCCGCAATTCTGGCAAAAACCCGTCCGGCAATGGCACGCTGCCGTAGTTCGCTCCCGACACCTCGCAGATGATCGTGCCGATATCGTCGTCACTCTTCAGCGCTTCCTCAAGTTTTGCCAAATCCGGCTTCACGACGACCGTACAATCGACGGTGCCCGGTAATATCCCAAGCGAGGTCGGTTTGTCGTAGGGCGCGTTCATGCCGAGATCGACGAATTCGTGCCAGCCGTGGTAATGCCCCTCGAAGCGCAATATCTTATTCTTACCGGAATAAGCGCGACCGATCCGGATCGCCAGCATCGTCGCTTCCGTGCCGGAACTGACGAACCGCACGCGCTCGGCAGACGGAATTAATTCTTGGATCAATCCGGCCCATTTGATTTCCAACGGATGGCAATCGGCGAAAAAACTGCCCTTTGCAGCCTGCCCCGTCAGAGCGGCGACAACCTTCGGGTGCGCATGACCCAACAACAGGGAGGCGCTGCCCATCGCGTAGTCGATATATTCCTTACCGTCGACTTCCCACTTTCGCGCCCCTTCGGCACGCTCGATGTATTTCGGGAAGGGTCCCTTGAACCGGCTTTCATGGGAAACACCACCTGCCAGGCGTTCGCGCGCGTGGCCGAACAACTCTTCGGAAGACTGTGACATCTCGGCTCCTTTCGGGTTCGTCGACATTACCTATACACTAACCTAAGTGAAGATATGAGGCGAACCAACGAATTGGCGATGTCATGACAGAAAGTAAGATCCCGCTCATCGGATACAGCGACAAGCTGTCGGTCCGCCCCGGCGACACCATCGCCTTCAAAGTTTCCTGCACGTCACCAACTCCCTATCAGGCAAAACTGGTCCGTATTACCTGTGGTGATCCGAACCCGGCGGGCCCCGGCATTAAGGAAGTGGATACACCCGCGGAATTCACCGGATTTTATCCGGCGCGCGTTCAGCAAATTAACCTCGGCTCCTACGCCAAGGTTGTCCCGGGCAGCGCATTCGACGGTGTCGATTGCCTCACTTTCTCGGCGACGATTTGGCCGACGCGGCTGAAGAAAGAAAACCAGGGGGTGATCAGCCGCTTCGACCCCAAGACCGGTAAGGGTCTCGCGGTAGCGGTGGGCCCGAACGGCGTTGAGGTAATCGTCGGAACGGAAGGAGGTGAAGCGCTTCGTTTGTCCACCGAGACGCCGTTGCGCGAACGCACGTGGTACAAAGTCTGGGGAAGCATCGACGCCTCCACGGGCAAGGTCTTCGTCGGCCAACAGGAACTCGCCGGACCGGCCACATCGACCGTCAGACAATCGACGACATTAGACGGAGAAGCGAAGATCGAGGCCGACGCGCCAATCCTGATAGCTGCTTTGGGTGGCGAGCCGGTTTCCGGGCATTTCAACGGTAAGATCGAAGCACCAAGCATATTCGGCGCTGCCATCGACCCATCCGTGAAGGAGACGAACCTGTCGGCCCGATGGGATTTCAGCAGCGGCATTTCGACAACCCGCGTGATCGATATGGGACCGCTCGGACTGCATGGATATGTCCACAATGCCCCGGCCCGGGCCATGACCGGCTCGAACTGGCAGGCCGAGGAAATGCGGTGGCAGCATGCGCCGGAGACCTATGGTGCCATTCACTTCCATGATGACGACATCGCTGACTGCAACTGGGAGACAGATTTTTCCTTCACGGTACCGGACGGCCTAAAGACCGGACTTTACGGTGCACGGCTGCAGTCCGGTGACGATTGGGAAATCCTGCCCTTCGTCGTCTGTCCGCCGAAGGGCAAACAAACAGCTGATCTTTGCGTCATCATCCCAACATTTACCTATACCATTTATGGCAATCAGGCGCGGCGCGATTTTGACAGCACCTGGACCCGTCGCGCCAAGGAATGGGGCGCCTTCCCCCATAATCCGTATGAGCATCGGGAATTCGGCCTCTCAACCTATAACTTTCACACTGACGGCTCCGGCATCTGCAATGTTTCTTGGCACAGGCCGATGTTGAACGTGCGGCCCGGATTCTTTCCAATCTACGACCAGCACGGATCGGGTTTGCGACATTTGCCGGCGGACACGCATCTGCTCGATTGGCTTGAGGAAAAGGGCATCCCCTACGACACTATCACCGATTGGGAATTGCACCACGAAGGTGCGGACCTTTTGAAGCCCTATAAGGCTGTCACAACCTGCAGCCATCCAGAATATCATACAGCGGAGACCCTCGACGCCTTGACCGAGTATCGCGATACCGGCGGCAAGCTGGTTTATCTCGGCGGTAATGGGTTCTATTGGCGGGTGGCGCTGCACCCGGAGAAGGACGGCATTATCGAAGTCCGTCGGGCAGAAGACGGCATTCGGGCCTGGGCGGCTGAGCCCGGCGAATATTATCACGCGTTCGACGGCGAATACGGTGGCCTCTGGCGGCGCAACGGGCGGCCACCACAGGCGCTCTGCGGCCTCGGGTTCTCCTCACAAGGAAAGTTTCAGGGCACCTATTACAGCCGCCGACCCGGGGCCGATAAACTGGAGACCAATTGGATTTTCCAGGGCGTGCCCGACCGGGTCATCGGAGATTTCGGCCTTTCGGGCGGCGGGGCTGCGGGATTCGAATTGGACCGCGCCGATCATCGCCTCGGCACACCACCCAACGCCGTCATTCTGGCAACGTCGGAAAGTCCACAAAACCATTTCAAGTTAGTGCCCGAGGAAATGCTCACCAACGACACCACGATCCCCGGGGATAGCCACGAAGAGCTGGTCCGCGCCGACATGATCTATTTTGATTGCCCCGGTGGTGGCGCGGTCTTCTCAGTCGGATCCATAACATTTTGCGGATCGCTGTCGCATGATAATTACGACAACAACATCTCCCGCATTATGGAGAACGTTATCCGGCGGTTTACCGCCTAACCAATAGGAACTCGCCCCATGGCCGACGTGAAGGCACTTTCGAACGAAGCCGCTCTGAAGGCGGCAGGCAACGAACACATCCTGATGCACGGCTCTCCCTTCCACGCCTTAGCCGAGGATGCCGGAAAGAGAATCCTCGTTGAAGGCAAAGGCGTGATGGTCAAGGACATCGACGGGAACGAGTATATCGATGCGTTGGCGGGGCTCTGGTTGGTCAATGTCGGCCATGGCCGTCAAGAGATCGGCGACGCGATGGCGCGCCAGGCGGGCACCCTCGCCTATGCCAGTTCGACCCAAGCCACCACGATCCCCGCGATTCAACTGGCGACGCGCCTCGCAGAGATTACGCCTGGTGACCAGACCACTGCGTTCTTCTGTTCCGGTGGGTCAGAAGCCGTTGAATCCGCGATGAAGATCGCGCGGCAATATCACTATCACAATGGCCAACCAAAACGGCAGAAGGTTATCGGGCGGCGTGGCTCCTATCACGGCGGTACCTATGCGGCGATGAGCGTCAGCGGCACGCGGCAAGTGAGCGACCCTTATCACAGCCCATTCATGCCGGGGGTCCTTCATGCCTCGCCGCCGAACTGCTACCGTTGTGATTTTCGAGCGACTTTCCCAAGTTGCGATCTGCTATGCGCCGATCAAATCGGCCAAATGATTGAATACGAAAACCCGGAGACCGTCGCCGCCGTCATCGCCGAGCCGATCTCCGCCTCCAACGGCATTGTCATTCCGCCGGATGGGTATTGGACTCGCCTTCGTGAAATTTGTGACAAGCACGGCGCGCTGTTGATCACAGACGAGGTCATCAACGGTTTTGGACGTACGGGTAAGATGTTCGCCTCCAATCATTGGGGTTTGGTCGGCGATATCATGACCATGGCGAAAGGCCTCTCCAGCGGCTACGCGCCGATCGGCGGCGTGATGTGCCGCCCCCATGTCATGCAAGCATTCGAGGGCGACAACAAACTCTCCCACCTGTTGACTTATGGGGGTCACGCTGTCGCCTGTGCCGCGGCAATGGCCAATATTGACATCATCGAAGGCGAGGGGTTGGTTGATAATTCGGCCAAGATGGGCGCCCGGTTGTTGAAGGGTCTGGAGGAACTGCGAAGCCATCCGACGGTCGGTGACGTGCGGGGCCTCGGCCTTATTGCCGGGGTTGAAATCGTCAAGGATAAGGGTACAAAAGAGAAGTTTTCGGAATCCGGCGAAGAGATCAAAACTCTCGGCGACGGTTTGCTCTCGCGCAATCTGCTTACGCGCGCGGCTTCGGTCATCTCACTGTCGCCGCCGCTCTGTATTACGGCAGACGAGGTCGACCGCATTGTTGAAATTGTCGACGGCGCCATCACCGACATGGAAAAGAAATTCGGCTACGCTTAAGCCTACAAGAAACGCAAAAGGAACAGCCTGTGAAATTTGGCGTATTACAATTCTTCAGCTGGCCCGGCCGGCGCAATCCGTTGGAAGTCGTCTATGACCGCGCCTTCGATCGCATGCGGATGATGGATGAGAGCGGCTACGACGCCGTCTGGTTAGCCGAGCACCATTTTAGCACCTACAGCGTATGTCCCTCTGTCCACATGATGGGGACCCACATCGCAGCCCATACGAAGAATATCCGCATCGGCACTGCGATCTCGCTGGCATCCTTCTACCATCCGCTGCGCTTGGCGGAAGAAGTGGCATTGTTGGATCAACTTTCCGGCGGACGCGTGAACTGGGGGGCAGGACGCGGCTTCGATTCGACCGAGCATCGTATCTTCGGGGTTGAGCCGAAAGAGAGTTACGCCCGGTTCCGCGAGGCTGTCGAGATCGTGCTTGAAGCCTGGCGCAACGATAAGTTCAGCTACAAAGGCGAGTTCTGGAATTTCGAAGATGTCGAAGTGCTACCAAAACCGCGCCAGGATCCGATGCCGGTTTGGATCGCCGCCTCGTCGGAGAACGCCCTCGATTGGGCGGGGGAGCAGGGCTTTTCAATCATGATGGATCCTCATGCCACACACGCGGAAATCGCCGGAAAGCGCAAACATTATGAAGGCAAACTTGCCGATGCCGGCCATCCGGTCAAAGGGCGGGATATTCCCATGGCGCGTACACTCGCCATGGCGGACACGGCCGAGAAGGCAACGGAAGTGGGACGGCGCGGCGCGGAGTTCATGTTCGGCTCCTACCTGCGCAAGAAAGAAAACATTTATGGCACGGATGCCGGCGGCCAGAAGACTATGCAATTGGATGCCATCAACAAAACCATTCGGGACGGCGGCGACCCGGTCGCTAAGTATGTCGACGAGGTAGCGATTTGCGGCGATCCCGCCAAGGTGATCGATGAACTTCAAGAGATGGAAGAAACATTGCCGCTGGAATATTTGATGATCGCACCCCTTAGCCACGATTCCTTTGTGACGTTCACCGAGAAAGTGATGCCGAAGTTTCTTTAAGTCAGGACGGAAGAGGACATCTTATGAAAGATTTGCCCCTCTTACCGACCATGGGTGTCGGCAGCTACGCCGCACCTGGTTGGTTCATCGCGTTCCGGCAGAAAATGCGCGACGGATCTGCCGGTGAAGCGGATATCCGGGAGGCCCTCGATGATGCAACGCGGATCGCGATCTCCGACCAAATCGATGCCGGTATCGATATCTTGACTGACGGCGAATTACGCCGCCAACGCTTCGTCTATGAGATGTTCGATCAAGTCGAGGGATTGAAACGGATTATGCCGGACCGAAAGATCGGTGTTCCCGGCTACGACATGGCGCCACATCTCGAGACCGTCGACCAGATACACGCGCCGAACGGTTTCGGCGTTGTAGAGGATTTCAAGGCACTGCGTGACCTGGCTCCCAACCGGGTACTGAAGGTCGCGATCCCAGGGCCGTTGACCTTCGCCATGCCGTTGCAGACCGGCCGCCGCAATACCGCCGACGTCCTGGATGAGATCGTCACCATGGTGCGCGGCGAGCTAGCCGCCCTGGCCGATGCCGGTGCCACTTATATCCAACTCGACGAGCCCGCATTACCGCACCCGCCCTTGGGTCTCGACCTGTCGGATGCCGCCGCGCTCATCAATCACACCGCAGATGGATTCTCTGGCAAGGTCGGCGTACATGTCTGTTTCGGCAACAACGCGGGCCGGCCCTTCGCAGATCGGCGTTTCGACCGGATCATGGGCGCGATGGAAGCATTGAACTGCGATCAGCTCGTCTTGGAATTCGCCAACCGGCAGATGGCCGACATCGAATTGCTGGGCCCCCTATCCGACAAATTCGAGATCGCAGCCGGGGTCGTCGACGTAAAGAATTTCCATTTGGAGAGTGCGGAAGATGTCGCTGCGCGTATTCGACGCTGTCTGGAATTCATGCCACCCGAGAAGTTGACCATTACTGGAGATTGCGGCTTCTCCGCCCTCCCACGCTATCTTGCGCGGCAGAAGATGCAGGCGATGGTTGCCGGCGCGTGCTCGGTGCGAGAATCACTTTAGAGATTAAGAAAACTTAAAACGGACCAGACACTTCGTTTCGGCGCGCTGCGATTTTACGCTTTAAAACGCCTATCGCCATTTTCGCTCCGACGCAATCGAGCGTCGCCAATTGAAGATACAGTTTGGCCGCTGTCTGAAAATCTTACGATACAAGAGTTCCGTGCTCATGAATGACGCCGAGCACATAGATCGCCATCAGATCGTTTTCAGCTTTCTTGAACAGCAGATAATCGACGAGGGTATTGAATTAACCCATCAGGATAGCGTCTAATCTGGCGCCGGCCGTATCGTCAAACGATTCCGCGGACACAGCAGACGGCAGGGATCAAAGTACCTAAAAAGGTGAGTTTTAGTGATCGGGTCTTCTGGAGAAGGCACCGTTGATATTTTTGTCAAGTTCAGTACTCCACAAGGTGCTTTGAGCGAGGCCTATCGTCGTCATTCGGCTGCTCTTATGTGATGTGCGGATACTACGCGAGGAGCGGGGTTCTTCTCATCCGGGATTTCCCAAGCAGCACTAAGTTTTTCCCCTAGTCCAGAAACGGTAGCACGGCATCGCAGAACGCTTTTGGTTGTTGTCGGAACATACTGTGCCCGGCGTCGGGAATGATGAGCGTCTTCGCACCCGGCACATGAGCCGCCAACGCGCGCAGAACGATTGGCAGCAAACCGGGCGTATCAGCGCCCCCGACGAACAGGGTCGGTAGCGAGACGGCTTCCGCTTCCGCCCGTGTATAAGGCTGGCGGCCTTCGTCAATCTGGGCCAACAGGGTATACGCATTATCTTCCCGCATTTGCCGATCCGCCGCCGGCAGAACATCCCAGGCGCCGGGCCCGTTAATACCATCGATAAATGCGCGTAACCCGCCCTCGAGATCGCCTGCCGCGATTTTCTCCGACGCTTGCGCCACATGCGCCCGTGAGCCCGCCGCCGGCGCTCCGTCATCGGCATTGTCCGGCATCAGCGCATCCTCAAGCGTGCCACCCGGCTCCGCCAAAACCAGCTTACGGATCAGGTCCGGACGCTTCAGCGCCATTCGAAACGCGAGATGACCGCCCCGGGAATGGCCAAGCAGGTCGACGGGGCCCAAACCGAGCCCTTCGACAAAAGCGATCACATCGTCCACATGCTGCGCCATTTTGAACTTGCCGCCTTGGCCGTCCCACTGCTCGGGGAAATAATGACGGAGGCTTGGGACGATTAATCGATGGTTCGACGACAGAGGGCTCAATACCGCCGTCCAGGCTCGAAAATCATTCAGCGAGCCGTGTACGCAGACCAAAGACGATCCCTGCCCAATGTCGAGATAGGCCATGTCGTAATCGTTGACGCGAAGTGTTTTCAATAAACTTTCCTTAGTCGCCTTTACCAAAGAAATCGAGCAACCGGGAGTTAAGAAACTCCGGCGCTTCCTCGGGCACGAAATGGCCGCAATCCGGCACCACTTCGCTACGCACGTCGACGGCGACACGCTTCAAGGAGTTTTCCGTCTCCGGCCCACGGCCTCGACCGTGGGGATAACTGGTCCCTCCGGATACGGTCAGTACCGGCATCGGAAGTTTCTGGTGCGCGATATTGGCCTGATTGTCGACGACATCCTGTGCCGCCGCCCGATAGAGACTGAACCCGGCGCGCATCGCACCTGGTTGGGAATACGTGCGCACATACTCCGCCAAATCATCCGCGTCGATGGCGTCCGGGCGATAGGCAAAGGCGCGATAAAACCAAGCGAGATAGATATCCTCTCGCCCCGCAGTAAGCGCTTCCGGAAGGTCTAGCGTCATATGGAACTGATGATGCCAACGCCGACCGCCTTGCGAGAAATCGCCACCACAGCCGGGGATCGGCACATCGATAATGGCCAACTTTTTCACCGCTTCCGGATGCGCCGCCGCGATCGCATAAGCCGTCGGCCCGCCCCAATCGTGCCCCACAAGATAGAAGCTCTCGTGCCCAAGCACTTCGTTCACCACGCGCCAAATATCATTGCCGATGGTTTTCTTGTCGTAGCCCGACGCCGGGCGCGAACTGTCGCCAAGGCCACGCATATCCGGCGCGATCACGGTATACTTTTCCGCCAGAGCCGGTATCTGATGTCGCCATTCCCACCATGTCTGCGGGTAGCCGTGGATCAACACCACCGGCGGCCCCTCGCCCGCAGTCACGTAATGCAGCAATACTTCGCCGAGATCAGCGTAATGATGAGTGACCCTCGGGTCGTTCGGTGATTTAAGGCTCATGCGTTATCTCCTGACCACAGGCTCCACACCGCGAGCAGAGGCACATTCGTGGAGCGCATGCCGTGGATGATATTGGGGACGTTGTGGACGAACCCACCGACGCCGGGTGCGCGGAATTCACCCTCCGCGTTTTGCTTCCATTCGCCGGGTGATAGCACCGTGTAGATTTCCTCCGGCGGGTGGCGATGATCCGGATAGCGGGTCTCTGGTGCTAATAGGCTCATGCCGATACGGATATCGTCACGAGCTTCCAACCCGCCCTTGCCGACGACAACCGCATTGGCGTGACGTGCTTTGAAAGTGTCATCGTCGTTCTCGCCATTGGGACGGGTTACCCACATCAAGCGCGGCGCAATCTCCGCCAAGGCCTCCGCGAGGGCAGCGATGGGTCCATCTTCGCCGCGCGCGCGCTCCAAGGCATGGTTGAGATGTTCGCAGACCGGCATTCGGATCGGGTCAGGTGTCGCTTCTTCGCCCGGCACGGCATTTGCGGCACCGAATATTTTTCCCGCCACGACCAGGGCGTCGGCACTCGCGCCCGAAGCAGCGAATGCATCACGCGTCGCGTCTATGAATGTTTGTAACTCTTGTGATCTTCCCATTGTCCCATCCCCTCAAACAAAAGTTAGCAGTCGTCTCGGCGTCTCCACCGTAATGCGCTGGATCTCCGCTTCCGAGAAATCGCGACGCCGCATCATCGGCAACACGTTCTCGAAGATATGGCCATAGCCATGCCCCCCGAAGGTGGAGAGCCGCGTCTTGTAACAGATATCGTGCGAGATCGCGATTTGGTCGAGATGTCCGCGTTCGATTAGCCGTCTGATCCAGCGCAAGCGTTCCGCATCATTCGGCAGGTCAACCTTGAAATTCAAGGCATAGAAGGACTGCTCCTGCCCGAAAAGATCGAGCTCAATCACACATCCGGTATCCGCCAAACGAAACAAGCGCTCGTCATCGAAGACGGTTCGGTCGATATGGCTGATGATCAGACGCGACATATCCCCGCCGCGCGCAGCCACAAACTCTGCCACCTCCTGCGGCTGGCCCGCATCGCGTCCGGGATGCACGTTGAGCGCGGCCCCGGTTTCCTTCTGTGCGATCAAGGCGCCTTCCATGACCCGCTTCTCCAGATCAGTCCAAGGTGATTGGCAGCCGATTTCGCCAATCAATCCGGCGCGGACATTGCTACCCCATGCTCCCTCATAAATTTGCGCAATCATCTCCGCCGCAAAATCGTCAACGGAGCGGCCCCGGTTCGCCGGGTCTTGGTATTCGTCCACATAGTGGCCGCATCCCATTACAATGTGAGTATCCGTCGCTGCTGATATCCCGACTAAGCCTTCCGGATCGGGCTTCAATCCACCAACGGTCAACTCCACGATCGTGCGCCCGCCGGCCGCCCGCATTTCCGCGACTTCCTTGGTCGCGATTTCCCGGTCGAATAGAACCAAGTTGCGGGGTACTTTTCCCCTTGCCCCGTAATTCACGTGCCAACAGTTACAGAGATTGATTTCCGGCCCCTGATCCGGGTCCGCCTGCATCTTCGGCGTGCGGATATCCCAAAGCAGATGCTCGTGCATTAGGGTCGGCCCAAGCTCCGTCGGATCGATCAATCCAAGGACGGTCTGCGCCTTTCCCGTCAAGTCCTCGCGCGACAATTTGGTCATCTCAGGCAAACGGATCGTTCGACGGATCGCGGTTCCAGATGTATTCCATGAACCGCGCTGAATTGACCGCTGTCTCCTCATCGTGCAAGCGCGCGATCAAATCCAACGCCATATCGATCCCGGCAGAGACACCGGATGAGGTGACGATATCGCCGTCATCGACCCAGCGCGCCTGGCGCTTCCAATCGACTTTCGGGCCCTGCTCCAGCACCCAATCCCACGCCACCTTGTTTGAGGTCGCGGGTCGCCCGTCGAGCAAGCCGGTCCGCGCAAGCACGGCGGAGCCAGTACATACGGTCGCGGTGACTTTCGCTTTGGCACTCATTGCCGCAATTTTTTCCAACAAAGCGTTGTCAGAGACCACAGCGCGGGTGCCAAATCCGCCAGGGATCAGCAAGATATCGAAATCCGGTGCATCCTCGAAACTGTAATCCGCCGATGTCGTCGGCCCTTCGCCAGATTTCATGCCGGTCGCTGTATCGCCCATGGTGAATTGGTTGAAATACCGCAGCCATCCGCCGTCGCCGTCCGGAACGCGGCAGCTCGCGAAGGCCTGAACCGGGCCGTAAATGTCCAGCGTCGTAAACCCTTCAAAGACGACATGTGCGACGGTCTGGACTTTAATGTTCTCGGCCATGGCTCTCTCCCAAACGATGTAAATTCCGTGCCCGCGACCTTAATGAAAAAATCCCCCTTGGGAAGCGCGAAGGTTTTATATACCTATGTAGAACACCGCTTCTTTAATTTTCTGACCCATGGTTTTGCCAATGACCGCGCCACATCTTGCGGGACGCTCCGACACGCTGGTCATCGGCCTCGTTGCCCTCGCCCATCTCCTCTCGCATTTTTACCAGGTGATCTTAGGACCCCTGTTTCCATTGTTGAAAGAGGAATTCGGCGTCAGTTACACGGCGTTAGGGCTGATCATCTCGGTGTTCTACGGCGTCTCGGGCCTTTGCCAAGCTTTCGTCGGCATTTTGGTCGACCGATATGGCGGCGACCGACTGATGCTGTTTGGCATCGTCACAATGTCCTCCGCCGTGTTGTTGATGGGCTTCGTGCCTGCCTATTGGGTGTTAATCCCACTCGCGGTGCTGGCCGCCCTCGGCAATTGCGTTTTCCATCCTGCAGATTTGTCGATTCTCTCTGCCAAGGTGCACCCCAGTCGCCTCGGCCGGGCCTTCGGACTGCATGGATTCGGCGGCACCTGCGGGTATTTCCTCGCCCCCGTTATCGTCTATTACGGCATTGCCAGCATCGCGGGTTGGCGTGCCGGTTTGGTGGTCGCCGGATTGCTCGGCCTCGTCGTAGCTATCATCATCTACCGGTTTCGCTCGGCGCTTGAAATGCCGCGCACAACGGCAATGGCCGAAAGGGAAAGCGGCCAGAGCGCTGACGCTGCGTTTTATAAAGGTCTCCTCACCAACAAGCCATTGGTCGCCGCCTTCTTTTATTTCGCATTGGCGGCGGGCGCGCTAGCGGGACTACAAAGCTTCTCCGTCACCGCCTTGGTCGAAATCTACAACGCGCCTCTCTATCTAGCCGCGGCTGGTATCACGGCCTATCTCGGCGGTAGCGCCGTCGGCATTCTGATCGGCGGTGAATTGGCGGACCGGTTCCGCTATCCGGCTACTATTGCGAGCGGCAGCCTCGCACTCGCCGCCGTTCTCATGGCATGCATCGGTTGGTTCGACTTATCGATGGTCACAATCATCGCGCTCTTTTGCGGCGTCGGCTTTTGCAGCGGCTTCTCGCAGCCGTCCCGCGATATTTTGGTCAAGGGAGCCGCCCCCACGGGCGCCTCCGGTAAGACCTTCGGATTCGTTTATTCCGGGCTCGATTTCGGCGGCGCGATTGGCCCAATCATCTTCGGATGGATGATGGACGGTGGTGAATACCGGTGGGTATTCCTGGCCACTGCCGTGATGTACGGTCTCGCCGTGCTCACCGTGCTCCAACTCCGCAAGGGTAGTAGCGCTTAATCGCCGTCAATTTTATCGAACCCCATCGCCTGCTCCACGGCACGGACGCCTTCCGGGCGTTCGAAATGCGCCGGCGTCTCGTCGTCCCGCGCCCGGTCGCGCCCAATGGATTTGAAAAAATCTTCGAGCCCGGCCGGGCCTATCACCCAGAGCTGAACCATGTCCTCGTCGCCATCATTGAAAATCTCATGCACCACATCCGGCCCGAGAAAACACGCGGTGCCCGGCACCAACTCATGGCGTTCCCCGTCGACGTCCACATGGCCCCGACCTGAGAAACAAATCTGCAATTCTACCTGATCAGTATGGGAATGGGATCGGATATTGCTGTTCGGCGCGATGGATTGATAGCCCATCGAGAATCCACCAAATTTGGTCAGCTCCGGATACAGCTTCGGACTGGAGAATCCATTAGCTGGTTTCGGCTGCCAATATGACGGCCCCTCGCCCGGCTGCATTACCACCGCATGACCCCGGCTGGCTTCCAAGTCACTCATCGTCCCTCTCCCTCGAAATGCGAAGCCACAGCTTAAGACGCTTGTCTGCCGACCGGCAAGGACGCACAATTTTGATCTGAGAGACGGAGAGTTTCGCGTGCAAACTGAAATCCCCTTGATCGATCTAGCGCCGTTGAAGAACGGCCTCGCGGGCGCGCTCGAGATCGCACCACTACTTAATCGCGCGCTCGAGGAGACCGGATTCCTCATCATCGCCAATCACGGCGTCCCGCAAGACTTGATCGAGCGTACCTTCACCGAAGCCAAACGCTTCCACGACCAACCGATGGAAACAAAACACGCTCTGCGCATGAACGCGCACAATAACGGCTATATGGCCGAAGGCCGTTACAACGTCCGCACGTCGCGTGTCAGCGAGAAATCGGTGAAACCGGACGCCAACGAAGCCTTTTTCTTGAAACGAGAGCGCTCCGCGGACGATCCCTTGCTGCTGGCGGATCGCCGCTTTGCCGGTCCCAATCAATGGCCGGACAATCTGCCTGGCTTTCGCGAGACGGTCATCGAATATACCGATGCGGTCGACGTCATGACAAAACGTTTGCTGCCTGCGCTCGCCCTATCGCTCGATCTCGATGCAGAATTCTTTGGCACCGCCTTTGAGGAAAGTCAGTTCTCTTTCCGGCTATCGCACTACCCACCAGTGGACCGGGAAGACGGGCTCTATGGCATCGCACCGCACACCGATGTGAACTTCATGACATTTCTGCCGCAATCCGGCGTTCCCGGTCTGCAAATCGCGACGAAACCGGGTGCGTGGCAGGACGTTCCGCATGTGCCAAATTCTTTTGTCGTTAACACGGGCGACACCCTACACCGCTGGACCAATGGCCGTTATCTCTCGACCCCGCACCGAGCTCTGCCGCCGGTCGACCAACACCGATATGCTATACCGTTCTTCCTCGGCCCACACCTCGACACGCTTATTGACTGTTTGCCAACTTGCATCGACACCGAGCACCCGGCGCGGTTCCCGCCTATCACCTATAGCAACTATATGACATGGTGGTATGACGCGAATTATAACGCCGCCGATCAAGACGATCTCGCGGTTGTGAATACCTGAAGGGAAAAGACGAAAACTCATTGAACGTGGTTGCCCTCGCCTAAACAGAAGGCGCTATGGATATGCATCTGAAGGCCGCTTACAGCGCATGGTGGAGAAGCTCCATCCCGCCATCAAAGTCATCCGCGAGACACCAAAAATAGTCAATGCATTCTCGCCGTTGGTTGACGTCCCGGCAATTTCGTCTTCGATAAAGACGGAAAACGATTCTTCGGAGATGGCCAGCGGGATTACATAGACAAGGACAGATTGGCGGAAATATTGGCGGGCACGAAATAATCCCAAACACCGTCATTCCAGTTTCGCTGGCCGCCCCGGAACGACGGTATTTTTAGGGTGCCGCAGCGGGCACAAATATCCGCTGCAGAACGTATCTATTTCTTACGCTCGTAATAATGTGTCTCGAACATGATACAGCCTGAACGCGAGGCAAACGGACCGTGCAATATGCCACCAGGCCGGATCGCGTAAGTTGGTGCGGAGAAGATTTCGCCACCTTCGCCGTTCGCATCGCATCCCACCACAAGGTCGCCGCTAAACAAGAAGACTTCCTCCCAATGATCATGGACGAAGGGTTCATTCGTGTAGGCGCCCGCCGCAATGCGGATGAGGCGGGTGCGATGGCCGTGCTTGGCGTCTTCATCCAGATCGCTGGAAAGAATCTTGCGCGTGCAGCCTTTCGGGTAGCCCGGAATATCCTCCCAGCCATTCTCCATATCGATTTCGTAGAATTCGGTATGTGCGCGAGGCATATTGTTCTCTCCTTTAACGGGCTTCTCGGCTCATCTGAATACGCGGCGGGCGGGCTTCCGGATCGACGATCACATCGATGATACAAGGTTCGCCCGACGCCAGTGCCTCTTTTAAGGCACCTGCGAATTGGCCGGGAGTGTCGACGCGAAATCCCCGACACTCGAACAATTCGGCGAGCTTGGCGAAATCGGGATTACCATGATCGACACCGATGACTGGACCGTAAGCCTCGACTCGCTTGCGTTGCGAGCCGAGACGAAAATTGTTGAAAACGACCAGCACCGCCGGCAACCGCTCCCGCGCCATGGTTTCAAGGTCGCCGAGCTGCAGCATCAGATCACCGTCGCCAACACAGGCGATGACCGGTTGGTCTGGACGCTCCCACTTCGCACCCATCGCGAGGCCGAGGGCACAACCCATGGCGCCAAGCCGGGTCGAGACCAAATGCGTGCCCGGCGGATCGACCGCCGCCATGAAGCCGTAGAACCCGTGATCTCCCGCTCCATGGGTGAAGATCGTCTCCGGTGGTTGTTCGAGCAGGGCCGCGACGATTTCCTGCGGTTGCACCTGACCGTTGTCGGGCTCCGACGCGATCCAGTCGGCACGCCAGGCCGCATATCGCTGGTCGAGGGATACTGCCCAATTTCGACGTGCGTCCGGCACATCTAACGGCGTCCTATCCAATGCTTGATTGAGTGCTTCCGTGAACGCCCTTGCGTCCGCGACAGCAGCGACTGTCACCGGATATTCGCGCCCAATCGCCGTCGGATCGATATCGATTTGAATGAGCGGCGCACCTTCCGGCAGTAATTCGCCGCGTGAGGTTTGCAAATCGGACAAGCGAGACCCGATGGCCAACACCATATCCGCTTCCCGAATGGCGTCGCCGATTGGCTCGTAGCCGATGATGCCAGACGCCCCAAGCACCAAGGGATGAGTTTCCGGCAGCACACCGCGCGACGTTGGGGAATTGACGACCGGTGCCTGAAGCATCTCGGCGAGCGCCAGGATCGCCGCCCCCGCGTCGGAATAATTGGCGCCGCCACCGATCAAGATGACGGGGCGCTCCGCGTTCCTCAATAAGTCGACAACCTGGGCTACCGCGTCCGGATCGGGGAAAGGCCGCAACATGGGAGCGATCGCCTTTACTGGTGCCGGCACATTCCCCTCACCCAAATCCTCCACCGAGACATCTATCGGAATATCGATCTGCGCCACGCCAGGCTTGCCGCTAACACTTTCCCGGAGCGCGTCCCGCACCGCCGCAACCGCTTGATCAGGCCGCTCGACACGGGTTTGAAATTTAACGAAATCGCCGACCGGTTTCTGGACGTCCAGTGTTTGCCACCAACCGTTCTCCATCGCCTTTCGCTCTTGTGTCGCGCTTAAGACGACCATCGGCGTCGAATCCAAGGCTGCCGACGCAACCCCAAGGCTGGCCGCTAGCAGACCGGAGCCACCATGCACCATCAAGACACCAGGCTTGCCGCTTAGGCGCGCCGTCGCATCGAGGATCGCCGCCGCCACTTGTTCGTGGCGAATGCCGACGTAGCGGGCTTGGTTTTGGGACGCGAGGGCAGAGGCGTAAGGTGCCGAGGTCGAACCCACCATACCGGCGAAATGTGTCACCCCGGCCCCAAAGAGTTGCTCCAATACCGCTTCATAAACTTTCATATGGTCGCTCCAGATTACGCTTCAGCCAGACACTCTAACTAGCCGTTTTAAGTCACCTCACCAGTACCGTGGCAATTTTACTATACCGCGCATAAATCATTCCTAGGGAGATACGATTACAGATGGATTGGTACACAAAGCGGAAATTCGGCGATCTCGCGGATGACGCGGCGCGCAAATACGGCGACCGGGAAGCATTGGTCTTCGAGGACGAACGATACAGCTTCGACGAACAAGCCTTGGAGATCGACCGCGCCGCGAAAGGATTGATGGCGGCCGGCGTGGAGAAGGGCGACCATGTAGCACTTTGGCTCAATAACCGGGCCGATTGGATGTTCATCGCGTTCGGCCTCGCCAAGATTGGCGCGGTTATGGTGCCGGTCAACACGCGGTTCCGCACCAACGACCTGGACTACGTCCTGCGCCAATCGGACAGCAGAATGTTGATCACCCACGATCAATCCGGGCCGATCAACTATCTGGCCATGGTGCGTGAAGTCGTCGATCTGCCGGACAGTGACGTGGCGATTGACGACCCCAATTTTCCCAAACTGCGTCGCGTACTCATTCTGGGCGACCCAGGCTCCGGTGGCGCAGCCGCGTGGACGGATGTGACAAGATCGGGAGAGAGCGTCACGGACGCGGAATTGGAGCAGCGCGCCCAATCCGTCGACCCGGATGACCCGGTCATCATTATGTACACATCGGGTACGACGGGATTCCCGAAGGGGGTCGTGCATTCGCATAAACTGATCCGAAACATTGGGGATCGCGGGTTCCGGATGGCGATCGATTCCAACGACACGATCTTGAACTATTTACCGCTCTTTCATGCCTTCGGATATTCCGAAGGTGCCCTGATGTCGTTAATAACAGGTGCCCGCCAGATCGTGACGGAAACGTTCGATCCAGACGAATGCCTCGACTTGGTGGCGAAAGAATCCGCGAGCGTGATGCACGGGTTCGAAGCACATCTCAAGGCTCTGACCGAAGCTCAGGAGACCAAATCGCGAGATATCTCCAGTTTGCGTACCGGCCTGTTCGCCGCAGGTATGCATAGTGCCACTCCTGTGGCGAAACGCGGTAATCGCGTGTTGGCGCCCCTGCAATCGGTTACGGGCTATGGCATGACGGAAATCTGGGTTGGAGCAGGGATTGGCACACTCGACGACGACGAAGAGAGCCGATGTGCCTCCTCTGGCGCAATTGGGATAGGCTACGAGTTACGCATCCTCGACCCGGAGACCGGCGCCGAACAAACCGTCGGTGAGCCCGGTGAGCTGCAGGTCAGAGGCTACAGCCTGATGCTGGGATACTACAAGAAACCAGAAGAGACGGCGGCAGCGTATGACACGGACGGCTGGTTCAAGACCGGCGATTCCGCGGTCTGGCTGCCCAACGGTTACATGCGGTTTCTAGGCCGCTATAAAGACATGCTGAAAGTCGGCGGCGAGAATGTCGACCCGA
This sequence comes from uncultured Rickettsiales bacterium, assembly GCA_913046825.1. The sequence continues at coordinate 13,537 of CAJWTF010000003.1, read as the reverse complement.
TGGAAGCCGAAGGATTGCTGCTGGAACACCCGGAAGTCCATCAAGTCGCCATCGTCGGCATGCCGGACCCGCGTTTGACCGAAGTTGGCATCGCCTACGTTCAACTTATCCCCGGATCACAGTTGGACGAAGACGCCGTGATCGCTCATTGCCGAGGAAAATTGGCGAGCTTCAAAATCCCCCATCACGTGGTTTTCGTGGACGATTTCCCGATGACCGCTTCCGGCAAGATCCGCAAGGTTGAGCTACGCGAAGAAGCAAAAAATTTAGGAAAATAAAATACTTAGTGCCCTTCCCCTTGACTTCGCGACTCGGAAGGAGCATGAATCGTTTTAATGCCCAAGATCGCGCAACAGCGCTGCGATTTTTGAAAAAAGAACAAAGCAACGAATCTGGGCCGTTCCTATTTTTCTCATACCGTTTCTTCCAATTGCGCGTGGATGACGGCGACGCGGCAGATTTGCGCTCGCTACAGCGACGTCGATTTGACGCAAAGGATACTTACGTTTTGACGACAACTAGTTTTTCCGAGCTCGGCCTGATCGAGCCTATTATTCGTGCCTTAACAGCACAAAATTACACAACACCGACACCAATCCAGGAAAAAGCCATTCCGCAATTGCTCGATAATTCGGACCTGCTTGGCATCGCGCAAACGGGCAGCGGCAAGACCGCGGCTTTCGTTTTGCCGATCCTGCAACACCTGACCAATGATGGGCAAAAACCCTCCCCGAAAGGTGCTCAGGCGCTGATCCTCGCTCCAACGCGGGAACTTGCCCTGCAAATCGGTGATTCCGTGAAAGCCTACTCTCAATTTCTCGGCCTCCGGCATACGGTCATCCTCGGCGGCGTCAACCAGAACCCGCAAGTGAAGGCTATGGCCCGAGGCGTCGATATCTTGATCGCCACGCCGGGACGCCTGCTTGATCTGATGAACCAAGGTCACGTGCATCTTGGCGATGTGGAGCATCTGGTACTCGACGAAGCGGACCGCATGCTCGACATGGGTTTCATCAAGGATGTCCGCAAGATAGTGCGCGCGACATCGGATGATCGGCAAACGTTGCTGTTCTCGGCGACAATGCCGCAGGAAGTGGCACGCCTCGCGAGCGATATTTTGTATGAACCAGTGCGCATCGATATCGCGTCGAAGGCGGTCACCGCCGACCGGATTGAACAGCACGTGTATCACGTGCCCGCGTCGAAAAAGGGCACTTTGCTGACCGAACTTTTGGCTGACAATGCGCTATACCGGGTGATCGTGTTCACGCGAACAAAACACCGCGCAAACCGGGTCGCCAAGCAATTGGGACAGGCGGGAATCGAAGCGGCCGCCATTCACGGCAATAAATCGCAAGCGGCACGCCAACGAGCACTCGACGGGTTCAAATCGAACCAGGTCCGCGTGCTGGTCGCCACCGACATCGCCGCGCGCGGTATTGACGTCGACGGCGTGACCCACGTTATCAACTTTGAGCTACCGAATGAGCCGGAGAGCTACGTCCACCGGATCGGCCGGACGGCCCGCGCTGGTGCCGAAGGGATTGCACTGTCGTTCTGTGACCCTGCGGAACGCGATTATCTGCGCGGCATCGAACGCTTGATCAAACGCTCCATCGACGTGGTCGAGCATGAGCTAAGTGCCAGCGCAGCCAATCAAGATGAGCCAAAATCACATCGGCCCCGGCCACACGGCAAACCGCAATCCAAGCGCCCGAACGGCGGCAATGGCAAGCGCCGCCGCAACCGTAGCGGAAATCGCCCGAAAGCGGCATAGCCGCATGATTGACTTCGGCTGCTGCCTGCCTACCCTGATTCGACACCACGGGTAGGCAGGCGCATGGTTGATTCCAGCGTTCTCTTCAAAAACTTCGCTTTGCTCGATGTCGAGTCGGGTACCCTAAAGGGCGGGTACCAGGTCCTGGTCCGGGATGGCAGGTTCGCCGCCGTGGAACACGGTGCGATCAATGCAGACGGTGCGCTGGAGATCGATCTTGGCGGGCGTACTCTGATGCCAGGCTTGATCGACCGCCACGTCCATATTCACCCGCTCATCCTGCCGACAACGCCACAAATGCTGCCGTCGCTGATCACGGCGCATGCGCTCTCCACACTCGAAGGCATGCTACTGCGCGGATTTACCACCGTGCGTGATGCAGGTGGTGCCGATGCGGGACATCGCCAAGCGGTGGAACACGGTATTTTTCGAGGACCGCGTCTGTTTGTCGCCGGTCGTGCGATCAGTCAGACCGGCGGGCACGGCGACCCGCGCACTTCCGCCAATCAATTCGAGCCCTGCGAATGCGCGGCGCATCTCTCGGGCTTCGGGCTTGGTCGGATCGCCGATGGTGTCGCCGAAGTGCGTAAAGCGGTGCGTGACGAAATTCGCCAGGGCGCCGACCAGGTCAAATTGATGGCGGGCGGTGGCGTCACGTCGCAATCTGATCCTATTGACCAACTACAATACTCCGATGAGGAAATCGCCGCCGTGGTCGATGAAGCAAGGCGCTCCCACACCTATGTCATGGCGCATGTTTATACAGCCGCCGGCATTCGGCGTTGCATCGAATTGGGCGTGCGCACGCTGGAGCATGCCAACCTCATCGACGAAGACGCCGCCGCGCTGGCTGCCGATGCAGGTGCTTACATGGTCCCGAATCTGATCTGTTACGACAATCTGGGTAAGCGGGGATTGGAGCTGGGTTACACTCCGGAAGCCATGGCGAAACTGGGCGACGTCGCGGGTGCAGGCGCTCGCTCGCTGGAGATTGCGACGCGCGCGGGACTAAAGCTCGCGTATGGCACCGACATTTCCCGCTCACCCGAACTGCAGTCAGACGAGTTTCTCCTGCGCGCCGCAGTATTGAAGCCGGCAGACATTATCCGCAGCGCGACGCTAATTGGTGCGGAAGTTGTTCGCCAGAAAGGTGAGCTTGGGATTATCGCGCCAGGCGCCATCGCCGACCTTCTGGTCGTGGACGGCAACCCGCTCGAAGACCTCAAACTCCTGACCGATCAGGGCGCTTGCATACCCACCATCATAAAAGACGGCGCCTTTGTGAAGAACACGCTCTAAGCTGCGGCTTCGATCGCCGTTAGCATTTTCATGTTCTCCAGCGTCTGGGCGCAGGCACGGGCCGCTTCCGCACCCTTCACCTTGAAGTGTTCGAAGAAATACCGCTCGTGATCTCCGCTTTCGTGGAAATGGTGCGGCGTCAGGACGACGGACAATACAGGTACTTCCGTCTCCAGCTGCACTTGCATCATCCCGCTGATCACCGCGTCGGCGACGAACTCATGACGGTAGATGCCGCCGTCCACCACAAGGCCCGCCGCGACGATGGCGGAATATCTACCAGACTTCGCAAGCAGCTTTGCTTGCAGAGGAATTTCATAACTGCCGGGTACTTCGAAGAAATCGATGCGATCGTTCGACACATTGAGACTTCCGATGGCGTCGACGAACGAAAGCCGACATTGATCGACAATTTCCCGATGCCAACATGCTTGTATGAAAGCGACACGGCCGGTGCCGGGTGCTGTTTTAGTCGTGTTTTCAAAGCTCTGATTCATGGTGAATCCTCTCCGTTAGAGACCAGAATCAGGACGTGACGGGAGACATTCTGCCATGGTGCAAGGCAAGCACCATCGATTTCGCGTTTCCCACTCTCTTCCATCCGGACTATGACCGTCGGCTTCGGAATTACACCGAATCTGCTGACCCCACCGAACCTTGGTGGGCGCTCGCGGGCTTATGAGCGGGCCAATGAGCCCGTTGCGCAATTACCGCCGGTGGGGAGTTTCACCCCGCCCCGAGAACGTTTGCCGCCAGCGCAACAACGCGCTGACGACGATACTGAACTAATCTCCGATTCCCATCATTTCAAGCACGCAGTTGTGAATTCCGTTGAGGGCCAAGAGTTATTAGGGTGCGGCAATTTTCTTATTAGCAGAAGGTGATTGAACGTGAAGCATCTTGTATTGGCATTGATGATTGCCGTGTCGGCATCCGGAGCAACGGCACAAGACGATCCCACGATGGGCAAAAAAGTTGGCGACCGGATGGCGCCGTCATTGTCCGCAGCGGACCAAGACGACAAGCCCCAGCACCTGCAATCATTGGTGGGCCGAATGGACTGATCTTGTTATTTTCCCAATCACTCAACTGATGACCATAGTGTAAATCCCAGGCGGTCGTCTGGAATAAACAGAACGAAAACTTCACGGAACTGGGTTACAGCGTCGCAACCGTTACCCCGGATACACCGACGAAACTCGCGCGCTTTGCCAAGCGTCGAAGTTTAAAGTTTCGAACCCTGTCAGATCCAAAAAGAGTGCTTATCCAGGCGTTTGATGTCTTGGATAAAGCCGCCGGATACGACCTACCACATCCGATCATCTTTGTGATCGATCCGATAGGAACGATCACGCACCGCTTCTCGCCGAAATACTATACCGAGCGGCCAGCAGTTCAGGAGGTGCTCCAAGCATTGCGAAGCGAGTAAGTTAGACGATGCCGGTGTCCTGGTAGGCCGAAAGCTCCGCCTCCGACATTCCCAGCAGGTCGACATAAACTTCGCGGTTGTGGGCACCAAGGGCGGGTCCCAAGGAGTCGATAGAGCCGGGCGTCGCGCTCAATCTGGGCAGCGTATCCTGCAACGCCACATCGACCTTCGAGATTGGGTCTTCAATGAAGCGGATATTTCCACGTGCCGCATATTGCTCGTCTTCGAAAATCTCGTCGATGCCGTAGACGGAGCCGCACGGCACCTGAGCCTCATTGCATTGGCCTAAGACCCCATCGCGGTCCATCGACGTCGTCCAATGGGTGACTGCTGCATCGACTGCGTTTCGGTCCGCGTCGCGTTCTGGAAAAGTGCCCCATTTCCCGTCACCCGCGACTTCCGGCATGCCCATTAATTTAGCGAGGCGTTCGAATATCTTGTCATTTGTACAAGCGACGGCGACCCAACGACCGTCCTTGGTCGGATAATGACTATGCGGAATGGCGTTCTTCATCGCCGGCCCCATACGCTCGCGAATAAATCCATTGAAATGATAGGCTGCGGGGAGCTCATCGAGGAAACGGAAGATCGGTTCGTATAGACCGATATCAATGAATTGCCCTTCTCCAGTGATCTCTCGTGCACGTACCGCCATCAGCGCACCGAATGCGCCATAAAGACCAGCCAAATAATCAGGGATCGTGGGCGAGCCCGGCGTCGATGGCGGCCTATCAGGGTCGCCGGCCAGAAACGCCAATCCGCCAAATGCATTAGCGATCCGCCCAAATCCCGGCCGATTGGCATATGGCCCGGTCTGTCCGTACCCGGTAATCCGGACCATTACCAACTTCGGGTTGACCGCGTGCAGCACGTCCCAACCAACACCCCAACCTTCCATGGTGCCGGTCTGAAAATTCTCGACGAGGATGTCGGCCTTTTCGACCAGGCGTTTCAAGATGGCGACACCGTCTGGCTTGCGAAGATCAAGTGTGACGGATTTCTTATTCCGCGCCTCGCTCAACCAACAAAGTGTGTCGCCAGAATCGGTCGGTGTGCCAAATTTCCGCATGGGGTCACCGATACCAGGCAACTCCACCTTAATGATCTCAGCTCCGAATTCGCCAAGTTGTGTGGCGCAAAACGGCCCGGCCATGAAATTCGATACATCGAGGACTCTGAGCCCTTGCAGCGGTTTCGTCGTCATCCCTCGTCCCCTTGGTCCGAATGGTGCATCGCAAGGGATTAGATATAACGGCGTTCGGTCCTGACAACGCGGCCGACGGAAGTGTCGTCGCATGTCATTTGCCATAAATTCGTTTATGGAATGGGTCTGCGTCACTATAGTCCCAATTCATGGCCGACCCTTCTTCAAAAAAGTCATTTACGCCGCGCTGATCGGCAATGGCCTCATTGCGGTGACAAAGTTCTCTGCCGCTTCAATGACCGGCAGCTCCGCCATGCTGAGCGAGGCAATCCATTCGGTGGTCGATACCGGCAATCAAATGTTGCTGCTCTACGGCATCAAACGCTCGCAGAAACCAGCCGAAGCCAAGCACCCCTTCGGTTATGGCATGGAGCTTTATTTCTCGTCATTCCTGGTGGCGATCTTGATCTTTGGGGCGGGCGCTGGCTTCTCCCTCATGGAAGACATCAGCGAAGTCATAACCCCGCATCCAGTCGCGAATCCGGGAATCAACTACGCTGCCCTCGGCCTTGCTGCTCTCTTCAAAGCGGTCGCGTGGTGGCTCGCATTCAAAGAATTCAAGAAGCGAAAAGGCGACCTCGGATATTTCGAAGCCGTCCGCCGCAGCAAGGACCCGATAGTCTTCACGGTGTGGTTCGAGGATTCCACCGCGATGCTTGGGTTAATCGTCGCGGCGGCCAGTATCGCTCTCGGTAATTGGCTCAACATACCGGAGATGGACGGCATCGCCTCCATCGTCATTGGTGCCATTTTGGCGGTCACCGCGATACAGCTGGCCTATGAATGCATGGGACTGCTGGTCGGCGAAAGTGCCGCCCCCGCTAAGGTCAATCTCATCAAAAGATTGCTGAATTCTGAGCGGCGCGTTAAACGAGTGAATGACGTCCTCACCATGCATCTTGGACCGTCCGACGTGCTGTTGAATATCAGTGTTGATTTTATCAACAACATGGATGCCAATGACGCGGAAGATGTTATCAGCGGTATGGAAAAGCGGATTAAGAGCGAGTTTTGGAAAATAAACCGTGTCTTCATCGAGGCCCAATCATGTTTCGGTCATCGCCGATCGATGCGCGGCCTTTAATTTTCAGGACTGTAAGCTGGCAACATCCACCCTAAATTTAGACAAAGTTCCGACGGTATCGACTAAAAGGACGATTACGAAAATGAGTGCGATTGACGCGACCGAAAACACCCGCTCTCCGGAAATCGACGTGAGTTTCGACGCGATCGTCGTCGGCGCCGGCTTTGGGGGCATGTATATGCTCCATTGTCTGCGACAACAGGGCTTCACCGCCCGCGTCTATGAAGCGGGCAGCGGCGTCGGCGGCACCTGGTATTGGAACCGCTACCCCGGTGCCCGCTGTGACGTGGAAAGCCTACAGTATTCCTATTCATTCTCAGAAGAGCTGGATCAGGAATGGAATTGGTCGGAGAAGTATTCCCCACAACCCGAAATCCTCAACTACGCCAATCATGTCGCGGACCGCTTCGATCTGCGCCGAGACATTCAATTCGACACACGGGTGACGACGGCCGCGTTCGATGAGGGCACGAACCGCTGGCAGGTTGAGACCGACCAGGGCGACCGCGTCTCCGCGCAATTTTGCATCATGGCTGTCGGCTGCCTCTCGGCGGCGAATACACCGGCATTCGAAGGGTTCGATGACTTTAGGGGCCCGATTTACCATACCGGTGAATGGCCACAGGAAGGCGTGGACTTCACCGGTCAACGGGTCGGCGTCATCGGCACTGGATCTTCTGGCATCCAATCTATTCCGATCATAGCCGAGCAGGCCAAATCGCTGACCGTTTTCCAACGCACGCCAAACTACGCGGTGCCTGCATGGAACCAGAAGATGGATCCTGAGCACGAACGATACATCAAAGGGGATTATCCCGCCTTCCGCGCCAAGGCGCGCGCGCGCCCAGTCGGCATTTATTTTCCGTTCAATTTGAAGCCGGCGTTGGAGGCCACTCCTGAAGAACGCGAAGAACAATATGAAGAGTTCTGGCAGCGTGGCGGCCTACCGTTCCTTGGAGCATTTGGAGATTTACTGTTTGAAAAGGAGGCTAACGAGACGGCGGCCGTATTCGCGCGCCAAAAAATTCGCGACGTGGTCAACGATCCAGATGTTGCCGACTTATTGAGCCCAGACAATATTTTCGGCTGTAAGCGGCTCTGCGTCGATACCGGTTACTACCAAACCTTCAATCGGCCAAATGTGAAATTAGTGGACGTGTCGGAGAAGCCGATCGAACGGCTAACCGAAACCGGCATTGTGACTAACAGTGTCGAGCACGAGCTTGATGCCGTGGTATTGGCGACCGGTTTCGCCGCGATGACCGGCTCTTTCGACAAGATTAAGATCACGGGACGCGGCGGGCTGCCGCTGACCAAGAAGTGGGAGGCGGGTCCGCGCACTTATCTGGGCTTATCGACGGTCGGTTTCCCGAATTTCTTTATGATCACGGGACCCGGCAGCCCCTCTGTCCTCGCCAATATGATTCAATCCATCGAACAACATGCGGATTGGATGGTCGATTGCATGAGCCATATGCGGGACGTCAGGGTAGAAACAATCGAGCCAATAATCTCCGACGAAAACGATTGGGTCGATCACGTCAACGAGGTTGCTGCGATCTCACTGCGCTCCACCTGCAGTTCCTGGTATGTCGGCGCTAATATGCCCGGCCGCCCCCGCGTCTTCATGCCATATATCGGCGGTTTCCCGATCTATGTGAACAAATGCAACGAAGTCATGGATAACGGCTACGAAGGATTTGTTTTCAACAGGACACCGGAGACGAATGCCGCGCCGAAAATTCGGCACACAGATCGATGGCATGTCGAGCTTGATATGGATGTCCTCTCACCGGCCGCGGTCGCCGCCAAACGCATTCCGATAATCTGAAGGGCTACGATACGGTCTGTTTCGCCAAGGTGTCCGAATAGGCGTGCCAGGTCGCGTAGCCCATAATCGGAAAGACTACGATAAAGCCAAGACAGCCCATCGCGAATCCAACCATCATCCCTGTAGAAACAATGATTGCCGATTTTGTAACGCTTCGGACCAGCCTATAGATTTCATCTGGGCGGCGCTACTTTACGAATACGATGATTTTCCGTATCGCCTATATAGATTGCGCCGTCCGGCCCAACCGCCACGCCATGGGGGCGGCCTAAGCTAGAATTCACCGCGATCAATCCATCACCTGAAAATCCGGAGGCACCGGTCCCGGCAATAGTGCTCACCTGATCGGATTGAAAATCAATCAAACGGATGACGTGATTCTCCGTGTCCACGACCAGGACGTTACCGTCGCCATCCAACGTCATTTCTTTCGGCCGGTCGAAAATTGCTGCTGCCACCGGGCCGCCGTCACCACCGTATCCGGTCTCGCCCGTGCTCGCCACGGTCTCGATCCGCACGCCGCTGGAATCGATCAAACGCAGACAGCTGCCTTGGCGTTCCATCACGTAAACACCGTCGTCATCGGCTCGGCACACGACAGCGCGGGCCCCGAAGACACCGGCCGCGCGGGCCTCACCGCCATCGCCGTCATGAGACGCTTCCCCAGTTCCGGCAAACGTATCGATAACGCCACTTTCCAAATCGACGACACGCACTCTGTTGTCGGCGACGTCGGCAATATACAGACGTTTGCCATCGCGCGAGACGGCGAGGCCATTCGGCTCCACCAGACCCGCCTGGTCGGCGGGACCGCCATCGCCACTGAAGAAGGCCTCGCCCGTCCCAGCAAACCGGGTCACTATGCTGCTCATCACATCAATGCGCCGCACCACGGCATTGAGCCGGTCCGCGACATAAATCGCGCCATCCCGGTCAATCGCGATACCGTAAGGTTGGTTAAAACAAGCGGATTTCGCTGCGCCGCCGTCGCCAGAATATCCGGGTTCACCTGTTCCTGAAACGGTTTCAACAATGCCGCTCACAGCATCAATGCGTCGAATAGCGTGATTATAAGTATCCGAAAACACGAGATTTCCCGCCCCGTCGAAGACTAGATCAAAAGGATTATTCAAGCATGCTTTAAGAGCAGGACCACCATCCCCCGCATACCCTTCGTGACCGTCTCCGGCTACCGTGGTCATCACCCATCCTTGGTATTTCATATCACTCAATCCCGCTCATGCATCAACTGTCACCATAGAAAGAATATTGGGCACGAGCAGGCCCGGTCGAGCTGGAATGTAGATTCACGATCCTTCGAAACATCCAAATAAGCCATCGTATGTGGATTTCAGTCTGCATTGTGGATATGTTGGTAGACGCGGAGCATATTCATTAGCTTCTCAATTTTGAGAGGGAAAAGGTGTTCATGGACAAGAAGCAGCGCGAGATTCAACGCAAACTACGCATTCTTCGATACGCCGAGGAGACCGGGCATATAGCAAAGACATGCCGTTGATTTTAAATTGGCCGGACAAGCTTTAATCGCTGGCGTCAGTCCTACGAAAAGTATGGCAAAGATGGTCTCATAAACCGCCCACCAGTCCCAAAATGGCATGCGAACAGAACGCCGGTTGAGATTAAGGAGAAAGTCCTCCATCTCCGGCGTAAATACCATCTCGGGCCCATGAGGATCGTTTGGTATCTTGAGCGTTATCACGGCATCAAAATATCTGGTGCGACTGTCTCACGAATGCTGAAACGTCACGGCGTCAACCGGCTTCCCCGCGGCACGCATATGCGCAAGGTCCACACAAAATGAGACAACAAGCAGGTGCCGGACATCGCATCCAGATGGACGTTAAGTTCCTGACTTTCATTGGAAAGTAGGGTGAGAAAATTCGAAGCTTCCAACATACCGCGATCGACGATCGCAACGAGGGTCAGGCCACTCAGAGTCTACCTTAAACACACGCAAGCCAACGCGATCTACTTCGTTGATCATGTCATCGAGAAGTTCCCGTTTCGGACCAAGGAAATCCGCACCGACAATGGGCACGAATTCCATGCCAAAATTTCACGGGCATGCCGAGGATAAAGGCATCCGTCACACCTGTATCAAACGCGGAACGCCACAATTGACTGGTAAGGTCGAGAGATCACACCGCTCGGACAACCAGGAGTTCTATCAGCTTCTTAACCACGAGGATGGTGTCGATCTCGAAGCAAAGCTAGATGAATGGGAGCGATTTTATAACTTCCACAGACCACACTGGCCTTAAACGGAAAAACACCTCAGGAAGCACTCAGGGAAAAACTATAATCAATCCACAAATCGTTACACGAGTAACACAGCTTACAGCTGTATTCGAGTCACACCATTTCCATAAATGCACGAATTTGGAGACGATCAAACAAAAGGGATTTGGCGGAAGAGAGTGGGAGTCGAACCCACCGGGAACGTCTGACGCCCCCCAACGGTTTTGAAGACCGCGCGCGACACCGGCCGCGATTCCCCTCCAAGAACGATATCAAATGGTTAGCAGTGGTAATTGCAAACAAAATCGGACGTTCGCACCCGAATCTTTGATTGTTTAGATCAGCAGCTAAAAGTCAGTTGAGAATTGGTTGCCTTTGGCACCCCCTCCAAAACGTCGCGCACAAATACTTCCGGTCGCGTTCAGGCCAGAAAGGTCGCATTTGGCCAAGAGTGGTATTTTGGCGCGCGTCTTGATAACTGCCGCCACGGAACGAAAGCCGTTAACTATCGCCGACGATGAGTTGAACGATACCAAATCGTCAGCTGAAAAACCGTAACCAAAATAGCATACCGCACACAATCTTACTCAATTCTTGGTGTGGACGGTATGTATTTGCATATGAGAGGTTAAGTTAACTGTTAAAACATACGTCCGCGACGCGCGGGCATGAAACAGAACGAGGAGATGCGTGGATGTCAGGACCGCTCACCGGCTATCGGGTGATCGATTTCACCAATGTGATCGCCGGACCCTTTGCCACGATGATGCTTGCCGACCAGGGCGCCGATGTCATCAAGGTCGAAGCCCCGCAACGCCCAGACCACACACGTCATGCCGGCCATGGACAAGAGGGTATGACGGCGTCCTTCGTCAACAACAACCGCAACAAGCGATCCGTCTCCATCGACGTTAAATCGAACGCAGGACGTGAAGCGTTAAAGCGGTTGGTCGCGACGGCGGATGTCTTTATACAGAATTTCCGACCCGGCGTCGTCGAGCGCTTGGGCATCAGCGAGGCCGACCTACGCGCTATCACGCCGGACCTGATCTACGTTTCGATGAGCGGTTGGGGCGAGAACGGCCCGCTTTCCCACAAACCGGTCTACGACCCGATCATCCAGGCGCTCTCCGGCCTCGCCACGGTTCAAGCCGGATCGGACCAAGAACGCCCGCGCCTAATCCGAACCATCCTGCCGGACAAGCTGACGGGGGTGACGGCGGCGCAAGCGGTGACATCCGCGCTGGCCGGTCGCGCCAAGACCGGCGAGGGACAGCACGTAAAAGTCTCAATGCTCGATTCCATCATCGCCTTTTTGTGGTCGTCCGACATGGGCGGACAAACCTTCGTCGACAATGAAGTCAGTGAGCAGAAAGCCGCGACCTTTATTGATTTGATCTACAAGACTCAAACCGACTACATCACTGTCTCCACCATGACCAACGTGCAATGGACCGCGTTTTGCCAAACAGCGAACCGCGAGCATCTGTTGGAAGACGAGCGGTTCTTAACACCCGCTCTCCGTGATGCAAACGCGGATGAGCGGCTGCGCTTGATCCAGGATGCCCTTATGGAACGGCCGGCCGCCGAATGGCTAAAGATACTGGATGACGCCGGTGTTCCCTGCGCGCCGGTTCTAACTCGCAAGCAAATGATCACCCATCCGCAGGTGGAAGCCAGCGGCACAGTCGTCGAATACGATCATCCAAATGCCGGTCGGCTACGCCAAGCCCGTCCGGCCGCGCGGTTCGAGGGCACGCCCATCGGCATTCGACATGGTGCCCCGGTTCTTGGCGAGCACACCCACGATATCCTATGTGAAGTCGGCTACAGCACAGCGGAGATCGAAGCCATGGTCGAGGACGGAGTTTTGATCGCGCAGCCGACCAATAAGACGGGCTGAACTGGAGGTGCAATTTCACCTTTATAATCGGCCGGGATCCGGCGGGTTTGTTGTCGAAGCCGCCCTTGTACTGGGCGGCGCTAATTTCGAATTGACCGAAATGGCCTCGAAACCCGGCACGCCCCTGCCCGAAAGTTTTCGCAATATCAATCCTTGGGGCCAAATGCCGACCCTAGCCCTGTCCGACCGAACAACGATGACCGAAACAGCGGCGATCTTGCTCCATCTAACCGGCTGCTTCACGGACGTGAAAATGGCACCAACACCAGAGACGGCGGCGCTTACGACACCGGCGAAATCGCCAGAATTGGTCAATGAGGTCCTTCGCGAGCGGCTTCACATCGCGGCGCGGAATAGCCAGTATTAATAACAACTCAAGCAATTCGTAATCCGGCATTCCCTCACCCATCGTCCTAAGAAAACGCGCGCGCAGCCGTTGGTGATGCCCAGTATGGTTCGGTGTCTTTTTCGGTTTCTTGTCAAATAGATCTGGCCCCATGACAGGGTCATGGATAGATCAGAGCTGTTTCCCGGCAAAATGCGGGGCGGTGCCTAATGCTAATCGTAGGGCGGACAGCTCCAACCTTTGGAGGACAGCGTAAAAATCTCGAATCCATCCGATGTCACCCCGAGACTGTGCTCGAATTGGGCCGAAAGCGAGCGGTCTTTTGTGACCGCTGTCCAACCATCCTGTAGGATTTTCGTGTGATACTTGCCCGCATTAATCATCGGTTCAATGGTGAAGAACATG
>CAJWTF010000002.1 GCA_913046825.1 uncultured Rickettsiales bacterium | reverse complement strand
CGGTTCAACAAGAACGTCGAATGATGGAGAAATTTGTCCTCCAGACCGAGGCGGCAGAACTAGGGGTAGGCCAGATTCATCTTCACGCCATCACAAAGCCGACGCTCCGAGCGGATCGAATAACAGTACCCGACCACTTGCATCCGGATGCATCAGTTCGGGACACACCGAAGGGCAACCCAGGTGGCTATAAGGGAGCTTCATTTCGTCGCGCAGCCAAGTCAGATCGAGAACCGCATTGATCCGCCGCCACAGATGATCGTCCGGCGCCATGTCTTCGAGATCAAATTCATAGGAAAGACGGTATTGAAGACTGACCGGGCCGCCCATCATCGTCAAAAGCCCTCGCCAAAACCATAAACAAAGGAATCTCGGCAATCCGTGTAGATCAAAGGACTTCTTCAACTGCCTCAGCCAGAAGTAGTTGTCACCTGAAAGACGAACCAGTATTCGAATTATGGCCGGCCCCAGACTGCCGCGCTATCTGGGCTGTTCTAGCAAACCCCGCGGGTAATTGGTGGACCTTATCTATTGTCAATTCCGCGCATCGCAGTCCCGGAAGATCGAGTGCGCTTGGGCCTTCGGGACAGCTTATCGGCACGTAAGCAAGCGCCCCAGCGTGGCCGAGTTACAGCCAAAGCTTTGTGACATTTTTATTGCCCTGTCGGGCAAGCTCCCAAAATCTTTCAAAGTTGGAAGCCGCGTTGAGCAATAGATTGCCGAGCTTTCGGCGTAACCGGCATAGCCTTGTACTTCACCAATTATGAATACGGCCGCTCCGCCCCCAACCCAACGCTGATACAACCTGATCTGTTCGACGGTCGGATGGCCTGTTCCAACACCCAAGGAATCCAACATCGCCGATTTCGCGATGCGGTTTTTCAAAATTACGCCACAGAGCAGCATTATCGGCGCGAACAGAGCTCCATGTTGTTGCCTATGAATGTCCATAGCCAAAATCTCCGGCTTTCAATTGTATCAGAAAGATCCGCGCAGCACCGAATCACAGCATCAAACCTTCATCCTATCCCGACTTTCCTTCATAACACACGGCGAGCAGCTACGGATCATAAGCGGGCTTTCGTAAAGCTCATAATGGCATCATCTATTGCCAGCATGCTAAAACTACTGACATGTCTCTTATAGCAATCATAACTGATGGCAGCCGCGGCATCAGTGCCGCCACCGCGCGTTTGGCGGCGGAAGCCGGCTACGACGTATGCATCAATTATGCGAATGACGCAGAAGTGGCGTGGCAAATCGTCGCCGCGTGTAAATCAAATGGCGGGAGGGTCATCACCGTGCAAGCGGATGTTGCCGACAGCGCGGATGTAGCCTGGCTATTTCGCGAATGCGACGAGAAGCTGGGGCCGGTTTTGCTACTCGTCAACAATGCCGGGATCATCGGCCAGGCGACGACCGTCGCAGACCTCACGGACGATACCCTTGCCCGTACCGTCGCGGTCGATGTCTATGGTTCGATTTATTGCGCGTGGGAGGCGATCAGACGAATGGCACAATCGGCAGGTGGTTCGGGCGGCGTCATTGTAAATGCCTCGTCGGTGGCGGCGCGGCTCGGCAGCCCTGGCGAATACGTGCATTACGCCGCCAGCAAAACCGCGATAGATACCTTTACCATCGGACTGGCCAAGGAAGTCGGCCCCGACGGCATCCGCGTGAATACGCTGCAAGCCGTCACCACCGATACAGGGACTCACGCGGCAGAGGGTAATCCCGACCGCCCTGCCAACGTCGTCGCAAACGCACCGCTGCGCCAAGTCGCGAAGCCCGAAGATATCGAGGCTGGCATTATGTGGCTCGCGTCGGAACCGGCGGATTACGTCACCGGCGCTGTCTCGCCCGGCAGTGGAGGTCTCTGATGACCATCGCTCCCGTAACCTATGATGCCGTGGTCTGCGGCGCCGGTATCGCCGGTATCGCCGCCGCCTATGCCCTCGCGGATTCGGGCTTGAAGCGCGTGCTGATCGTCGATCCCGGCGCACCGCTCTCATTGACCAGCGATAAATCGACCGAGTGTTACCGAAATTGGTGGCCCGGACCCGGCGATGCCATGGTCGCGTTGATGAACCGCAGCATCACCCTGATGGAAGGCCATGCTCGGAACAGCGCCAACCGGTTCCTGATGAGCCGCCGTGGATACCTTTTCGCCACCGCGCGCCCGGAGATGGTGGAAACCTTCGAGGCGCAAGCACTGGAGGCCGAAAGCTTGGGGGCCGGAGGCCTTCGGCACATCGGCAACGGGTGCGGGTACCAACCCGCCGCAAACGAAGGGTTCGACAGTACATTGGACGGCGCCGACCTGATTACCGAGCGCGCCCTGATCGATGAACATTTCCCCTACCTCAATCCGGAGACTGTCGCCGTGCTGCATGCCCGGCGCTGCGGATCGCTCAGCGCCCAGCAAATGGGTATGTACCTTTTGGAAGAAGCCCGCACGAAGGGTGTCGAATTTCTGACCGCGGCGTTTTCCGGCGTCGAGACATTCGGTGGACAGGTCAGCGGCGTGCGGATTGACGTCGATGGGACGGAGCAAATCATTCGCAGTGACACCGTCGTGCTATCCACCGGTCCATATCTCAAATCGAGCGCCGCTCTGCTTGGGGTAGACCTGCCGGTCGTGGTCGAAAAACACATCAAGATCAGTCTAGCTGACCCTAAAGGTGCAGTTCCCCGCACGGCTCCGCTGATCATCTGGACCGACCCCACAGACTTACCCTGGTCGATGGAAGAACGCGCGGCTTTGATGGAATCGGAAGAAACCCACCGCTTGGCAGAAACGTTTCCCGCCGGCGTCCACGGCCGTCCGGTTGGAGCCGGAAATCAAGTGTTGATGTATTGGACCTATGACTGTGAAAGCAGCAACGCGCCAGTCTACCCCATGGAATTGGACCCGTTCCTGCCAGAAATTACGCTACGCGGCATGGCCGTAATGGTGCCGGGATTGCGCCAATATTTAGATCCCATGCCGAAACCCTATGTCGATGGCGGTTATTATACAAAAACACCGGAGAACCGCCCCTTGATCGGCCCGCTGGACGTGCCGGGCGCCTTTGTCTGCTCCGCATTTTCAGGATACGGTATCATGGCATCCTGCGCATCCGGCGAATTGCTTGCGAAGCATGTGACCGGCAGCGACCTGCCGTCCTACGCTCCAGCGTTCGATCCAGCCCGCTATAAGGATCCAGACTACCAGGAATTGGTGGAAAATTGGGACACAAGCGGCCAGCTTTAATGGACTCCCGACCGCCACTACCGATATAAAGAAGCAAAGAGTAAAGGGAGTACGTTGCGATGGCGGAGTTCACCAAGACCTCCATCGATGATTGGCGCCAGCAGGCCGATAAGGAGCTGAAAACCCGCTCCACCGATGATCTCGTTGTCGAGACATCCGAAGGCATCGCGGTCAAGCCGCTCTATACGGCGGAAGACCTCGAGGGCATCGAGCATCTTGGCACCATGCCGGGTGTGGCTCCCTATGTGCGCGGCCCCCGCGCCACAATGTATACGGGCCGCCCCTGGACGGTGCGCCAATACTCCGGATTCTCTACCGCAGAGGAGTCCAATGCCTTTTACCGTAAGAACTTGGCGGCGGGTCAAATGGGCCTTTCCATCGCCTTCGATCTCGCCACACATCGGGGCTACGATTCCGACCACGCACGAGTGGTCGGCGACGTCGGCAAGGCGGGCGTGGCCATCGATTCCATTGAGGATATGAAAATCCTGTTCGATGGTATCCCACTCGACAAGATGTCAGTTTCCATGACCATGAACGGCGCGGTGCTGCCGGTCCTCGCGATGTATATCGTCGCCGGTGAGGAACAGGGCGTCGACCACAAGGACCTCTCCGGAACCATCCAGAACGACATCCTGAAAGAGTTTATGGTCCGCAATACGTATATCTATCCGCCTGAACCTTCGATGCGGATTGTGGCTGATATCATCGAATACACGGCCAAAGAAATGCCGCGCTTCAACTCGATTTCGATTTCGGGATATCACATGCAGGAGGCGGGTGCCACCTGTGTGCAGGAACTCGCCTATACCTTGGCGGATGGCGTCGAATACGTCCGTGCCGCCATCTCCAAGGGCCTTAAAGTGGATGCTTTCGCACCTCGCCTGTCTTTCTTCTTCTGCCTCGGCATGGATTTTTTCATGGAAGTAGCGAAGCTTCGCGCGGCGCGTTTCCTTTGGGCAAAGTTAATGGAAGACAAATTCCAACCGAAGGACCCGCGCTCTTCGGCGTTGCGCACTCACTGTCAGACCTCAGGCGTCTCGTTGACCGAACAGGATCCCTATAACAACATCGTCCGCACGACTATCGAAGCCCTGGCCGGGGTGCTCGGTGGCACGCAATCCCTGCACACGAATTCCTATGATGAAGCCTTGGCCTTGCCAAGCGAACTTTCGATGCGGATTGCCCGCAACACGCAATTGATCCTGAATCACGAGGCCGGAATGACCCGGACCGTCGATCCAATGGCGGGCAGCTATTATTTGGAAAGTCTAACCGCGAGCCTAATCACCGAGGCCGAAAAACTGATCGACGAAGTTGAAGAGTTGGGTGGCATGACAAAGGCGGTCGATGCGGGTCTGCCGAAACTGCGCATCGAGGAGAGTGCTGCGCGCCGTCAATCGCGGATCGATCTTGGGGAAGAAATCGTCGTCGGTGTCAATCGCTTCCAATCCGAGATAAAGGACGAGGTCGATATTCTCGATATTGACAATACCGCAGTTCGCGAATCACAGGTCGCCCGTTTGAAGAGCTTACGGGATCGGCGGGACGAAGCAGCTTGTACGTCGGCGCTCGAAACACTGTCCGCGGGCGCCGATGATCCGGCCGACAATCTGTTGGAACTCGCCGTCAACGCGGCTCGTGCTCGCGCCACCGTCGGCGAAATATCCGACGCACTCGAACGCAAGTTCACCCGGCACAAGGCCGTCATTCGCTCCATCACCGGGGTCTACGGCTCCGCCTTCGACGGTGACGAGGGCTACGCTAAAATCGCGGCCGAGATCGACCGTTTTGCAACAGATGAGGGACGACGCCCGCGCATGTTAGTGGTGAAGCTAGGCCAGGACGGACACGACCGGGGTGCCAAGATTATCGCCACGGCCTTCGCCGATATCGGATTCGACGTGGATGTGGGCCCACTATTCCAAACGCCGGAGGAAGCGACCCGCCAAGCGATAGAGAACGACGTGCATGTGGTAGGTATCTCCTCGCAAGCAGCCGGCCACAAAACCCTGGTCCCAGCTCTCATCGGCTCGTTGCGCGACCAAGGGGCGGACGACGTCATCGTGGTGTGCGGCGGTGTCATTCCACCGAAAGATTACGACATGTTGAGGCAGGCGGGCGTCTCCGCGATCTACGGTCCAGGCACTAATATCCCGGCCGCCGCGGCCGAGATCATTGGTTTGTTACGCCATCGCGGACTGGAAGCAGCAGAATAGAGTTTTATTTGTTTTTATTTAGTATTCACTTCGAAATCTAAGTTCATGTCAGAAAATTCCATTTATTGACTATTATCCGCTACTCGTGGAATATTATTCTATTATTTGACGTCATTAATTTTGAGAGTATTGGCTATGTCCGCCAATGTGACGGAGCTACCTCGTGCCGGTCGCCATTCGGAAGGACCGGATGTCGCGGAAATCAAAGCATCCCAGGCGCGTGCCAAGCGCCGGTCGCAAAAGGTAACGGCTGCCGGTATATCCGTTTCCGTCTTCTGGTCGTTTTTGTGCCTGACTTACATCCAAACCACGCTCGGCTGGAGTTTCGGCTCGCAAATTTTGGCGCACGAACTCGGCGCCATGGTGGCGGGAATGACCGCGCCCCTCGCCTTTCTCTGGCTCAGCATGGCGTATTTCCGACGCGGTTACGATGTGCGCGACCATACGGAAGCGCTGCGTCGGCAATTGGATATGCTCACATATCCCGCCGAGGAGGCAGAAGCCCGCATTGGCCAAGTATCGGAAGCCTTGCGCAAACAAGCGGAAGAACTGTCCCGCGCGAGCGATAAAGCGACCATAGATATCGGACAATTATCCGGCGCGCTGCAGGAACAAACAGAAGCGCTTTCTGAAGTCTCCCAAAAAGCGGCAGGCGAAGCGACGTCATTGAAAGATGCCATTAGCGGCCAAACCAAGGCGTTGACCGATCTTGCGGACCGCTTTGCCGATCAATCCCGCAATATGGAGAACTCCGTCGAGCGCCAAACCGAAGAGCTCAATAAGGCAACGATCAATGCGGTCGAACAGTCAGATCAAATCCGCGCGTCCTTGCGAATGCAAGCCTCCGAATTGATCGATGCGTCAGACCAGGCCTCCGACCGCGCTAAGGAAATGGGCACATTGTTCCGCGAATATACTGTTGATCTCAGTGAGGCTTCGGATTCCGCCCTGGAGCACACCAAGCTTGTGCGGGAGCGGTTGGACAAGGGGACAAGTGATCTGAAAACCGCTTCTGACCGAGCCAGCGAAAAGGCGACGGAAATCGGCTCGGGATTGCAGGAACTACTGACCAGTATCAGCGCGCGCTTGAAGCAAGCATTCGACAGTCACGGTAATACACTGCACATCGTCACAGAACGGTCCGGTGAGCATCTTGACGAGATGGTCGAGACATTGGGCCGTCAGACAGGGAATCTCTCCACGTCGTTGCGGGAGATGTTCGACAGACAATCGACTGAGTTCGGTCGGCTGATGGATTCAACCCAAGCACGGGTAGACGACGTCGGTGAGACCATGGAACGTCAATCACTCGAGATCACAGAACGCTTCGAGCGTCATCTGGTCAAACAATCCTCGGCGCTATCGACCTCGGTTGAGATCACGGCCGAGCGGATCGAGGAAATTACCGCCGCTATGCGCCTGCAAGCGCAGGAACTGAACCACACGACGCAGATGAGCGAAGGCCACAGCCAACGCATCCGCAGTACCTTGGAGGCGCAAGCTAATCTCCTGAAGGATATGTCCGACCATGTCGCCGAACAGGCACGCTCGGTTGAATCTTCGCTGGAACAGCATTCGAATGTGATGACCCGCACCGCAGACATCGCCACTAATCAAATCGGCTCGCTTCGCGACGCGTTGGAATTAAAGGCGTTGGAATTGGCACGGGCTACTGACCTCGCGGCATCCCGCGCCGAGGCCATTCGCGAAGCCCTGCGTCGTCAAGCGGAAGAATTGCAACTCGCCTCCGAAAGGGCGGACCACCAAGCCGGCAAAATTGAAACAATGCTGGCGTCGCGCACCGAAGCATTGGGCGCTGCCGTCAAGGGCGGTGTCGAGACGATGAGCGATGCCTTCGATCCGGCCATCGCACAAGCCCGTAGCATCAGCGAATCCATGCGGTTACAAGCACAGTCCCTGCAAGAATCCGCGGACTGGTCCACCGCGCAATCCAAGACCATCGGCGAGCTACTACACAAACAAAGTCGGGAACTGCGCACAGCATCAGATTACGCAGCCACGCAGGTCAGCGGTATACGCAACATCATTCAGGATCAGACTTCAGAGTTAAGGGATGTCGCGACGCAGGCTTCGAACGAAGCCAAAAACATTCGGGAATCCTTGCGAGCTGACAGTCAGGAACTCCGGCAATTAGCGGACCACCTCGCCGAACAATCAAAAGGCATTCGCACAGCCGTCGCCGAACAGACGTCGAGCCTCGGCCAAGCCACCGAGGACGCACGCGGCCAGACCGACAAAATCAGCGAGACGCTAAAAACCCAAATCGCTTCCCTCGAGCAAGGGGCCGAAGCAGTGCGTGAGCGGATCATCGGCGCCGGTAGCGGCTTCAATACCGAGATCGACGGGCTAAAGGATGGCATCTCCACGGCACTCGGAATGCTTGACGATGTCGGTGATCGTTTCACTCAGCAAACCGAACGCTTCACCACCGCGTCTATCCAGGTTGGCATGCAGGTCAACGACAACCGGGAAGCACTCAGTCTGGAATCGGAAGAGCTCTCGCGCGCAGCCTCGGATGCGGCGGATCGCATTCGCCTAATTGGCGACGCCTTCGCGCAACAATCGGCGGATCTGAATGGCTCCACCGAATTGCTGTCGTCGCGATTGAAAGCGTTGAACGCAGCCTTCCGCGAACAAACCGAAGGGTTGGCAGAAACCTCCGATCAAACCAATCGGCAGGTCAAGGAAGCGCTGGATTCCCTGGCGAAGCAGACCACAGTATTTAGCGAGGCCGCAAAAGAAGCCAAAACCAATGCCGATGACGCAACGCAATCCTTCACGAAAAACACCAGTGATATTTTGACGGCCCTCGATTCCTCGGTCTCCAAGACCTTGAACGCGGGCGAAACTTTCGACGACCAGGCCAACAAGCTGGTGAAAGCTTCAGCAGCGGCGGCGGAACAAGCGCGAAGCCTACAGGAAGAAGACCTGACCCAGCGCCGCGATCTATTCTTGAAGACCGCGCGCTTCATCGTCGAAGATTTGAACTCCCTCTCAATCGACCTCACCCGCCTACTCGATGCGGAAGTACCCGCTGCGGATTGGAAGCGCTACACCAACGGCGACCGCACCATCTTCACGCGCTATCTGTTGAAGGGCAAGCAAGCAGCCATCGTCGCGCGGATCACCGAGAAGCTTAAGAACGACGACGAGATGCGGCAGTATGTGACCCGCTTCGTCGACGAATTCGACCGCCTGGTGCGCGAATCCGAAGCTGTCGATCCGGAGAACCTCCTCCATTCTACGTTCATGACGGCAGATATCGGTCGGCTCTTTTTACTCCTAAACCGCGCGCTCGGGCGCGACGGATTGCAGGAATAAAAAACACCACCGCTTTTCACTGCGCCATTCGACCGTAAATGACTGAGTGAGGCATTCGCCTCGCACATTGCCATTTCCTCAATGGGACCCACCCATGGTCGATCCTATACGCCTTGAATTAATTAAGAACGCGCTCGTCATGGTCTCTGACAACATGATGGTGTCGGTACTGCGCACATCGCGTTCAACCCTGGTTAAATCGAACATGGATTTCTCCGCATCCATCCTCGATGCGGATGGCGATATGGTGGCACAAGGGTTGGCGCTGCCGGGGCACCTAGGCGCCACTATGCCGGCCCTGCGCGGCTGTCTCGATTATTTCGGCGATGACATCCAGCCGGGCGATATTCTCGCCAGCAATGACCCCTACGCTGGGGCCAGTCATCTCAACGACATTTTCATGTTCCGCCCCGTTTACAAGGACGGCGAACGTATCTGCATTCTGGGCCTTATTCTGCACCACACCGATCTTGGCGGTCGGGTTGCGGGCGGGCAGGCGGCAGATAGCGACGAGATTTATCAAGAGGGCCTTCGCATTCCGCCGAGCAAAATCTACGTCGCGGACAAACCGAACGACACATTGCTGCGCGTGATCGAACACAACACGAGAGTGCCCAACACCGTGATGGGGGACGTTCGGGCACAACTCGCCGCGCTGATCTCAGGCGAAGCGGAAATATTGAAACTGGCCGAAACTTATAGCGCAGACGAGTTGAAGGCTTATATGCGCGCGCTGATCGATTATACCGAACGCTTGGTGCGGAACAGTATTCGCGCGTTGCCCAATGGCGAGGCCGAGTTCACCGAATTCAACGACGATGACGGTGTCGGAGGCGGCCCCGTAGAAATCAAACTGAAGCTGACGGTGAAGGACGATGAGATCATCGCCGATTATACCGGCACGTCGCCGCAGAAAGGTGGGGCCCTGCACCCAAATTACTGGTTCACCGCGTCGCTAACCTATGCGGGATTGCGCGCCATGCTCCCGGCAGAGACGCCGAACAATGTCGGATTTTACCGCCCGATCACCATCATCGCGCCGAAAGGATGTTGGGTGAACCCACAATTTCCCGCTGCCGTCGGCGCACGCGGGCAAGGTGGCTACCGGATCCGCACCGTCGTGACCGGGGCGCTATCTAAACTGTATCCAGGCAAGATGCCGGCCTGCCCCGGGGGCAACGAATTGGGCCTCTCCGTCACCGGTATAGACGCGGACCGAAAACGCTTCCTCCATGTGGAATTCCACAATGTGACCGGCCGTGGCGGTGGGCCAGATCAAGACGGCCAGGATGCTGGGCCCTATTGGCTCGGCAATATGGCGAATACCTCGGTTGAGATTATTGAGGCGGAGAATCCACTCCTGATCGACGAATACGGATTTCTACCGGACACCGGTGGGCCCGGGAAATACCGAGGCGCGCTTGGCATGGTGCGCCAATATCGGCTGACGGCAGACGAAGCCATCGTCCAGCAGCGCGCCGACCGGCACGTTTTCCCGTGCTGGGGAATTTTCGGCGGTAAACCCGGTGCACTGTCAAAATCCTATTTTGTACGTGGCGGCAAGCGCGAGGAAGCACCCTCGAAATTCGTGCAAACGATGCGCCAGGGCGAGACCTTCCGCGCGGAGATGGCCGGCTCGGGCGGCTACGGCGAACCGTTCGAGCGCGACCCGCACGCGGTCGCTGAAGATGTGAGACAAGAGAAACTCTCCGCCAATCATGCAAAAATCGAATACGGCGTCATCGTTGATTCCAATGCGTTGTTGGATATCGATTCAACCAGCGCGCTGCGGCAAAACAAGGGAGGGCCTGCGGAATGAGCGGCTTTAGACTTGGCGTCGATATCGGCGGCACCTTCACCGACATTGTGTTACTCGACGAGAGCGGCGCACTTCACAACAAGAAGATTCTCTCGACGCCGGACGATTACAGCCGAGCCATCGAGGAGGGTGTGCTAGAGCTACTGAATACAACTGGGGTGAAGGCGTCGGACATTGTCGAACTGGCGCATGGCACCACGGTCGCCACCAATGCCATCATCGAACGCAAAGGCGTCACCGTCGCCTTGATCACCACGCAAGGCTTTCGCGACATCTTGGAGATTGCGCGATTTCGCGCGCCTCAGCTCTACGATGTGAGCTTCCGAAAACCGGACCCCTTGGTCGAGCGCCGCCTGCGTTTCACGGTGCCGGAGCGGATCACCGCCACCGGAGCGATCGACCGACCGTTGGACGTCGATGCCCTGGAAAAGGTCGCCGAGCGCTGCCTCGCGGAAAAGATCGACGCCTTGGCCGTCTGTTTCATCAATGCCTATGTAAATCCCGAGCATGAAGAACAGGCCGCAAAGATACTGCGGGACCGTTTGCCCGCTGTCTCAGTCACGCTGTCGAGTGAGCTAGTTCCGCAAATTCAAGAATACGAGCGCACTAGTACCGCGGTGGTAAACGCCTATATACGCCCCGTGATTGAACGCTATACCGAACGCCTGGAAGCGCGCTTACAAGATATCGGAATTGGCGTGCCGTTGAATATCATGCAGTCGAACGGAGGGGTGCTTCCGGCGCGAGTGGCAGCGGAAAAACCCATCTTCGTGATCGAGTCTGGACCCGCCGCCGGAGTTGTCGGCGCCCAGCGGCTGGGGCAAAAACTAGGCTACGACGACTGTATCGTCTTCGACATGGGTGGCACGACCGCGAAGGCGACCATCATCGCTGACGGCGAATTTTCCATGGCGCCCGAAACCGAAGTCGGCGGTGATGCAGCACTCGGCCACCGCATGACCCAGGGTTCCGGATATTTGGTGCAAGCCCCCACCATCGACATTGCCGAAGTTGGCGCCGGCGGCGGCAGCATCGCCTGGATTGATTCCGGCGGCGGCATCCAAGTCGGCCCACAGAGCGCCGGGGCGATGCCAGGGCCAGTGTGTTACGACCAAGGTGGCACGAAGCCGACGGTAACAGATGCGAATCTACATCTTGGGTATATCAATCCAGGCGCACTGGTCGGCGGCGAACTTACGCTGAACCGCGAGAAATCTGAAGCAACGTTAAGCGATATTGCCAAACGCCTTGGGCAAGAGATCACCGATACTGCGTACGGCGTTCATCTGATCGCCAATGCTCGAATGATGCGCGCGTTGAGCGCTGTCTCGTCGGAACGTGGCCTCGACCCGGCTGAATTTCCCTTGATGGCGTTCGGCGGTAATGGCGGCGTACATGTCTGTAACCTGGCCGAGGCCTTGCGTTGCCAACATGTCCTGGTGCCACCCGCCGCTGGATTGTTCAGCGCCCTCGGCCTGCTTTTCGCGGATATCGAGCACCAATGCATCCGCGCCTTCTACCAACCGTTTGACGCGATCGATTTGGAGCACTGCAACACGGTGCTGGCGGGGTTGTGGGACGAAGCAGACGGATTGATTGCCGCCGACGGCTATGAGCCTGATTCTCGGAACGTAAGGTGTTTCGCCGATTTGCGCTATGTCGGCCAGAATACCGCGCTGACCCTGCCGATCCCGGCCCCGCCCTTGAACGCCGCCAAACTTGCAGAGATCAAGGAGACCTTCGCGCAAGCCCACGAAGCCACCTTCGGTTATCGCTCGGACGAGGAAAGCGTGCAGTTCGTCACCATCAAAGCTGTCGGTCGAGGCTTGTCCGCGACATCGCGCGTGCCCGACAAAGTGACCGTCCCAGAAGGCTTAGCAAAATCCGGGCATCGGGATGCCTATTACGGTGAGGAGCATGGTTGGATCGCCACCCCGATTATCGCGCGAAACGACCTTGGACCCGACCCACGTCCCGGACCTCTCATCGTCGAGGAATACGACAGCACCACAGTGGTCCGCCCGGGCTGGACCGCGGCACTCGACGATTGGAATAACATCGTCCTGATCAGGCCCGATGCCTGAGAGCGGTATTCGATTCCGGCGCGCCGCATCCGCTGACTTGCCTGCCATCGTCGATCTGTTGGCGGACGACCACATCGGCGCAACCCGGGAAGTACCGGGAACTCCACTCGACGGGCGATATCTCTCTGCCTTCGCAACAATTGACAAAGACCGGAACTAATTCCTCGTCGTAGCAGAACAGAAGAGGGATATCGTCGGCTGCCTGCAGCTCACCTTCATACCATGCCTATCGCGCACCGGCATGTGGCGGCCAGATCAAAAGAGTCCACTCGGCTAGGTCGGTTCGCGGCGAAGGCCCCGGACGGGAAATTTTCGAGTGGGTGATATTCATCACCTCCTTTGGTAGGGAGGGAGCTAAAGGCAGCGTTCAAGGCGAACATAAACCCAACTGCCAAAATCTTAAAAACTCATATCCAAGGTCCTGCCGAAACTGGTCGAAACTTGCCGTAACGCCGAGCCGCTGCAAAGTTAATCATCGAGAGCAAGGCAGATCATCCGGGAAGGAACCGATCAATGAGCGCGCTGGCAAAAGAACAGTCGATGCGGATCACTAAGATTCAGGCGCATGTTGGTGCCGAGGTCACCGGCGTCGACTTGCGCTACCCCTTGGACAACTCCACCCGTCAGAAAATTTATGACGCCTTAGTGGAAAACATCGCTCTGGTCATTCGCGACCAAGATCTGACGGCGACGGATTATCGCGTGGCCATGGAACAGTTCGGCGAATTGATGGAAGATCAGAACCGGCTCTATCTGGCGGAGGGTGAGCCCCTGGTCAGCGTCTTGTCGAACCGCTTAAAAGCCAGCGACGGGCAATTGGCAAAGATCGGCGCCAACGCTACCTGGCACACCGATCATACCAACCAGGAACGGCCTCCGAAGTTCACCTGTCTTTATGCGGTCGAGCTACCGGATAGCGGTGGCGGCACCTCAGTTTGCAACACCCGGGCGGCTTACGAAGCTCTGCCAACAGAAAAACGCGCACAACTGGAAGGGATGAAAACAGAAAACACGCTGATCAGCAGCGCCCGCTTTAACATCGCCAATCCCGATATTTTGGCGGCACAGAAAGCGTCCACAAAACCGCCGATGGTCCATCCGCTGGTTCGCACACATCCAGATACGGGCACTAAGGCGATCTGGTTTCATAAAAGCAAAACCGAGACGGTTACCGGGCTAAACGCACCGGATACGCAAGATTTCCTGGAGGGATTGCTAGAGACCGCAATTCGGCCCGAGTTCGAGTATCTGCACGAATGGAAGCTTGGAGACATGTTGATGATCGACAACCGCGCCGCCATGCACAAAGCAGGGCATGACTACGACCACAACCAACATCGCCACCTATACCGCATTCTTGTGCGCGGCGACCGGCCGGTCTGATCGATGGCCATACCCAATCTGAAACGGATGCTCGCGTCACGGAAGCTGAAACTCGGCCATTCCGTGTTTGAGTTCAACTCACCCGGCCTCGGTCAAATCATCGCCGCCGCCGGGATCGATTTCATCTTCATGGATATGGAACATTCTGGATTCGGTATCGGCGACGTCAAACGCGCCATTACCGGTTTTCGGGCCGGCAACCTGCCCGTCATGGTACGCCCCCCCTCCAACGCCTATCATCATATTGCACGGGTCTTGGATATCGGTGCGGACGGGCTGGTGATGCCGATGGTCGGCTCCGCCGAAGAGGCCGAGCATATTGTCGCTAGCATGAAGTATCCCCCGATGGGGAAGCGCGGTGTTGCATTGAACATCGCACATGACAGATATATTCCAGGCGATACGTCGAAAGGCTTGGCGGCGGCGAACAACCGAACCGCCTTCGCCGCACTGATCGAGACGCAAGACGGATTGCGCAACGTAGATGCCATCGCCGCCACGAAGGGCCTCGATTGCCTTTGGATCGGACATTTCGATCTCAGTTGCTCGCTCGGCATTCCCGGCGAATTCGACCAACCAGAATTCAAAAAGGCGTCCGCAAGGGTCAAGCGGGCGGCGCGCAAGCACAACAAGGCGTTCGGCCGATTGGCCGGAACACCCGAGGAGACCATCGCATTGCACAAGCAAGGCTACGACTTGCTGTGCTACTCCGGTGACCTCTGGGTCTATCAACAGGCATTGATCGCCGGAGTCGAAGAAATTAGAGCCAAGTGTAAGACCTAACTCCCCTTCCAATTCGGCGCCCGCTTCTCGGCAAAGGCTCGGGGACCTTCCAGCGCGTCTTCCGACAACCGCCGCCGACGCTCGCCGTCATTCAAGGTGTAATAGGCTTGGGCCAAAGGATGATCCAAACCTTTCATCGTCGCTTCCTTGGTGGCGCGGACGGCGAGTGGCGCACAGCGCAGGATATCGGCGACCCATTCGTCCACCGTCTCGTCCAGTTTCTCAAGCGGCACCACTTCGTTCACCAACCCCAATTCGTATGCACGCTGCGCCGACATGTGCCGTCCCGTCAGCATATATCCCATTGCAACCTTAAGGCCGATCTGGCGCGGCAGACGGTGGACACCGGCAGAGCCCGCGATCAAACCCCGGCGCGGCTCCGGCAGACCGAATTCGGCATGATCGGCAGCAATGATGATATCGCAGGCCAAGGCCTGCTCAAGCCCGCCGCCCAAGGCAAAGCCGTTGACCCGCGCGATAATCGGTTTTGGGAAATGCCAACGTTCGATCAGGCTTTTTGACTCTCCCGCCAGCCGCTCCCAATGGGTGCGCTGGGCGTCGTCGGCCTCGCGCTCGCGGGCTCGATGTTTCAAATCAGCTCCGGCGCAGAAGGCCCGCTCACCCGCACCAGTGACGACCGCGACCCAGATATCATCGTTCCGCTCAACCTCGTCGAAATGATGTGAGAGTTCCCAGCGCAGTTCCGGGTTCAGCGAGTTCATGGCTTCGGGCCGGTTCAACGTGATCTGCGCCACATGCCCGTCGACCTCGAATTTAGATAAGTTTTGTGTGCCGCCGCTCATGTGGTACCCCCTGCAATCGGTTGAGAAATATTGAGTCTCAACCTAATGCGCCACGGCGCGGCGAACAGTCAGTCGCGGCCGTCGACCCACGCGGCCATCAGTTGGCGCGCCATCGAATCCGCCGGCGGCAAGCGGAATTCAGTCTTATCGATATTGCGGATTTCATCCTTAGTGAACCAACGGGTCTCGATGATTTCTGTCATATCCGGCGTCGATACACCTTTGGGGCAATCGGCAAAATATCCCAGCATCAAACTGGATGGAAACGGCCAAGGTTGCGAGGCGAAATATTTTACCGTGGTCGTCTTCACGCCCGCTTCTTCCTCAACTTCGCGCGCAACCGCTTCTTCCAGTGTCTCGCCGATCTCGACAAATCCGGCGAAGCAGGAGAACCATTTCGCGGGCCGACGACTATTGTGACCCAACAGGCATTCATCGCCGCGCAGCACCAACATGATCACCGCCGGATCCACACGGGGATATTGCGAGGCCTCACAGCTGGAGCACTGGCGGCGATGCCCACCGTCACGCAGCTCGCTTGGCGCACCACAACGGGGACAAAATCCATGCGTCTCGTGCCACGCAAAAATGCCGCGCCCGAAAGCCAACATAGCGCCGTCCGATTGACCCATGGCGGATCCCACATCGCGCAAATTACGAAAGTGGCCGCGCTCGGTCAGTTCCGGGACGTCGACCGGCTCGTCATAGCGCGACACATCGACCGCAAAATAAGCGCGTTCATCTGTTTTACCCAAAAACACCAAGTCGGGACCATCGTCCAAAAGGCTCCCCGCCTCGGCGATGGTCAATCCGCCCGCTTGCGGTGAATTGGCGGATTCATCGATCAAGTTCTGACCGCGCCATACTGGCAACAAGACAGTTTCCGGGTTTGCCAATTGCGCAGCGATAAAATCAGCATCGGACCGCTTCTCAGACATCCTGTCGATTAGAGCTTCGGTATAAAACAACTTGGGCCTCCCAGTAAACTGGCGCAGAGATTAATCATTTGCGCTACCTGTCGCCAGCCTTGCGTATGAATATCAATCCATTCGCGCCGCTGCATTGAATTTGAAAACAATATAGAGGAAGGCATTTTTGAAAATAAATAATTTTCTTATTTTTATTTGTTTTTATAAGTTAAATATGTATTCTTCTTTAATATATAAATTTTTTGGAAATATTTCTTTGAATTCTGAAAGTCCAATGGACACACATAATCGAGCCTTGATCGGCGCCTTGCAGCGGGACGCCCGGCTTTCCTTCAGCGCCTTGGCGCGCGAAGTCGGTCTGTCCCAACCTGCAGTTGCGGAACGGGTGCGGCGGCTCGAGGAAAGCGGTTTGCTGAACCGGTATCAAGCCGTGATCGCACGCGAGCGGATCGGGCTCCCCATCACCGCATTCCTACGATTGACATGCCCTGGTGAGAAATATCGCGCCGTCGCGTCCCTGGCGGCGGATTTACCCGATGTTCTTGAATGTCATCACGTGACCGGGGACGACTGCTTTTTTCTCAAGATCGCGGTAGACTCGCTGGGTTCATTGGAGCGGGTCGTCGAAAGATTTCGGGCGCATGGGCAAACCGCCGTGACCATCGCCCTCTCGACACTGGTTGAGAATAAACCGGTCGTCGCCCCCAATACCGAGCTATAGAAGGAGCAGGAATGAGCGAGATCGATTATCGTCGCGCCGGAGTAGAAGACGCGGAAGCGGTTTATATCTTCGGGCGGCAACTTTTATCCGAGACCAGCTTAATGCTGCTCTTTCCGGATGAACGCGCGAAATCGATCGACGATATGCGTTTCGTCATTCAGCGGTTCCACGAGATGCCGCGCCATTTTCTAATCAATGCCTGGGACGGCGATCTGTGCGTCGGCGAAGCGTTGTGCATGGGGGGACAGTTCCTGCGCAACAAGCACGGCGGTCGCGTCGGTGTCGGAGTTTTGGCAACCCATTACGGGCAAGGGATTGGCAAGGGGTTGATGGAGGAGATCGAGCGCATTTCGACGGAGCACAAAATCCGCCGGTTGGAGCTCACCGTCATGTCCCAAAACGAGCGCGCGCATCGTCTTTATCGCTCCATGGGGTATCGCGATGAGGGCGTGAACAGGCAATCGCTATTCGTGGACGGCAAATGGGTCGACGAAATTATGATGTCCAAGCTTCTGGACGAGGATGTATGAGCGGCGTTACGGTCATCCCGCTATGCCAACAACACTCACTCATATCGCGCTCCACGTGCGCGACATTGCCGCCTGTATCGATTTCTATACGGACTTTTGCGGGCTAAAACAGGTGCACGAACGCCGAGATCCCGATGGGGACGGCCGAGTAGTGTGGCTGGCGGAACCAGGACGCGAGGAGGAGTTCATTTATGTCCTGATTTCCGGTGGCCCCGGCCGCGACCAAGCGGAGAAGGATTACAGCCACTCCGGGTTTGCGATGGAAAGCCGCAACGCGGTCGATGCCATCGCGGTAAAGGCGCAAGCTGCGGATTGTCTGATTTGGGAGCCTCGCGAGGAACCCTATCCGGTCGGATATTATTGCGGTGTACACGACCCTGACGGCAACGCGGTTGAATTCAGTTACGGACAACCGTTGGGCCCGGGGGCAAACGATAAACCGATGAACGCGACGGGCGGTGAAAATTGTTAAAACTGCTCGACAAACTTGGCGAATGGCTACTTCGACTGTTCCGGCTCCTCCTTTTCACCAAAAAGGTCCGCCAACACATGGACGATTCTGTTGACAACCCAGCGGAAAAACGAGCTGCCGCGAAACGGGCAATTGGAGCCTATGCGGAACGGGATGCAAGTCGGCAAGATTTGATTGCCAACGCTGTCTCGCTTCATCGCTCCCGTCAAGAAGTCCTGGCGGAACTTGACGACGAAAGCCGAAAGAAACTTTCGGAGATGGCGGAAACCATGTTACCGATCCCGGGTAAAAAGACACCACCGCGTAAATAATCGTGAGCGAAAGACGACGGCGATCGTGACAGATTTGGCGACAAACATTATCAGCGGCAATCGGCGTGCCCTCGCCCGCGCCATCACCTTGGCCGAATCGACGCGCGCGGATCATCGCGTGGAAGCGGAAGCCTTGCTGGCGACGCTCTTGCCCAATTGCGGCAAATCGATTCGAGTCGGCATTTCAGGCGCTCCAGGCGTCGGCAAATCCAGTTTTATCGAAACCTTCGGCCTGTCTCTGGTCGAGCAAGGCCACAGGGTCGGAGTACTTGCGGTTGATCCCTCCTCCCGGGTGAGTGGAGGATCGATCCTCGGCGATAAAACTCGCATGGAAGAACTCTCACGCCATCCCTCGGCATTTATTCGGCCTTCGCCCGCGGGGCGCAGTCTCGGCGGCGTGGCGCGTCGTACCCGTGAATGCGTCCTGATTTGTGAAGCCGCCGGATTCGACGTTGTGATCATCGAGACCGTCGGTGTCGGCCAATCGGAAACAGCCGTCGCCGAGATGAGCGACTTGTTCTTGTTACTCCTGGCCCCCGCCGCTGGCGACGAGCTTCAAGGCATCAAGAAGGGCATTGTCGAGCTCGCTGATTTGATCGTGGTCAACAAGGCGGATGGTGCCCTTGTCGAGGCAGCCAACCACGCCGCCGCCGATTACCGCAGCGCAGTGCATATAATCCGCCCTGCGTCGCCGAATTGGCGGGTCCCGGTGCTGACCTGCTCGGCTTTGACAGGGGATGGCATTGCCGAGGTTTGGCGAAAAGTAAACGATTATCGTAGCAGTATGATCGCCTCGAACGAATTCGAGGAACGCCGTTCCAACCAGGCAAAAACCTGGATGTGGTCCGAGATCGAGGAAAATTTGATTGCCGCCCTGAGGGACCATCCAAAGGTCGGTGCACAGGTCGAGAATTTGGAATCTAAGGTCGCCAGTGGCGATATGGCGCCGGGGGCGGCCGCGCGGGAAATGTTGTCGGTCTTTCTCGGTACCTAATTGCCCGAATCGCCTTGACGCGGGCGGCGCTCTCTTTTACAAAATCTAGCTCCCTGGCGGGTTTTCCTGACCGGGACAGAGTTTAGGAGCGGTTCGATGGCACGACGTTGCATGATTACAGGTAAGGGCGTTCTCACTGGAAACAACGTGAGTCATGCTCATAATAAGACGCGTCGGCGGTTTTTGCCGAACGTACAATCAACTTCGCTGCTGAGCGAGACCCTGGGCGAGATGGTCCGGGTGCGTCTCTCAGTCCACGCGCTGCGCACGGTTGACTTCAAGGGCGGGCTCGACGCCTTCCTGCTGAACACGCCGAACCGGAAGCTTCCGGTCGAAGCGATGAAGATCAAACGGCGCATTCAACGCAAGGCCGCAGCCGCGGCGTAACGCTTAGCGACACGCCTGAAGGGAAGCCCGCCGACGAGCGGGCTTTTTCTTTTCCGGCTATCGAGGATGACGGGAGCGATGGTCGATTATCCGGGATTCAGATTCGGGGTTTTAGCGGAAGACCCAGGCAGCCGCGCACGGATCGGGCGGATCGACACGCCGCATGGATCTTTGCGCACGCCGGCCTTTATCTTTTGCGCGACCAAAGCAACGGTCAAAGCGGCATCCGTCGAAGACCTGGACGCGGCGAATGTCGATATCATCCTCGCCAATACCTATCATATGCTGATCCAACCGGGCCCGGACGTGGTCGAGCGCATGGGCGGGTTACACAAGTTCATGGGCTGGGACGGTCCTATGTTGACCGACAGTGGCGGGTTCCAGATATTCAGCCTGGGCCAAGGCACAGAGGCGGACGAAATCAAATCCAGCGGTGCGCGAAAACAAACCAAACTGCTGCAGAAACTGACCGAGGAAGGAGCGACCTTCCGCTCTCCCCGGGACGGCTCTTATCACACGCTCTCACCAGAATCCTCAATCCAGATCCAGCGCAAGCTCGGTGCCGACCTCATCGTCGTACTCGACGAATGCACCCCCTATCACGTCGATCAGGCCTACACGGAAAACTCACTGGCGCTGACCAAGCGTTGGGCCGACCGCAGCTTGGCGGAGTTTGAGCGCAGCCATGACGGTCGCCAGGCACTCTATGGTGTCGTCCAGGGCGGCGTCTACGAGGCCTTGCGGCGTGAGAGTGCCGAATTCGTCTCCTCCCGCCCGTTCTTCGGACATGCGGTTGGCGGGTGCCTTGGCGCACAGGCGGATCAGATGTACGACGTGGTGCGATTCTCCATGGAGCCGTTGCGCCGCGACCGCCCGGTCCATTTGCTCGGCATTGGCGCCATCCGTGATATTTGGGAAGGCGTCGAGATGGGCATTGACACGTTCGATTGCGTCACGCCGACGCGGATTGCGCGGCACGGCTGGGCCTTGTCGCGAGAAGCTCCGTCTTTCCGGCGCAACCTCAGGAACGCGAAATTCCGTGAGGACGATGCACCGCTGGATGAAGACTGCGATTGCATCGCCTGCCGCCGTCACAGCCGCGCATATATTCACCACCTGTTGAAGGCGAACGAAATCCTCGGCCTGCATCTGCTTACGGTACACAATATCCGCTATATGACGCGGCTGCTCGCGACGGTTCGCTCAGCGATTTTGGCAGGACGATTGAAGGAAGCAAAAGCGGATTGGCTCGGCGATTGATCCAACGCGGCTTCCAGAGCGTCGCGCACGGCATCTCTGCCTTAGCAGATCAATAGACTACCGGATCCGACCATGTCCTGCGGATCAAAGGGATCGCTTCGATACGCTCCATCGCCGCGTATGCCGAGCAGTTGCAGCGTCCCGTGTTTAGGCAACAAATCACCAACCGTCGTAGCCTCATCACCACGGTACTCGTGTTCCGCCACGCTATATCCTTCATGGAGTTGCAATAGTCGATGGAAGCGGCGGGCGCCGAGCAAAGTGGTTCGCTCCAGCAAAAAACCTCGGCCGCGCACATAGCACGGTCGAGTGTCTTGTTCAGCATGACCACCAGGATCACGGCAATCGCGCTGGCAAACATCATCACTTGGGTGAAAATCGCTTCGGCCGTCTGCATCGAGCGAGAGGACAGTTCGGCGAAGACGCCGGAGCAGCTCCTTGATCGCAAGCAAACTGACGGGTTGATCATTGCAGCAATCGACCGCTTACCTGAAAATTATCGTATTGTTTTGCTGCTGAGAGACATCGGAGAAATGAGCACGACCGGGGCCGCTGAGGTATTGGAAATGACGGACAGCAAAGTCAAAGTAAGCCTGCATCGCGCGCGGGCGGCGCTGAAGAAATTGTTGGATCCGGTGATATGACACACGAAAACCACCGTTCTATCGCGTCCAAAATAAAGGGCGTCATGTTCAAATTGCCGTACATTATCAATTGTGTGGATTTCGAGGATTTCATTCTGGCCCATCTCGAGGGTGACCTATCAAGGTGTCAAAAGTCAATCTTCGAGATGCATATGACACTCTGTGCCGAGTGCCGAAAATACCTGCAGCGATATCAAGCATCTCTGGCGTTGGCCAAGTCCGCCGAAGGTACAACTGTCCCGACGGAGGTACCCGAAGGTTTAATCCGGGCCACCTTGGCAGCCCGCGAAGACGATTGACGTCGTCTCAGTCGTAAGCGACTTCGGCGCTCTTGAATGCCGCCTCGAGGTCGCTCCGCATGGCATCCACATCCGCACAAACGGCGTAACGTAGATAATTGCCGAAATGCACGCCAACCACACCGGTCTTCTCGATCATCGTGAAATTAAACTCTTCGCCGCTCGCGATTTTCTGTCCGAAAGCTCGGGTCGGCGCTTCCCACAAGGTATAGAACCCGGCGCGGGGTTCGATGGCGAGACGCATGCCGCACCCTAACATCAGCTCACTGAGGATACCGAGGCGCTGGCGGTACATTTCCCGGTACTCGGCGATTCCCCCTTGGTCTTCTTCTAAGGACACCAAAACGCCGGCGGCCATCGGGGCGACGAAGCCAGCATCCGTCTTGCCCTTCACTTCTTTCATATCACCGATGAAATCGGTAGAACCCACCATCGCGCCCACATGCCAGCCGGTGCCGTTCCCGATCAGTTTGGCGGCAGTGAATGCTTCGCACCACGATAAGTCCGGGAAATCGACGGCGACTTCGCTCAAAGTGATGCAATCATGAGAATGACTGAGCGAGATATACGCTGCATCGTTGAACAAGCGGATATCGTTATCGCTGCAATACTGACAAAGCGCACGGAACCACGCAGCATCGGCAATCTGGCCCGACGGATTATGCGGATAGTTCGTCATCACCAGACCGGTGCCTGCTGGGATATCTTCCGGCGCGAACCGAAAACCGTTCGCTGAATTCAACGGCAAGGCATGGTGCGTCACCTTAGGATGATAAGCGCACCAATCAGCGGGGATCGGGTAGCCAGGCTTGGTCATCGTCGCGACGGTCATGTCTCCGAGCGCACACCCACATGCCAGTGGCAATAAGCCCAAGATGGGTTTGACCCCGGAGATTGGCACATAGTCGACGTCACCCTCGGGCAGGCCTTGTTTCAAATGCGCGCGGATAAATCGCGGTGAAAATCCCGGCACCGCCGGGCTGTCGTTGTATTGATAGGCGTGCATGGGCTCATCGTCGCTCATGATGGCGTCGCGAGCTGCCTCGCGTGCGCTCAACAAAGCGGCCCCTTTCGGCTCACCGATGGAGAGATCGAGCAGGGTTTGACCCCGATCCAACGCTTCACTGCGCTTGGCGCGGATCTTCTGAAAGATATTGGCGCCACCGGCGGGCAATCTCGTACGTCGCATGCAGACTTACTCCCAAAGAATTTGCGCTAACCTAATTTCTCACGGACGAAATGCAAACCCGCTCTATGCACGCGGTTGGCCGACACCACCCTGATGGGAGAAGGCCCCCACATCCAATACAGTGCCGGAAATCTGCGCCGCATCGTCGGACAACAGGAAAGCCACCGCATTTGCGATATCGCGAGGTTGATTGTTGCGCCCGGATGCCGTCGAAATTTTTGGCAACGGCCCAGAACCTTCCATGATTTCCACCATGCCGGAGGCGGTTTGCGGCCCTGGCACGACGACATTGATGCGGATACGGTCCTCCAGGTGATCATAGGCCAAGGCCGAGCTCAGCGCGAAAACGCCGCCCTTGCTCGCACCATAAGCGAGTAACCCTGCCTTTCCCCAACCGGCACCGGAGCCAATATTGACGATGGCCCCGCCGCCTGCCTCCCGCATATGCGCGATGGCGGCTTTACAGACAAGGAACTGCCCTTTGAGATTGACGGCGATAACACGATCGAAAGTGTCTTCGTCGGTATCGAGTATCGTGCCTGTTGGGCGAATTGCGGCGTTGTTCACTGCGCCATGGACACGCCCGAAGGTCGACAACGCGTGCTCCATCACTCGGTCAACATCGACGGCGCTGGATACATCCGCTTCGAGCACCTCGCCGGAAAGCCCGGCATCCGCCAAGGCTCTGCGGGTGCCCTCGACCCCACCCTCGGCAGCGCTGCCGGGCTGGCGGCCATCAAGACCGAATCCCACCACGTTCCATCCGCGCCGCGCCAATTCCAGCACGACCCCCCGACCAATCCCGTAGGTACCGCCGGAGACGATGGCTGTTTTTGGACCGGTCATGAAGAGAACTCCCGCTGATTATCAGTTCAGAGACTATATATACGGCGACCCTGCGTTCTGTCGAAAGGACAATCTCCCGGTCATTCCGGGGCGCGGAGCGAACCTGGAATTATGGCCTGAGCACTCCGGAGGGGCAGTTCCGGCGACGGCAATGCTCTGGCCACAATTCCAGATCCGGGGCTTCGCCCGTCCCGGAACAACGGCTTTCGCCGGGTTACCATTCTTGCAGATGAGTGAGCCGATTTCGCTGGTTCAATCTCCGACCCGCCATATATTCAGCCCAACACCTCTCGACCGTATTTCCAGGAGCAATGTTCATGACCGTTTCGGTTGCCCTATTTGACACCGCCTACGAACGACTTGGTGCGCGCATAGACGCGATGGGCCTCGACATTGAGATCCGTACTTTCGACAAGAACGGCAATTTTAATATCGGCGGTGCTAAAGTCCCGGCGGCGGACGCCGAAGTAGACTACCTCTGGCTTGGGCCCGATTTGGCGGGTGGTACCCTCGGCAGCTTGCCTTTCGATGTGGCCATCGCCTGTAAAAAGATCGACGTCTTACAGACCTTCAACGCCGGTCTCGACAATCCCGCCTATAAGAAGATTTCGGACAAGGGCGTCCGCATCTGCAACAGCAGTGCGCAATCGGTCGCCATTGCGGAATATGTCATGGCGCATGCATTGAGCATGATCCATCCGATTGACGAGCAGCGCGCCCATCAGACCAACAAGGAATGGAAACGGACACCATTTCGCGAAGTCGCCAATACCAACTGGCTAATCATCGGCTTCGGCCCTATCGGTATTGAGACCGCGAAACGCGCCAAGGCCTTCGGCGCCACAATCGATGTGATCCGACGTTCACCTAAAACTTCCGAAATCGTAGATCGAGCCGGAACGATGGCCGATCTCGGCAAGTTCGTCCCCGACGCGGACGTCATCGTGATGGCCTGCGCGCTCAATGCCGACACGCGAAAATTCGCCGGCGAAGATTTTTTTACCTCCGTCAAGGAGGGAGCGATCCTCGTCAATATCGCGCGCGGCGCCTTGATTGAAGACAGCGCGATGATCGCCGCATTGGATCGAGGACAATTGGCGGGAGCGGCGCTCGACGTCTTCGATCCGGAACCGCTGCCGACGGACAATCCGCTTTGGGACCATCCAAAAGTGCGCCTTACCGCTCATACCTCCTTCGGAGGAGATGGCACCCGCCTGCGGTGGGACGAACTTTTCTTCGACAATCTTCCCCGCTATGTCCGGGGCGAAACATTGCTGCACGAAGTGAGCCCCGCCGACATCGTGTAACCTTAGGAGACATTGCCATGGCGCCGCTTACCAGTAGTCGCAAACCGCGCAAACTTCCCTACGACGGGGTTAAGAATGGCTGGTACGCGACCTTGCCGGAACCCGCGCCGGCCCGCATCCTCGAGGGTGACATTAAGGCGGATTGGCTTGTGCTCGGCGGCGGAGCCTGCGGCTTATCCTTCGCGCGCCGCTTGGCTGAACTTCGGCCCGATGACTCCATTGCCGTTATCGAAGGTATGCGCGTCGGCTACGGTACGTCCGGGCGGAACGCGGGTTTCATGCTCTCTCACCACAGCCATGGCGGCATTAAGAACCTTGACGCTGCGAAGAAAAGTGACCGCTTGTTCCAGACCGGGCGTAATTATCTACAGAGATCGTGGAACATTATCAAATCCGTTGTAATTGGAGCGATTGGGGGCAAATTTACGTCTCTGCTTCACCGCCCGGAGATGCGCATCTAGACGACGTCGCGAACGGGTTCGAGACACTCGGCATCGCCCATACGGCGGTTGACCGAGATGAATTGGAGAGCATCACCGGCACCCGGTTTTACAATAGCGGCGTGCGGGTCGATGGCGGCTCCCTTGTACAACCCGCCGCGATGATGCGCGGCCTTGGCGAAACGCTCCCGGTCAACGTGACACTCTATGAAAACTCGCCCGTCACCGAAGTTCGCTCGGACAACGGCTTCACGCTCACCACCGACCAGGGCACGGCGCGCGCGCCGAAATTAATTCTCGCCACTAACCTCTTCGCCGAGGAAATGGGATTTAAACGCCACCGCGTCGTACCCGTCGCTTCCTTCGGCAGCCTGACCCGACCTTTGACCGACGATGAAAAGAAGCATGTCGGCACCGCTGGGGAATTCGGATTGCTTCCTTCCAGCCCGAACGGCAGCACCGTGCGGCTCACTCAAGACGGCCGCATCTTGATGCGAAATACGCTTTGGTATGCGCGCAGCAAACGCTTCGAGGACGAGCTCATCGCCCGTATGGAGGCACGCCATCGGCAAAGCATCGCCGAACGTTGGCCCGCTCTCGGCGAGGTTGATTTTGACGGCACCTGGGGCGGCATCATGGCCTTTACCCGCAACGAAGGCACGGTCTGGGGAGAGATCGCCGACAATCTTCATATCCTCATGACAACTGACACCGCACCAATGACTCGCGGCACCGCGCTCGGCAAGCTTTTGGCTGAGGACCTCTCTGGAGTCGATAGCGATGGTTTACGCGCGCTCAAACAAATGCCGCAGGCGGCACTGCTCCCGCCCGATCCGATTTTGAAGCTGTACATGAAACATCGCATTCGAGGGATCGAGCGGAATGAGGCAGACGCGAAATAGACGAGGCCGCCTATTCCTCTAACTGCGGCAAGCGGTAACGGTCTTCCGGATCATCCCAACCGATGAAGTTCGGCTTCCGTTTCTCGGCAAAGGCCGAGCGGGATTCCATGCGATCGCTCTTAGCGCCGTGATTGTGCAGTTTATCCGCCAGTGCCTCATGGGCAGGACCGACGGAAGGCCGCATTTGCCGCATCATATGGACCGTGTTGACACGTGAGGCCGGCGGCAGCGTCAATAAATGCTCGCCTATCTCCAATGCTGCCGGAATCAAATCATCGGGATCGACGAGCCGATTAACGAAACCTAGTTCGTAGAAGCGCTCAGCTGTGAACCGGAATCCCATCGCCATTTCCATGGCAATTGGGTACGGCAGGTTGGCGATGTGTCCGTGATTGTATCCGCCGAGCAGCCAACGCTTAGCTTCCGAAATCTCGAACAGCGCACCGCGCGCGGCGACCCGTAAATCCGTTCGCTCCACCAGCATGAACCCACCACCCATGGCGAATCCGTTGACGGCGGCGATCACCGGTTTCTCCAGCGTGCCGTCCATGAAAGGATCGGGCCGCGCTGGTTTGCGCCCGCCGGGGGCACCATCCTGCAGCGATTCCTTCATATCTTCCCCAGCGCAGAACCCTCGCCCGGCCCCCGTGAAGATCGCGACTTCCAGCGCATCGCTTTCGCGAAAATCATTCCACACCTCGGCGAGTTCTGAGCGCATTTCGTGATTGAGTGCGTTCAAGCTGTTCGGTCGGTTCATCCGGACGATTAAAATTTGCCCATGGGTTTCGGTCTCAACGGTCGCCATGATTGTGCTCCTCGGATTCAACTATGTGTTGGAGGGTAATCTAGGGCAGTGGGCGTGGAAGGCCCACCTGCCCTAATTACCCTACGTCTCAAGCGTCGCCACCGCCGCCGCTTTCTCTCGTGCTGCTGCGAGCAGGAAGTTAAGGTCGGTCCCGGTCGAGACATACCGGGCACCCATCTTCACAAACTCCGTTACTAGGTCCGGGCGCGAGGCGAGACCGCCGACACCTACATGCTTGCCATGTTTCGCGCAGGCATCGATGGTCCGGGCGTAGGCGTCCTTGACGCGGGCATGATCGAATTGTCCCGCGAGACCAAAATCCGCCAACATGTCGTTCGTGCCGATCATCACCATATCGACACCCTCCACAGCCGCAATATCATCGGCGGCGTCGAGAGCGGCTTGGCTCTCAAACATCACCATTACGGTCGTGACCGCGTTGACCGCCGCGTAAAGATCAGGAATGGCTTGAAATCCGGTCACCGGCAGGGCGCCGGAGACACCGCGATCTCCGACCGGTGCATACTTCGCCGCATTGACCACGGCCTGCGCTTCCGCGACCGAGGAGACACCAGGCGCGATCACCCCCATGCACCCGCCGTCCAACACACGCGATATATAGTCCGGCGTGTTCGCGGGCACGCGCGCGAAACAATCGATCCCAGCCGCCAGCGCCATGGTGGCGATCTGGTTGGTCGTCTCGATGGTGAGCGGGGAGTGTTCCAGGTCGATATAGAACGTGTCGAACCCGGCGGTCTTGATGATCTGCACGATCTCGACACTGGGCACGAGCCGCACGGTCATCGATGAGATGATACCGCCCGACGCCAGTTTATCCTTTACGGTGCTGTGGAGAGTTTCAAACATGGCGCTAACTATACGTCCGCCCATCCGTCGGGCTATTGAGGCGGGGGGCGGTCTCCGCGAAATGCCTCGCAGCAATTCCAAGGCCGCTTTCGAACGGCAGGCCGAGATATCCCATCGCGCTCTCGACACCGCCCAAGGCGCCCAGCATCATCGGATCGTTAATGTCACCCATATGGCCGATGCGGAACACTTTATTCGCCAACAACGCCAAGCCACCGCCGCAAGCGACGTCGAACATATCGCGGGCGGTACGGCGGATGTCTTCCGCGTCCAAATCCTCGCGCACGCGGATCACGGTGAGGCCGTTGGCACGCGCTTCCGGGCGCAAGGCATTGAATTCAAAAGCGCCGCCCTTAGCCCATTCGGCCACGCAAAGACGCGTCGCATCTGCCAAGCGAGCATGCCGGGCGAAGACATTGTCGAGCCCTTCCTCGCCGATAATCTCAATTGCTTCCCGCAACCCAAAGATCATGTGTTCGGGCGCGGTGCCGCAAAAACGGCGGTACTGTTCGAACCCAAGGCGGGCACTCCAGGACCAGTATTCCCGGAAGGTCTTGCATTCTTTGGTCGCTTCCAAGGCCTTCGGTCCGACCGCCGTGAAGGAAAGCCCCGGTGGCAACATCAAGCCTTTCTGCGAGGCGGCTACCACCACGTCGACGCCCCAATCATCCATCGGCAGCCCGGTCGTTAGCCAAGACGCGATGGCATCGACCACCAGCAAGGCCGAATGGCCGGACGCATCCATAGCGCGGCGCACAGCCTGTACATCGGACGTCACGCCGGTCGCAGTTTCGGTGTGGACCATCAACACGGCCTTGATTTTACCCTCCGTGTCGGCGCGCAAGGCCGCTTCGACGGTGGCGGGATCGATGGCGGTGCGCCAATCGTTCTCCACCGTCACGATCTCAAGACCCAGCGCTTCGCCCATCTCACCCCAAACGCGAGAGAAACGCCCGGTCTCCGGCATCAACACCGTGTCACCGGGCTCGAACAGATTGACGAAGGCCGCTTCCCAAGCGCCGTGGCCGGAGGCGGTGTAGATAAACACTTCGCCTTCGCTGAGACCGAACAGCGGCTTGAGGCCTTCGAAACATTCGACCGCGACGTCCATGAATTCGGGACTGGCAAAATCGACCGCTTTCACATGCATGGCGTTCTGCACACGGTCGGGAATATGAGTGGGGCCGGGCGTGTGCAGGAACTGGCGGCCGGAGCGATGACGCGTCATGTCGAAATATCCAAATTGAGTTCACTTGGAACAAGAAATGGGAAGATAGCGCCTCTTGTCGGAGAGACAAAGGGGGTTTGCGCACAGACTTCCCTCCCTCGCGAGTAAGACCTTTGCGCCATTTCATTTTGCTGTTTTTGTCATTCCCGCGAAGGCGGGAATGACGATTCGAATTTATGCTGCTTGTGCAAAATTCCGCTTGCGGGAGAGAGTGGGGCCTCTTACGAGTTTAGATCGTAGCGATCCGTG
This sequence comes from uncultured Rickettsiales bacterium, assembly GCA_913046825.1. The sequence continues at coordinate 54,287 of CAJWTF010000002.1, read as the reverse complement.
ATCGTCGCTATTAACTCTGCTGCATTGTCCCAATCGTAAGTTCTGAAGCTGTGGCTCCGGGTCACGAACTGAGCACCGGCGTAGAACATTTCATATTGCGTATGGCGTCCTGCAAATTCAGAACCGACGGCATCCCACACCAATTTCATCAGCTTGATCCGATCTTCCGCCGAGCGGCCATCTGCCGAGACTTGGATGCTTTTCGTAATCGCCGCCAGTTCGGGGTTCCGCATATCCTCGACCGAAGAGGGCAACATGATCAGCGCGCCGCCTGAAAGCTCCCGCAGCGTGTTGATCATCAGCGGATAGTATTCCTGAGTGAGGGTCTGCGCCGCGTAGACGGCATGCCGGTCAGGGACAAAGTATTTCCCCCACTGACTGCCTTTGGCCTCCATACCCCACATCATACTTTCAACCGCGGCCGCTTGCGCCGCCATCTTACCGAGTGATTCCGCGACTGCCGGAAGCTTGATCGTCCCGATGGTTTCGCACACCGCGCGAGCCAGGCCCGCGAGGAATTTCAGCTTCACGGTCAGCCTAATTTGCGCCTGATAGTTCTGATATATGTGACCCGGTGTATCGTGGAACTGGCGGCGGCACATCTCCGGATCACGGTGCACAAAGACGCGCTCCCACGGCACTTTCACATCGTCGAAATACATCAACGCGTCATTCTCGTCGTAGCGCGACGACAGCGGGTTATCATAATAAGCGCCCGCATGCTGTTCGTAGGATTTTCGCGACAGCACCTTTAATCCCTTGGTCGCCATGGGGATAGCGAAACAACTGGCGTAGTCGACCTCGTCCGGGCGTAGTGGCTGCAGATGCGCCACGAACACCTCGTTCGCCATGATCGAGCTGGTGCCAAGCATCTTCGCACCCCGCACGGTAATCCCTTCGCTATCCTCATCGACGACCTTCAACATCGGATCGTTATTGCCGAGCTCGCTCGCGGATTTGGAGCGATCAACCTGTGGATTAATAATGACGTACGTGAGGAACAAATCATTGTCACGGGCGTGAACGTAATAGTCCCAATAGGCCTTGGCCCGATCACTGTCATGGGCCTCGAACAGGTCGCGCCCCATCAACTGGCCTGTGACGGCGGATGCCAGATGATCCGGCGAGCGGCCCATGAAACCACCATGTTGTTCCGCCCAAAGCACCAGCGCTTCGCGCCGTTGCACCAAATCCTCATAGGATTCGGGCATCTGCCAGGCCCGGTTCACGCGCCGCCCGTTTGTCGGCGATTCGAAGGTCATTGCCTCTGCGTTCGCGGGATCAGCCTGGTAATCGTAAAGACCGGCAGCGGTTTGAATGGAATTGCGAAAAGCTGGATGTTCCGTCGTGTCGTCGACCAACTCGCCTTCAATATAGACGGTGCGGTCATCCTTCAGGCTCGCGATATGCTCGGCGGCGTTCTTGATCGGCTGGGCGGACATCGGGAACCTCGTCGTTGAAAACCTCAAACCCCATTCTGATTCCCGCGAGGGGGGGGAATCCAGCCCGATGCTAGTTCAGGAACGTCCGGTAGGCCGGATTTTCCGTCTCACGGAAGCTCGGATAGCCCAAAGTCTCAAGAAAAGACTGGAATTCGCTCTCGTCCGAGTCCGGAACCTGCACGCCGCAGAGTACACGGCCAAAGGCAGAGCCATGATTGCGGTAGTGGAACAGGCTGATGTTCCAGCGTTCGCCCATGTGGTTGAGGAAATTCATTAAGGCGCCCGGCCGTTCCGGAAACTCGAACCTGTAAACCTGTTCATCGCCGTTATTGCCCGATTGCCCGCCGACCATGTGGCGGATATGCAACTTCGCCATGTCGTTCTCGGTAAGGTCGCGGACCGTATAACCGTTCTTACGCAACGTCTTCAGGATGAGCGCGCGTTCGATATCACTCTCCGACAATCCTACACCAACGAAAATCTGGGCCTCCGCCTGGTCTGAATACCGGTAATTAAACTCGGTCACGCTGCGTTTCCCCAGAATTCGGCAAAACTTACGGAAACTTCCCTTCACTTCCGGAATCGTAACCGCAAACAGCGCTTCCCGCGACTCGCCGATCTCCGCGCGTTCCGAGATATGCCGCAAGCGATCAAAATTCACATTGGCGCCGCTGTTTACGGCGATCAATGTCTTGTCCGCCAGCTTCTTCCGTGCGGCATAGATCTTCATGCCAGCAACGGCGAGCGCGCCCGACGGCTCCGCGATAGCCCGCGTGTCATCAAACAGATCCTTCACCGCCGCGCACATCTGATCGACGTCAACGAGCACGACCTCATCGATGAGTTTGCGCGCCAATCGGAACGTCTCCTTGCCGACCTGCGCCACTGCCACGCCATCGGCGAAAATACCAACTTGGTCGAGGACGACCCGCCGCCCCTTCTTCAGTGAATAGTACATGGAAGCAGAATCAACCGCCTCGACGCCGATTATTTTGATCTCGGGCCGGATGGTTTTGACATAGGCCGCCACCCCCGCCGCCAACCCGCCGCCGCCGATGGGCAGGAAGATCGCGTGGATATCACCCATGTGCTGGCGCAAGATTTCCATCCCGACAGTACCCTGCCCTGCGATCACGTCCGGATCGTCGAACGGGTGCATCAAGGTCAGGCCCTTCTTCTCGATGATCTCCAACACGCGGGCGTAAGCAGAGGCAAAATCGTCACCGTGCAGGATTACCTTCGCACCCCATTTCCGGGCCGCACTGACCTTAATCTCAGGTGTCGTCTGCGGCATGACAATGGTCGCCGAGACCTTCATGCGCGCTGCAGCCAGCGCCACCCCTTGCGCGTGGTTGCCGGCCGATGCCGCGATCACGCCTTTCTTGCGGGCGGCTTCCGGCAGGTTCACCAGTTTGTTGTAGGCGCCGCGAAGCTTGAAGGAGAAAACCGGCTGCAAATCCTCACGCTTGATGAGCACACGGTTGCCAATGCGCACGGACAGACCGGGCGCCGCATCGAGTGGCGATTCGATCGCTACGTCATAGACGGGCGCATTGAGAATTTTGTTCAAGTATTTTTGCGGCACCTAACTCTAGCCTCCGGATTCCCGTTGCGCCGGGTGACCTAACCCAACCAGGACAAAAAAACAATGCGACCCCCGGACACGGTTAAGGTTTCGATGGATCCGAATCGCTCTATACTCTTCCGAAGAAGAGTATAATCCATCGTCATTCCCGTGAGTTTGGGAATGGCATCGGGTTAGCGTCTAAAGGAGCGAGGCCATGTCAGCGTTACCAAAGTTCGACGATATCTCGATGCCGGACAGCACCATCGAAGGACCATCCGCTTGGTACGGACCTGACATGGACGCCAATACCGAGTGGCTGCGCCCATTTTCCGACACAGAACTCGCGGAACTTGATGACGCCATGCGGGCGGTCAAGGCGCGCGGCGACGGCGTGATTGATATCACGCGGAGTAATTTCAACCTACCGACACTGGGCCCAGTCTTGAACGATACCCGTGAAGAATTGCTCGAAGGGCGCGGCTTCGTTTTGCTGCGCGGTATTCCTGTCGAGCGCTATTCCATCGAGGAATCGGCGATGATCTATTACGGGATCGGCGCGCATCTGGGCTATGGCGTGCCACAGAACGGCAAGGGCCACGTGCTTGGGCATGTAAAAGACCTCGGCTACAACCACGAAGATACCAATGTGCGCATCTATCAGACTGCGGTACGGCAAACTTTCCACACGGATGGCTGCGATTTCGTATCTCTGTTGTGTTTGAAGCCGGCGAAAAGCGGTGGGCTGTCCAGCATAGTCTCCTCCGTGACAATGTTTAACGAAATGTACAAATGGCGCCCAGATCTGGCGGCGGTGTTGTTCCGCCCTCTCGCCGTCGACCGCCGTGGCGAAGTGCCGGAAGGCTATAAGGGCTATTTCGACATGCCGCCCTTCAATTGGTTCGCGGGCAAGCTTTCGACCTATTACGTGCGCCGCTACATCCAGTCGGCGGAACGCTTCGACGATGTCACGAAACTGTCGGAGGAGACGCTGGAAGCACTCGACTTGTTCGACGAGTTGGCAAACGATCCGGCATTACGTCTCGACATGGAGTTCAAGCCCGGCGATATCCAGGTATTGCACAACCATCAAATCCTACACGACCGCACAGCGTACGAGGATTGGGCGGAGCCGGAACGCAAACGCCACTTGTTGCGACTTTGGCTGAGCCCCGAAGGTGCCCGTCCGCTTCCGGAGCACTTCATCCCACGCTATAGTTCGATCACGCCGGGCGACCCAGGCCGGGGCGGCATTCGAACACCAGGCCAAATCTTAAACGCACCCTTGGACGCGGTTTGATGCGGCTCGACGGTCGCGCAGCCATCATCACAGGGGCAGCTTCCGGAATCGGCAAAGCGTCAGCGCAGCTCTTCGCTTCGGAAGGCGCCAATGTACTCGCCATCGACCGCCCGGAAACGCCGATCGCGGAATTACATGCGGAACATTCCCGTATCTCCGTTTTAGAGCAGGACGTCACAGATGATGACGCACCCGGCAATATCGTCTCTACCGCGATTGAGCGATACGGGCGCCTCGATATTCTGTTCAACAACGCCGGCATCTCGCGACGCGCAATTGTCGGTGAGCAAACGGAAGAAGACTGGAACCTTACACTGTCGGTCAACCTGACCGCGCAATTTCGCCTCGCGACGGCAGCCGTCCCCCATTTAAAGGAATCGCCCGCCGGACGGATCGTCAACACGGCCTCCGTTATGGCGCGGATGACCGATTACGGTCTCGCTGCCTATAGCGCGTCGAAGGCCGGGGTCGCCGGCATGACCCGCGCCTTGGCGCTCGACCTCGGGAAATTCGGTATCACCGCAAATTTTATCGAGCCCGGAGCGATTCAGACCGGCATGACCCAGGCTGCATTCCAGGACGACGACATCGCGGCGGTCTGGGCCAAGAAAGCGGCGCTCCGTCGCCTGGGCGAGCCCATCGACATCGCTCGTGCCGCGCTGTTCCTGGCGTCGGACGATGCCGGCTTCGTCTCCGGCCACGGCCTCACGGTCGATGGCGGATTGACCCTCAGAACATAGGAGGCTCGACATGAAAGGAATTGTCGTTTGCCCGCAACCGCGCGCGGCGGATGTCGGCGCGGAAATCTTAAGCGCGGGCGGCAACGCCTTCGACGCGGCGGTCGCGACCGCTTTCGCGCAGATGGTTGTCGATCCGTTCATGTGCGGCCTCGGCGGCATGGGCAGCTTTCAATTCTTCGATGCGGAGAGCGGCGAGAACGGCATGATCGATTTCCACGCGCGCGCCGGGTCCCTGGTGACGCCTGAGATGTGGATGCACGACGTGCGCGGCCGGACGGAGATATCGGGCTATACGATCTTTGACGATTTCCGCAGCGAGCTCGGTTACACCTCGATCCTGACGCCAGGAACGGTCGCCGGTTTTGGTGCGGTCCACGAGCGTTTCTGCACCAAGCCGTTGGACGAACTCGTAGCACCAGCCGCGCGGCTCGCTCGCGACGGCACAGCAGTCGGATGTTTCGCCCACGACTTCCTCTCACGTCCCATGATGGCGGGGGTACCGGGCGGGGTGCAGCGGGTCTCGGCCACACAAGAATGCAAACGTATCCACCTAAAAGCGGACGGCGCTCTCTTCCCCGTCGGCGAAGTTCACCGAAATCCGGATATGGCACGCACCTTCGAACGGATTGCCGCCGAGGGACCGGTCGGTTTCTATCGCGGCCAATTGGCTGCCGATATCGCCGCCGACCTATCCGCGAACGGCTCGTTCGTGACGGCGGATGATTTAGCCCAGTTCAAGACCCGGACGGGCGACCCGGTGAAAGGCCGCTACCGGGGCTATGACGTTTCCTCGAACCCACCACCGGGCAGTGGGGTCACTTTGATCCAGATGCTGCAAATTCTCGAACACTTTGATTTGGCGGCGGAAGGCCACGGCTCGGCAGGCCATATAGATCTGGTCGCCCGCGCCATGGCGGCGGCACATACGGATCGCAATAAATACCTCGCCGATCCCGACTTCGCCGACGTGCCGGTCGATATGCTGGCTTCGCAAGAGCGCGCGGCGGAATGGGCGGAGAAGATCAAGGCGGGCGAATTCCTCGGTGACGGCAAGGAAGAACCACCGTCGTGCACCACCCATATCTCGATCTACGACGAACTTGGAAACGCGGTCTCCTGCACCCATACGCTCGGCACCGGTTCGGGCGTGATCACGCCGGGGATGGGCTTCGTCTACAACAACTCGATGAAGCTATTCGACCCCTATCCCGGCAGCAGAAATTCAATCGAAGTCGGGAAAGCACGCACGACCGGCATGGTGCCGACGATGCTGCTCCGCGACGGCAAGCCCGCCATCGTCGTCGGCGCGCCGGGCGGCAGCGTCATCATTAGCGCCGTGCTGCAATCGATCCTCAACATCGTTGATTTCGGCATGTCGCCGGTGGAGGCAGTGACCGTGCCCCGCATCCATTGCGAAGGCGGCGCCATTCACGTGGAAGCGCGGGTGCAGGGGTCAGTCTGCCGACAATTAACGGATATGGGGCACGAGGTGAAACAAAGCGCGGTCAGCTTCGACCCGGTCATGTCGCGCGCCCATGTGGTCCAAATAGGCCCCGACGGAACCTGGCGCGGAGGGGCCGACCCCCGCGGCGGCGGTGGTATGGCAGTGGTGGACTAACTGGTTGATTAGGTATCCAGATACAAAACTACTCGGCCTCCATCTTTCTGGAGCGCAAAGCGAACCCGGAATAACGATCCGGTAGTGAAGGCTCGCTCAAACCGCTACTCCGCCGCTTCACCTTTCTTTGCCTGATAGCGTTCTATCTCGCTCTGCACCGCTTGCGCCGCCTGACCCTGGAACTTCTCTTTGTTGTCGCGGCTGTAATTGTAGCTGTGGGTGCGGTCGAGGTTTGATTTCTGGAAGTGCGGCATCACGTGGCGTGCGATCAGCTCATAGTTCCGCTTCGTCGCTTCCCAGTCGGCCCAGTTATGAGCGAGCTGCATGAGGCTGCCGAACCCGCCGGAACCTTCAAGCAAGGTTTCGATGTACTCGATGGCGTCGTCCGGGGTGCCGATCACGGCAATCCGGTTTTCCGTCAGATATTCATAGGCGTTGTCGATCTCGTGCGGGACGATCGGGAAGGTCGAGATATCCTTGAAATAGGTGGCGAATTCCTCGATGCCGTATTCCACGTTCTTGCGCGCTTCCTCCCGCGTCTCGGCAATGTGCATCAAGGTGACGAGGCGCCAATTCTCGCGGCTGACGGTCTTGCCGTTCTCCGCCGCCGCTTCCTCGCACATGCGCCAGTTATTGGCATGATGCTGCAATGCTTCATCGTTTGTGCCGCCGATTGAGAGCATGCCGAGACCATGCTTGCCCGCCGCGAGTGCACCCGACGGCGAGCGCGCGCAGGCAACCGCCATCTCGGTGCGGGGTGTTGTGAAAGGTGGGATTTGCAGATGCGCATCCTTCGCCTCGAACCAGTCTGACTTCATGGAGACGGTTTCGCCGTCCATCAGTTTCACGATCACGTCGAGGGATTCGTTCATCATGCGGCGCTGGGCTTCCGGATCAATTCCCATGCGATAGGCATCGCCGACCAGTGCACCGGGGCCGACGCCGAGCATGAAGCGCCCGCGCGTCATGTGATCGAGCTGCGTCGCCCGCCCTGCCACCATGAAAGGATGGTGATACGGCAAGGAGACCACGCCGGTGCCGAGCTTGATGTTCTTGGTCCGCTCCGCCGCCGCCGCGATAAACACTTCCGGGCAGGCGATAATCTCGAAGCCGCCCGAATGATGCTCACCTATCCAGGCCTCGGCATATCCCAACTCATCGAGATATTCGAGCAGCCACATATCGCGCTGCATCGCCTGCGTCGGGTTTTCCTTCAGATCGTGAAACGGAGCGAGGAAGATACCGTATTTCATGGTGTCGTTCGGCATCAAGGAAAGCGCGGAGCTGGTCATGGGATATGTGTCCAAATGTCAGGGTTATTCGGCTGCAGGCGAGGGTAGCCCGTCCGGCGGCCAGTGGTCCACGCCTTCCTCCAACGGGATGCGCAGGCTTTGGAACATCTCGGAGAACAGCCGCCAGTTCGAGATCGCGAGGACCAATTCAATGCGTTCGGCCTCGCTCGAGAGGTGCTCGCAACACGCGGCCCAAGTCGCATCGGAGATACGTCCGTCATTAAGGGTCTCATCCGTCGCCGCCAGTACGGCTTTGTCGGCGGCGCTCAAGCAATCAGCGTTCTGCCAATCGCGCACCGCGACCACCGATTCGCCGTCGATCTTCAAGCGTTCGGCGACGCGCCAATGCTGGGTCCATTCGTAGACCGAGCCGGTACGCCACGCGAGGCGCATGATGATCAACTCACGGAGCCGTTCGTCGAGTTTATTCCCTTTGTACAATAGCGTCGCCAGTAAATTGCTGACGGCGGCCGCCAATTCCGGATGATGAGACATCACGCGGAAGACATTGAGATGCGCCATTGAGGACGGCACGCCGTGCTCTTTGCCGATGCGTTCTGCCTCTTCCACGGAGAGGAAGGGGATACGGGACGGATTCGAATCGTCGGTCATGGTTTCAGGTCCATATTGTTCTCCAATGGCGCCACACAGAATGAAGTGGCGGAACTGACAGCCAAGAAAAGGGGTGCGAGAGATGAAGATACCGACATTACCCTTCACGTTGACCGATTGGGATACGGTGCCGGAGGAACGCTACGAGGGCGATACCGGTTATGCGCTTTGGCGCACCTTGAACATCGAGGACGTGCGCGTTCGACGGGTCGAATACTCAGCCGGTTATCTGGCGGATCATTGGTGTGACCGAGGGCATATTCTGTTCGTTTATGAAGGCGAGATGGATTCGGAACTCAAAGACGGTCGCGTTTTTACGCTGAAACCCGGCATGAGCTACCAGGTCTCCGACAACGGCGATTCGCCGCACCGCTCCCGCACCGAAGGGGGTGCCAAGCTATTTATCGTGGATTGAATAAAGGCTGGAATAACTAACCGCCCTCGATCGCCTCGCGCAGCACTTCCAGCTCCAGCCACTCTTCCTCGGCGGCGTCGAGTTCGGATTGCCGGGCGGTGAGATCTGTGGTGGCATTCTCGAATTTCTTTGGGTCACGGGCGTAGAGTCCGGTATCGGACAGTGTCGCTTCCAAATTGGAAATGGCGCTCTGCAGCTCTTCCATACGGATAGGCAAAATCTCAAGCGCGCGTTTTTGATTAAAAGACAATCTTTTCTTCGGACCTGATACCGCCGGTTTCTTTTCCGGCAAAACGGCTTTCGATAGGCTCGGCGCCGCGTCCGACCTCTCGAGATCCGCTCCTCGCTGAACGAGCATATCCGAGTAACCGCCCGCATATTCGGTCCAGCGACCGTCACCTTCATAGGCCACGGTTGACGTGACCACACGGTCGAGGAAATCGCGGTCGTGGCTGACTAGCAGCAAGGTCCCGGCATAATCCGCCAGTAACTCCTGCAGCAGGTCCAGTGTCTCCAGATCAAGATCGTTGGTCGGCTCGTCCAAAACCAACAAATTGGACGGCTTGGCTAGCGCCCGTGCCAGCATCAACCTGCCCCGCTCGCCGCCGGACAGGCGTTCGATGGGCGTGCGCAGCTGTTCCGGAGCGAACAAAAAATCCTTCATATAGCCCACAACGTGACGCGGCTGCCCGCCGACCATCACTGTGTCTCCGCCGCCACCGGTCAACGCGTCGCGCAGTGTTGTGCCGGGGTCGAGGCTTTCGCGGCGCTGGTCGATGGTCAGCATCTCTACATTGGCGCCTTCCCGGACCTCTCCGGTATCCGATGCCAAATTGCCGATCAACATATTCACCAATGTCGTCTTCCCGGCACCGTTCGGGCCGACGAAACCAACCCGGTCTCCGCGTTGTATACGGATCGAAAAATCTTTAATGACTTCATTCTCGCCGAACGACTTAGAGATGTTCTTCGCTTCAATCACGCGTTTGCCGGAAGCCGTCGCATCGCTCGCTGCCATGGCGACATTGCCGTCGGCGCGCCGGTGCTGGCGGCGCTTATCACGCAAATCGAACAGCGCCCGCAAACGGCCTTGATTGCGCTTGCGCCGCGCTGTCACTCCCTTGCGCAGCCATTGCGTCTCGGAGGCGATCTTGCGGTCTAGTTTATGGAGCTCGGTCTCCTCAGTTTCCAGAATTTGGTCGCGCCATTCCTCGAACTTCGCAAAACCGGCGTCGAGCCGCTTGGTATGCCCCCGATCGAGCCACAGGGTGACCCGCGACAAGTTCTCGAGAAACCGCCGGTCATGGCTGATGAGAATTTGTGCGGATCGGGCGGCGGAGAGCTCGCTCTCCAGCCATTCGATGGCAGGCAAGTCCAGATGGTTCGTCGGCTCATCCAGCAACAAAATATCCGGCTCGGGGGCCAGAGTGCGCGCCAAGGCCGCGCGCCGCGCTTCTCCGCCGGACAATGTGCTCGGATCGGCGTTCTCGTTGACCTTAAGCTGCTCCAGCAAATACGCGCCCCGATAATGGTCCACCCCAGGATCTAGCCCTTCCTCCACATAAGACAGAACGGTCGCGTACGCGGACAGGTCGGGCTCTTGCGGTAGGTAGCGGATCGTCGTTCCAGGCTGTAGGAAAACTTCACCATCATCGGGCGTCACTATACCCGCCGCTATCTTTAGCAACGTCGATTTCCCCGACCCGTTCCGACCGACCAGGCACAGCCGATCTCTTGCAGAGACGGAAAAGGCCGCGCCCTCTAGCAGCGACGGTCCTCCGAAGGTCAATTGAATATCGCGGAGAATGAGAATAGGTGGTGGCATCGGCGCGGACTTTACAAAGACCGGGCGGACTTGGCCACACGGATTAAACATCAGGCGTGAATTTCCGGCCTGTAAATCGCAAACTTCACCTTACTATCGCTATTACACAGCAGAATATGGGAGAGAGCGTCGTGAGCGAGTCCGCATTGCCGAGTTTCAATCTTGATGGCAGCACCGCCCTGGTGACCGGTGCCGGGCGCGGTATCGGGCGCACGCTAGCGTTGGGGTTGGCGGAAGCGGGAGCGGATATCGTCGCCCTGAGCCGGTCGGCGGAAGAACTCGAAAGTATCACGGGAGAGATTAGAGCCCTTGGTCGCGACGCGTCTGCCATCGTTTGCGACGTTATCAAGACCGGCGACATGCAAGCCGCCATCAGTAACCTTCCCAAACTCGACATCCTGGTCAACAACGCGGGTACGAACATTCCAGAGTCTTTTTTGGACGTGCAGGAACAAAGCCTCGACACGTTGCTGACCCTGAACGTGAAGGCGGCCTTTCTGGTGGCGCAAGCCGCCGCGCGCCGCATGCTCAAGGACGACGACCGTAAAACCCGGGGCGGCGCCATCGTGCATATCTCATCGCAATTGGGACATGTCTCGCTGATCGATCGCAGCGTCTATTCAATGACCAAACACGCAGTCGAGGGCATGAACAAGGCCATGGCGACGGAACTGGCGACAACCGGTATCCGGGTCAATGCAGTTGCCCCCACGTGGGTGGAGACGCCGATGACCGGCCCGGCGCTGGCCGACCCGCAATTTCGCAATTTCATAATGTCCTGCATCCCGATGGGGCATCTGGCGCAGATGCGCGATATCACCGGCGCCGTCGTGTTCTTATGCTCGCCCGCTTCAGCGATGATCACCGGCACCAGCCTGTTGGTCGATGGCGGCTGGACCGCGCGCTAGTCGATCCATGAAAGCGCCCACGTTTCAGTACCGGCGAATAGAAACCCTCGATGAGTTGTTGAGGGCTCTGGCGGTGCATGGCGAAGCGGCCAGCATACTGGCAGGTGGCCAAAGCTTGGTCCCGTTGATGAACCTGCGCATGGCCCGCCCGGACGTTCTGCTGGATATCAATCGGCTGAACGAACTATCGGGCATTCGCGTCGAGGACGATAGATTGGTGATCGGCACACTGGCACGGCATGTCGATGTGCTGAATTCCCCAGACGTGCGCCGGCATGCTCCATTGATCGCCAACGCGATGCCGCATGTCGCCCACGACGCCATCCGCAATCCGCCACCGACTTCTTTCTCGGCGCCTATGAGACAGCATGCACGGTCACCGAGGCCTTAGTCGCTGTCCACATCCCGATCAAGAAAGAGACTGTTTCGTTCTTCGAGGAGTTGTCGCGACGGCGTGGCGATTACGCGTTGGCCGGACTGGCCGCGCGGGCGAGCATAATTGGAAGCCGCTTATCAGATATCCGATTGGTATTCTTCGGCGTCGAAGACCGCCCCCTCCGTGCCAAGGCAACCGAGGCAGCGCTTGAGAAGGGCGATGCTGCGGCAGCGGAGGCGGCGCTTGAAGTAGATCTCGATCCCATCAACGACCCGCAAACCAGCAGCGCCGCCAGGCGGCAGTTTTCCCATGTGCTGTTACGGCGCGCGGTCGATACTTGGCTACCGAAGGGCACAATCGATGGATGACGCGCTCGACATCACGCTGACCGTCAATGGAATGCCAGTGACCCGCCGTGTACCGGTAAGACTCAATCTGGTCGACTTTTTACGCCACGAATTGGGCCTGACTGGGTCGCATGTCGGTTGCGAACACGGCGCGTGCGGAGCCTGTTCCGTCGTCGTCGACGGGGACGTTGTGCGCGGTTGCCTGATGTTCGGGGTACAAGCGGACCGTGCTGTTGTCGAGACCATCGAAGGTGCGAGCGAGAACGGCCGAATCAAATCGCTCCAGGATGCCTTCCATGACCGCGCCGCACTGCAATGCGGCTTCTGCACGCCGGGCATGCTACTGACTGCGGCGGCATTGTTGGCGCGAGACCCATCCCCGGACCGCAAGACCATCCGCGGGGCAATCTCGGGAAACCTCTGCCGGTGTACCGGATATCAAGCCATCGTCGATGCCATCGAGACAGTCACGAAATCGGTGGGAAACGATGACTGAAGCACCCTTCCGCGCCCCGATCGGCGAAGACGTGCGGAGCCCGCGCGCACCGCGTCTTTTGGCCGGGCGTGGAAAATACACCGATGATATTTCCGCCGCGCGGATTGCCCATGTCGCCTATCTGCGGAGCCCTTATGCCCATGCGCGAATTGTTGCCATCGACCGGGACGCCGCGACCTCCACACCGGGCGTTCTGTTGGTCGCAACCGGCGCCGAAATTAGCGACGATTGCGCGAGTTGGCGCGGCACCCACGACTTGTTCCCCGGGCTCGTCGCTGCCGAGCAACCGCCCCTCGCGATCAACCGCGTCTGCTGGCATGGAGAGCCGGTTGTCGCCGTCGTGGCCGAGACACGGGCCGAAGCGGAAGACGCCGTCGAGCTGATCGAAGTGCAATGGGAAGAGTTCCCGCCCGTAGCGGATGCGGCGACTGCGCTCTCCGGTCCGGCCATTCATCCGGAACTCGGCGGCAATATTGGCTTCGAGACGACAGTCGAAGCCGGTGACGCATCAGCCGCCTTTGCCGCCGCACATCTCGTCGTGGAAGAGCACTTCCGCTTTGGCCGGCATACCGGCGTCTCACTGGAGCCCCGCACGATCCTCGCCGATTACAACCCCGCGGAGGACAGTCTGCTGGTCCATCAGTCCCATCAAACGCCACATCAACAACAAGACCTGTTTTCCAGGTTACTCGGCATTCCGGAGCACAAGGTGAGGGTCGTCTGTCCCGATGTCGGCGGTGCCTTCGGACTGAAACATCACCTGCACGGCGACGAGATCACGGCCTGTGTTCTTTCCCGCAAGTTAGGGAGGCCAGTGAAGTTCGTCGCCGACCGCCTCGAATCCTTCCTCTCTGATATTCATTGCCGCGACCATGAGATCACTGCTCGCATGGCGTTGAATGATGAGGGACAAATCACGGCGATGGAGGTCGACGACCTGTTTCTGGTCGGGCCCTATTCGCAGTATCCGCGCTCCAGCATCGCTGAGGGCAATCAAATCTCCCGCCTCTGTGGCGCGCCCTACCGCCATACTGACTATCGCGCCCATCTGCGGATGCTCTACCAGAACAAGAATTTGATCGGACACATCCGCTCGGTCGGCCATCCGTTGGCCGCGGCGGTGACGGAGGGATTGTTGGACAAGGCGGCAGTGTGTCTCGCCATCGATCCCATCGAACTGCGGCGGCGGAACTATCTACGCGACGAGGATTTTCCCCTAACGTCGCCCGGCGGCATTGAGTTCGAGCACCTCTCCTTCAATGCTTGCCTTGAGCGGATATTGGAAATGATGGACCGCCCTGCTCTCCTGGCGGAGCAGAACCGTCTTCGCGAGAAAGGTGTCTATCGTGGCATTGGTCTCACCACCTTCGTCGAACTGACCGCCATCGGCCCCGAATATTACGGCGGTGGCGGACAACACATCAGCGCCCAGGAAGGCTGCTTCGTTCGGATCGAACCCTCCGGGATGATACGCTGCATGACCGGCGTCACTGACCAGGGGCAAGGCATCGATGCCGGCATCCAACAAATCGTCGCCAGTGTGCTTGGCGTGCCGGTCGATGACGTCCGGGTGGAAAGCGGCGACAGCGAACTATCGCCCTATGGTGGCGGTTCTTGGGGCTCGCGCGGCGCCGTGCTGGGAGGTGAGACTGCCCTGCGTGCGGCACGGGCACTAAGGCGCAATATCCTCGATCTGGCGGCGACCCTACTGCAGTGCGACGCATCGGCACTGGATATCCGGGTGCGAAATATCGTCGACGCGACATCCGGCCAAATTCGGACGAGTTTGGCGGAGATCGCCAATACCGGGCATTTCAAACCTTTCGCCTTTCCAAAAGACATGCAGCCCGCACTCGCCGTGGTGGAGCATTACGCGTCACGGGACCGACTCTTTGTCGCCGGCAACGGCATTCAAGCATCCTATTTGGAAGTCGATCCCGAGACGGGTTTCGTAAAACTATTGGGCCATTGGGTGGTGCATGATGCGGGACGATTGCTGAACCCGTTGATGGTGAAGGAACAAATCCGAGGTGGCGTCGTGCAAGGATTGGGCGGCGTATTGTTCGAGGAATGTATCTATAGTGCACAAGGCCAACTCCAGAATGGTACTTTCGCCGATTATCTCGTTCCCATGGCCGCCGAGATGCCGGATATCGAGGTCGACCATATCGAAACACCGACCGCGACATCGGAACTCGGAACCAAGGGCGCGGGCGAGGCTGGAACGGCGGGCGCAATGGGCGCGGTTTTGGGTGCCATCAACGATGCCCTCTCGCCCTTCGACGCGCGAATTTCGGAGACGCCCTGCACGCCGGACCGAATTCTGAGGGCACTTGGAAAGATTTAGAATTATGATCACCGACATACACGCGCATATTCTGACGGAGATGTTCCTCTCGGAACTCGCCGATGAAGGTGCATTCGGGATCTAGCATGGAGAGAACGGCGCTTACGTATGTCTGGGCTACGGCCCGCTCGACCACTGGCTCTACAACATCGATGCCCGAATCAAGAGCCTGTCCGCTCGAGATATCGACCTACAACTCGTCGCCCCTCCACCACGTATGGTCTCGCACGCTACTTGGTCGGCAGATGTGGAATTCGCCCGCCGCCTTAACCGACAAACCGCCGACGCCGTGACGCTGGGAGCGAGTTTGCTCCGCGGCCTCACTACACCGGCTTTCAGCTAGCCCGCACGTGCGGCGGAGGATTTGCGCCGTACTGTCGGCGAGTACGGCTTCAAAGGCGTCACCATCGCCAGCTCGGCCGCGGGCACACCGCTCGACCAACCCGAATTCGATAAGATGTTCGCGATTTGCGAGGAACTGAGTTTGTTTATCTTCATGCACCCGACGACCGCAGGTGACCGTGCGGAACTCAGCGACTACACTTTATTGCAGTTGGTCGGTTGGCCGTTTGAGACGACATTGGCGGTCGCCCGCATGATATAGACCGGCTTGTTCGAGCGACGGCCGGACCTGAAACTGTTGCTGGCCCATGGTGGTGGTACCTTACCTTGGCTCGCTGGACGGCTTGATCTCGGTTACCTCGCGCCAGACTAAGAGGCCAATCCGGATTGCCGCGCGAATCTCTCTAAACGCCCGAGCGAATATCTAAAACAGCTCTATTTCGACACCGTCGTCGCAAGCGGGCCGGCACTCAATTTCCTGGTGGAGACGGTTGGTGCCGACCACGTCTTGTTCGGACCTGACTACCCGTTCAAGATCGGCGATACGGGGGGCGCTGTGGCGCTCGACGCCATCGCGCGAATGCCCAAAACTGATCGCGATCTCATTCTTGGCGGCAATGCGCGGCGATTGTTGGGGATTACTTAGACCTCAACCTCCAGCCCAGCATAAGAACACAGAATCTCCAGCGGCAGTGTGTCGTCACGGGTGAATTCTTCATACCGTGCGGTGCCGTCTTGATGCCGCTCGATGGTGGCGTCGTTAAAAATTGGCTCATGATGAAACATCGCCAATTTTCGCGCATGCGCCTTGTGGCACAGATCAACCGCGGTCATCCCGCTCTAATGGCCCCAATCTTCCTTCATCGTCAACGCCTCGGCGAACGTGTACATGGTATCGAAGATGATCAAGTCTGCTTCGTCGAAGAAATCCACGAAGGCCTGCTCTCGCTCCAAATCGTCCATCTCATGATTCGCAATCAGTTGAATAGACGATACTGCTACCTTGCCGTTCGAAACGGTACCCAAAGGCGTCATTGTCGTGATACTGGCGAATTAACTGCACCCGATATCTAGCGATGTCATGGGCAATGCCCGGCTCCAGAAGGTGAAATTCCTTTTGCGACGCCTTATAATAGAACATGAAACACCGTCGGAATTCCCACCTCCCCACATGGGCTTAATAAAGGTCTGGCGAAGAGGGAGTGTGCAGAGGGAGTGTGAAGAGATGACAAATTGCATACACGATCATGCCCGCTGGGGTGCGGGCGATCAATTGGGTGCCGCCAATCTTCTGACTCCCGAACATACCGTGGCCTCCCTCGCACTCGTGAAGGAAGGTCGAACTTACGACCTCAGCCAAATGATCGAAATGGGAGCGCCGCGAATCCAACCAGTGCAGTCGCCCTATGTCATCCATTCAGGTTCGACCGCCGCCAACAGCATCAAGCGCCGCCGAGAGATGGGCGCGGAAAATGATGCTGGCTCCAATCTGGAACGGATAGAAATGACCGTCCATGTAGGCACCCATATCGACGCCCTGGGTCACTTCACCAAAGGCGACCAAATGTATGGCGGCCGCAGCGCCGATGACGAGGTCGGTGATTTTGGATTACACAATATCGGCATTGAACATGCGCCGCCGATGATTACCCGCGGCGTTTGTATCGATGTCTCCGGATTGGACGGGGGCGAATATTTGTATGCGGGCCGCGCCGTCGGCCGTGACGATCTGGAACGGGCACTGGAACAAGCCGACGTCGAATTACGGCCAGGCGACGCGGTCTGCATCCATACGGGATGGGGCCGGTTCTTCATAACCGACAATGATAAATATGTCGCGGGTGAACCCGGCGTGGACCTGCCCGCCGCCAAATGGCTGACAGGCCAGGATGTGCTCGCCATCGCGTGCGATAACATGGCGGTTGAGGTCCTGCCCGGCACCGATCATCCGAAGTTAATGATGCCGGTCCACCAGCATGCGCTGGTAGAGTGCGGTGTCTAGCTGATCGAGAACTTGGTAACGGAACAGTTAGTACGCGACGGCATCTCGAGCTTCTGTTTCATTCTGTTACCGGTGAAGTTCAAAGGGGCCACTGGCTCGCCGGTCATGCCGGTCGCAATCATCTGACACATCCCATCCCGCTGACTTCCTATAAATTCGCGCTAATTTACTTTATCGAACGAATGACATCGGGAGTTTTCGGATGCGCAACATGCGAACCCTGACCGCGGAACAACGGATTCAGTGGGCAACAGACGGATATATCATCCTCAAGGGAGCCCTTAATCCGGACGAGGTCACGTTTTTCAACGATGAGCTTGACGAAGTCCGCAAACAGCCGGGCTATGAGCCACGGCCCGGCGAGCTTCCACGCGGCCACTATGGTTGGGTCGACCATGCGGACGACCTCAACCCCGACGGCTTCATGGATCGCCGCGATCTGCTGCCCTATCACAAGGCGTTCCGGGATTTGATCGACCGCCCGGAGGTCTTCGACCTCGTCGTGGATATTATGGGCCCTTATATTCTGTTCAGCATGTCGCAGGCCATCGTTCGGGCCTCCACAGATCAGTTTCCCGGATACACCCACACCGACGGTGGCGAAGGTTTGCGCCGCATCCGCGTGACCGAGACCAGTCGTCCGATTGCGATGAAGGCGATGTACCTCCTCTCCGATGTCGACGGTGCCGATAGCGGTAATTTCACGGTCTTCCCCGGTAGCCACCTGCGGCCCTTCCCGGAAGACAATGCGGAGCTAACACCGCACACACCAGGTGCTGTGCAACTCGACGGCAAAGCCGGGGATTGTTATCTCTTCTCCCATTCGCTCTGGCATGGCCCAGCTCCAAACGGTTCCGGCAAAGGGCGCAAGACACTGCTTTATAACTATTGCCAGATGTTTGTGCGCAGCTACGACTTGGGTCAGGTGCCCGACGTGGCCAAGGAGTGTACACCGCGACAACGCCGTCTGCTGGGTGACCTCGGTTACGACTTCCGTCCGGGATCGTATTTCTACGTGCCAGAAGACCAGGAAGAAGTGATTACCGGGACGGCGGCCTAGTTCGTCTTATTGGACTAGACGTGTGGCATCCCGAGATCGGCGACAGCTGGCGGGCGCTGTCTCGAAATGTTCCTTGAACACCCGACCGAACGCGGCTTCGGACTGATAGCCGCTTCTCTACGCGACGTCGATAATCGACAGATCGGAATCGATCAATAACCTTCGTGCCAGCTGCATGCGCCAATCGGTCAAATAACTAAGCGGCGTGTGATCCAGCAACTCGTGGAAGCGATTCGAAAAAGCAGTGCGCGATAACCCCGCAACACACGCCAAGTCCGCAACAGTCCACGGCCAATCCGGGGCTGCGTGGATCGTCTGTAATGCCCGCGAAATCCGCTCATCGGCAAATCTCACCAAACCATCTCGCTCCGAGAACAACATCGATATCGGCTACGCACACATAGCGCTGGCGATCTCGTCCAACCCAAAAATACACGTGTTCGGGAAGACCATGATCCGCGACCATAACGCGGTCAACAGACAGGCTTTGGCTTTACTCACAAAACTAAACGCGCAGCCACAGAATAATTTTCTCAGCCGTCAATTAACCGAAGGTTCGATTGAGCTGGTCGAGGAGATGAGCCGAATACGGGGTGCGGCATTCGAAAAACGCTATGCGGCGAACGAACTCGCCTATCATCAAGCGGTGAACAATCTTGTCGTGACAGCTTTCATCCCGAATATCGAAAACGCCGAGGTGAAGGCGCTCTTCGAAGCCGGTCTCAAAATATTCTGAACTCACGAGCGCCACGCCGAGATGACGGTCGGCTCTCTCACATAAGGCGCGACGGATGAACTGCCGAATCTTCTTAACTAGACTAGTGGCCGCATCCGCGGTCATCGGTCCAGCAGCCGCAAAACCGGATCAACAACTTAGAGGGCAGTCCCGACGACTCCGTAAAGTGATCATCATTTGATCTGAATTCACGCCTCCGAGCCTACAAGTACGATCGGGAGACCGCGTTGAGGAGGCGCGCGCCATCCATGTGCGTGGCCAACCCCGCATCCTTCGCGAGGGTGGCCGAATCGCGGCGCGGACCTAATCCGCCTTGAATATACCGTGCGTGCCATCAATCGGAGAGATCATCACCCCGCTCAGCGCCGCTGGGCCACCAGTCTCGAAATTAATCAAATGACAGGATCGGTCGCACAGCGCCAATGTCGTCGGATCTTTGTCTTTCTGCTCGTCCCCAACATCGGCGCCGAGGTCGGAAATATTTCTTTCTAACTGGTAACCCATAGGGAGCTTCGAAACCCGGCCTCCCTAATTCAATAACCTGATCTATCTCAATTTAATGGACAGGAAATCGACGCAATGGCGCGAAGCGGGAAATGGGGTGAGTGATGTTTGATATTTTGATTAAGAACGCGAAAATTATCGATGGTACCGGCTGTGAGCCCGTGCAAGGGAACATCTGGATCCAAGACGGGAAAGTTGCCGGATCAGGTGCGGACACACCTGAAGCCCGGGAGGTGATCGACGCCGACGGCCTCGCGGTCATGCCAGGGTTTGTCGACCTTCACACCCATTACGATGCGCAAATTACGTGGGACCCCACCTGTTCTCCTTCACCGTCGCTTGGCGTGACCACCTGCGTGATGGGGAATTGCGGCTTCGGTATCGTGCCGAGTCCGCCCGAGGTTCGCGACACAATCATGAAGAATCTCTCCGTCGTTGAAGGCATGGATCTAGACGCCTTGCGCGCCGGGATCGATTGGCAGTTCGAGAACTTCTCCGACTATATGGGTGCCTTGGAACGAATCGGGCCATATCCCAATCTCGCGGTCCTCGTTGGGCATTCCGCCGTCCGCACAGCGGTCATGCGCGACGAAGCCTGGGTGCGGGAGACACCGACCGATGACGAGATGGCAATCATGCGCAGCTTGATCGAATCGGCGCTCAGCCAAGGTGCCGTCGGTTTTGCCTCCTCATTCTCCATCAATCACGTCGGCCATGGCGGCATTCCGATGCCGTCGACCATCGCCACGATCGATGAATTCGGCCATTTGGCGGAAGCGGTCGGCGACGCCGGGAAGGGCATCGTCCAGATGTCCGCAGGCGGACGCGGCACGGTGGAGGCGATGGAGCCCATCGTTGAGAAAATCGGCCGCCGCATGTTCCTGACCACCGGCGCCGCGATGTACAACGCCGGCGATCCGGACCGGGGTCGCAGCTGGTTCGAAGACTGCGCCGCCGCCAAGAAACGCGGCAACGAGCTCTACGTCCAAATTCCGTGTCAGCCGCTGTCCTTCGATTTCACCATGGCGAACGCCTACCCGTTCTTTAGCCATGACGCCTTTGCCGATATCAAGGCTTACAGTCCGGAGCAACTGACGGAAGTCTTCAAGGATTCAGCGTTCCGCGACCGCTTTCGCAAGAATCTGAAAAATCCGGTCGTCGGCACGATCTTCAAGGGCACCTGGGATCAGGTCTTTATCGGCGCGGTCGCAAAGGAAGAGAACAGCCACCTGCAGAACCGCACCATCGCCGACCTTGCAGCCGAACAATCTGCCGATCCGCTCGACGTCATGCTCGACCTGGCGCTTTCGGAGGGTTTGGAGACTGCTTTCCTCGGCAAATTCCTCAATGTGGGCGACGAAGGTGTCGGGGAATTGTTGCGACACGAGCACGGCGTGGTCTCGCTCTCGGACGCGGGTGCGCATCTGATCTATATGTGCGACGCGGGTTACGGATTGCACCTGCTGTCGCGTTGGGTGCGGGAGCTGGAATTCTTCACCTTACAAGAAGGAGTGCGCCGCCTTACCAGTCATCCAGCCGACCTTTACGGCATCAAAGGGCGGGGACGCCTGACGCCAGGTTCGCACGCGGATATGGTGATTTTCGACCCGGCGACCATCGGCGTGAGCGATCCCCATCGAATCGCGGACTTGCCAGGTGGCGGCCCTCGCACGATTCGCAAGCCGACCGGTATCCACGGCGTGTGGATCAATGGGACCCAGGTCTACGACGGCGAGGATTACGTTTCCCTCGCCAAAGGACCGGGGCACGTGTTGCGGGACTTCGCGGCCTAGAGCTTATCCGGCGCTGATCGCGTGGTTTGCCACTTTCTTCATGACCGTCGGCAGGGCGTGATCGGCGAAGCCGTCGACGCTGCTCCACACGCAAGCGTTGGGTAATGGGGCCTCTGCGGGAACACGGCCTTTAAGAATGCTGAGCTCTAAATGGAAATGCGTGAAGGTATGGCGCACCAGACCCACGAGCGGCAGCCATTCCATCGCCACAAGCGGTGCTTCACTCGTGATCGCCGCCACATCTTCGCTCAAAGTATCCGAGCGCCATTCCGTCGATGGAAACTCCATCATCCCTCCCAAGAGCCCTTTATCGACGCGACGCCTGAGAAGCACCGTGCCGTCCGGGCGTTCAATCCAGAAGACCGTGCCCCGGCGGGTCGGTTTTTCCGGCTTCGGGCGGCGTGCGGGCAGAGACTCCGCGATATCTCGACCGGTACAGTGATGCGTCCACGGGCACAGAATGCATTTGGGCCGACGGGGAACACAGATCGTCGCACCCAAATCCATGACCGCTTGTGCGTAATCGCCGGGGCGTTTGTCCGGCGTCAGGGAATCGGCGCGTGCCTTTAATACCGGTTTTACGTCCGGCAACGGGTCCCTCTCGCGGAACATTCGGGCCATTACCCGCTCCACATTTCCATCAACGACGACGGCGCGTTTATCGAAAGCAATCGCCATTATAGCCGCCGCCGTATAGGGACCAACGCCGGGCAGGGAGAGCAATTCCATCTCCGACTCGGGAAAGACACCACCGAAATCCTCGGCGACGACGCCGGCACAACGGTGGAGATTTCTCGCCCGCGCGTAATACCCCAAGCCCTGCCAGCAATGCAGCACGTCATCGAGCGCGGCCCCTGCCAGTGCCGAGACATTCGGCCAACGGGACAAGAACTCAATGAAATACGGCCCCACTGTCGCCACCGTTGTCTGCTGCAGCATGATCTCGCTCAGCCAGACTGCGTAAGGGTTCGCCCGCTCGCCGGCAGGCGGGCGCCACGGCATCGCGCGGCGATGGCAGTCGTACCATTTCAGAATTTCGGATGCGCGGGTGGTGTCGCCGGAGGTCATGGGCGTACTATAAGACCCTTACCGTTGGAGGCTAGAGAGTTGAGCAGTGAAAAAGGACCCCGGCACCACCGGACGTCAAAACCCAAGGATGAGCCGCGAAGAGGCGGCAAGCCAAAGGCCATGGCGCAGATGGTGCCTAAACTAACGCAAACTGCGCTCGGCAAGCGGGGATTGGCGCAAGCCAACCTGATCGTCGATTGGCCGAGTATTGTTGGCGAGGGGAAAGCCACGACCTGTCAACCAGAAAAACTCATTTTCCCGCGGGGCCAACGCAACAACGGCACTCTGCATCTACGGGTGACCTCGACAATGGCCCTTGAGCTGCAACACGACTCGCCACAACTGATCGACCGTATCAATGGATATTTTGGATATGCGGCGGTCGAAAGCATACGTCTGATCCAAACACCTATTAAACAAGCGAAAATTCAAGCGAAGCCACGCCCGCACCGCACACCCGAATTGGGTGAAATAAGAGCGTTGGAAGACCGTTTGGAGGGCATCGAGGACGCCGAACTACGCGAAACACTCCAGAGACTCGGGACGGCTATCCTGTCCGAGTCGGGTGATTCCACAAAAAATTGACCACTCGATAGCCTTGATACCGCCATAATCACATCCCTATACTTGCCCAACCTGCGGACCGGACATCCGTCCGCCCATCCGCTCACGAACGCATGTTTCATCAGGAGGACGGTGTGAAACGACTTCTAATTTCCGCGGCGATATCCATTACATTTTTCTTCACCTTCGCCGCTTCGGCTGCCGCTCCGACAACGGACCAGGCGCTCGCGGATCGCATTCTCGGCGACCCTAATGCCCCGGTCACGATCATCGAATATTCGTCGCTGACCTGCCCGAGTTGTCGGCAGTTTCACGTCGATATCCTGCCGAAAATCAGGAAAAACTACATCGATACCGGCAAGGTCAAACTGATCTACCGCGACTTTCCATTCGACCAAATGGGCCTACTCGCTACCGTCATGGCGCGCTGCGCCCCATCGGAACGCTTCTTCAGTTTCGTCGATGTTTTATTCCAGCAGCAAGCCAATTGGAGCCGGAGCAAGCAGCCCTTCGAAGCGCTCTCGCGGATCGGGAAATTAGGCGGATTGAACCCCTCGGATTTCGAAGCCTGCCTCAAAAATGCGGCCTTGGTCGACGGCATCGTTGAAAAGCGCCTTGAAGGTCAGAAGAAATTTGATGTAAACGCGACTCCAACCTTTATCATCGACGGTGACCATAAGATCGTCGGCTCGCAGCCTTATGAGGATTTCGACAAAATCCTTTCGAAGAAGGTGAAATGAGCCATCGGTCTGTCCGCCGTCTAAACGATTGTCGCGACCGCAGTGCATTTTCAGAAATTACGCCTCGTTGGTTTCAAATCTTTCCTCGATCCGGTTGAAGTCCAGATAGAGGACGGCATTACGGGAGTCGTCGGGCCGAACGGCTGTGGTAAATCGAATGTTGTGGAAGCGCTGAAGTGGGTCATGGGCGAGACCTCCGCCAAGCAAATGCGTGGCGGAGAGATGGACGACGTAATCTTCGGCGGCACCGACGATCGCCCGGCCCGCAACATCGCGGAAGTGGCGCTGGTTCTCGATAATTCCGACCGGGATGCACCCTCGCCATTCAACGATTCCACCGAAATCGAAGTTATCCGGCGGATCGAACGCGGCTCCGGCTCCGACTACAAGATTAATGGCAAGAGTGTCCGCGCACGCGACGTCCAATTGCTGTTCGCGGACATGGCGACCGGCGCCCACTCGACCGCCATGGTCAACCAAGGTCGGGTCGGTGCCCTGATCGGCGCAAAGCCAACCCAACGGCGCGGGTTGCTGGAAGAAGCCGCCGGGATCAAGGGACTGCATTCACGCCGCCACGAGGCCGAATTGCGGTTGCGCGGGGCGGAAACCAATCTGGAACGTCTGGACGACGTAATCATTGCACTCGAAGGGCAATTCCAAGGATTGAAACGTCAAGCCCGGCAGGCCGCACGCTATCGCCGTCTCGGCGGACATATTCGGCGCCATGAAGCGATGCAACTTCACTTGCGCTGGCAGGAAGTAACAGCCGCGCTGGAGAAGGCGCGCGAGGGGCTGACAAAAGCCGAAGCGGAGGTTGCCACGCGAACCGGTCATGCTGCCGAAGCCTCGCGACTGCAAGCAGAAATTGCGGCAAACCTGCCCGATCTGCGCCAGGCGGAAGCGGAAGCCGCAGCCGAATTGCAGCGTTTGTTGGTGGCGCAGAGGGAATTGGAAGCGGAAGAGGGCCGGATCGTCGAGGCCTTGGCGGCGGTGGATCAACGCCTCAACCAAATCGGCATCGATATCGCGCGCGAACAGTCGCTCGGCGAGGATGCGGAGGCCGCCCTCCGGCGCATGGATGATGAAGTCGCGGAAATCACCGCTGCCCGTGAAGGCGAAGAAGAACGCCGCGAAACCGCCCGCGTGGCCCTGGAAGAAATTGGCACGTCGCTTCGCGCAAAAGAATCAGAACTCGGTGAATTGACGCAAACCGTGGCGGCGGCGGAAGCTAACCGCACCGCATTGTTGAATCGCCGGGACGAATTGGCCCGCCGCCACGACAATCTGACGGAACGCGTCGAATCGCTGCAGCGCGAACGCGAAGAACTAATGGCCGAAGTCGGCGAGGATACAGCCCTCGAGCAAACTGCGAAGGCGGTGCCAGAGGCAGAAGCAGAGGTTGAATCGGCGCGGCGCACCTCGGAAGAGGCGGAAGCCACAAGAGGTGCGGCCGAGCAAACCGAAGCAGACCGCCGCAGCCGCTTGCAGGATGCGCAATCCGCGCGCGACCGTCTAAGTGCCGAAGAAAATGCGCTGGCGGATCTTCTGAAGGAAGATGAGGCCGATCTTTTCCCACCCTTGGTCGACGCCCTGGAAGTCACGCCCGGATATGAAAAAGCATTGGGCGCCGCCTTGGACGACGATTTGACGGCCCCGATCGACACGGCGGCGCCGGTCCATTGGACGATCCTGCCGGCGCTCGCATCACCGGCCCCTCTGCCGGACGGTATGCGCCCGCTCTCCGACTTTGTGAAAGGCCCGCCCGCACTCGCGCGCCGCTTAGCGGCCATCGGCGTGATCGACAATGCCAGCGCCGGTAGCGGATTGCATGAAGCGCTGCGCGAAGGTCAGCGATTGGTGAGCCTAGACGGCGCCCTTTGGCGCTGGGACGGATTTACCGTGACGTCCGGCGCACAGACGACGGCGGCGACGCGTCTTAGTCAACGCAACCGCCTCACCGAAATTCGCGGGCAATTGCAGGCGGTGGAAAAGAATTACGAGACGGCCCGGCAGTTCCATATCGATTCGCAGGAGACGGCCAAAGAGGCTGCCACCCAGGAGCGTAAGGCTCGCTTCGACCTGCAAACAGCCTATGACACGCTCGCCAATGCCCGAAAGGCATATACGGCACTGGCCGACGCGACGGCGGGCACACGTTCGCGCCTGGAATCACTTGGCGAATTGCTGGAGCGGGTGCGCGTCGATCTCACGGAGACCCAAGAGCAACGTGTCGCCATCGAAGCCTCTGTCGCACAACTGACGGACCCGGTTGAAGCCCGCCAGCGCAGCGCAACGCTGCACCAGGAGATCGAGGCAGGCCGCACGACGGAACGTGAACGCCGCAGCGCACATGATCGGATCGCCAACGAGGCGCAGCAACGGGGTGCTCGCCTCAAAGTGATAGCCAATGAGCGCACATCCTGGGAGAACCGGGTCGGTGGCGCGCGCGGGCGAATCGAAGAACTCGAGACTCGCCGCACCAGCGAAGAAGAGCAAAAATCGCGATTAGCGGCGCGACCGGCCGAGATCGGAACCCAACGGATCGCACTACTAGACACGTTGGAAGGCTCCGAGATTAAGAGGAACGCCGCCGCCGACCGCTTGGCGGAGATGGAAAACGGCCTCGCCGAAGCGGATGCGACCCTGCGCCGCGCCGAAGCCACCGCCGGTGACGCCCGCGAGGAGCGGGTCCGCGCCCAAGCCCATGTGGAGCAGGCCATATCCGACTGCGACGCAGTCAAGGAACGGATCGCCGAGCGTTTGGAGAGTAAGCCGGAGACAATCCTGGCAGATGCGGAGATCGATCCGGAGGAAGAATTGCCACCGCGCGATGTGGTCGAGGTTAAATTAGAACGGCTGGTCCGCGAACGAGACAGCATGGGGCCCGTCAATCTGCGCGCAGAGCAAGAGCTGATTGAGCTCGAAGAGCAGATCACAACCATGCAGACCGAGCGCGAAGACCTCTTGGCGGCGATCGCACGTCTCCGTCAGGGCATTTCCGCGCTCAACAAGGAAGGCCGGGAACGGCTATTGGCAGCCTTCGATCAGGTAAACCAACATTTCGAGACACTTTTCGTGCGGCTTTTCGGCGGTGGCCATGCACATCTGGCTTTAACCGAAGCGGACGATCCTTTGGAAGCCGGCCTTGAGATCATGGCAAGCCCACCCGGCAAGAAACTTCAAATTCTATCGTTGCTGTCCGGCGGCGAGCAGGCATTAACCGCCTTGGCATTGCTGTTTGCCGTTTTCCTGACGAACCCAGCACCGATCTGCGTGCTCGACGAGGTCGACGCCCCGCTCGACGACGCCAATGTGGAGCGTTTTTGTAATCTGCTCGACGAGATTACCAAGGCGTCGAAGACCCGTTTCATGGTCGTCACTCACCACCGTCTGACGATGGCAAAAATGGACCGGCTTTTCGGTGTTACCATGGGCGAGCGCGGGGTCAGTCAGCTGGTCTCGGTCGACTTGCGCACGGCGGAAGCGATCCGTGACTCGGCCTGAGTATCGCGATGTCCTTAAAAGCGCGGAAATCCAACATTGCTGCGGCGCAATGCCGCAACTTGACTTGCTCATATCCCACCTTTATGTTGCGGCCGCTTTCGGCGTTTTTCGAGCGTCATTTCGGTAGCATTGAAGGATGTCTGAGGAACCGCCTACTTCCTCGCTCAAAGAGCTAGACACGAAGCTTAAGGCGGCCCGTGGATATCGTCATGTGAATGATCCGAAGAACGACGAAAGTAAGGCCGAGGCCGGTAACGGGTTAGGTATTGCGCTGAAAATCGGAGTCGAATTTGTCTCCGCTGTTGGCGTAGGGGTGGCAATCGGATTGTTTCTCGAT
This sequence comes from uncultured Rickettsiales bacterium, assembly GCA_913046825.1. Next base: position 26,355 of record CAJWTF010000002.1, on the reverse strand, counting down.
TACTGGCTTGAAACCAAACCTTGGTTGATGCTCGTGTTTTTCATCTTGGGAAGCGCGGCAGGGTTTTTAAATATTTTCCGCGTTATGAGCGGATTTGGTTATGCGGCCGGTTACGACGCGAAGAGTGCGGCTAAGAAATCGGATCGCTCGGAGAGCGAGTAGGGACCTAAGATGGCAGCAGACGGCGGACATAGTCCTCTCGAACAATTCGTGATTAAGACGCTTGTACCTTTAGAGGTCGGCGGCGTTGACGTGTCGTTTACCAATTCCGCATTGTTCATGACAATCGCGGTGTTAGTCGCATCGTCATTCCTCGTTCTCGGCATGCGCCGTAGCGCCATTGTGCCGGGCCGCTGGCAAGTCGCGGTCGAACTCGCCTATGAATTCATCGCCGGATTGCTGAAAGACACGATTGGTCAGGAAGGCCGCCGTTATTTCCCGATCATCTTCACTCTGTTTATGTTTGTTTTGCTGGGCAATTTGCTCGGCATGTTGCCCTATAGCTTCACCTTCACCAGCCACATCGCCGTTACCTTTGCGATGGCCATCCTCATCTTTATCAGTGTGACGATCCTCGGTTTTGCCCGTCACGGCATGCATTTCTTCTCGTTCTTCGCGCCTCCCGGCACTCCGGTCTATATGCTGCCCTTGCTGATACCAATCGAAGTAATTTCCTATCTTTCGCGCCCGATTAGCCTGTCGGTGCGGCTCTTCGCGAATATGCTCGCAGGGCACACGCTGATTAAGGTGATCGCCGGTTTCATCGCCGTGCTTGGTGTCGCGGGCGTCATGCCGCTGGCCCTCGTGGTTGCTCTGACGGGATTGGAAATCCTCATCGCTTTCTTGCAGGCCTATGTCTTCGCGATCCTGACCTGCCTCTACATCAACGACGCGATCCATCTCCACTAGATCGCATTAAAAACCAATTTCGACGAACAACATTTATCTTAAGAAGAGGACATCACCATGGAAGTAGAAGCTGCAAAAGTCATCGGCGCCGGCCTTGCCGTTATCGGCATGATCGGTTCGGGAATCGGTATCGGTAGCGTTTTCTCGTCGTTCATTATCGCGGTTGGCCGCAACCCCGCCGCCCGCGGTGAGGTTTTCACGATGACGATGCTCGGTTTCGCGCTGGTGGAAGCCATCGCGCTCTTCGCGCTCGTTATTTCGCTTCTCATTCTGTTCGGTTAAGCACGGGCAACGCCCGGTAGTCCGGGAGTAGGCGCATGCCACAGCTCGACTTATCGACCTTCCCACCGCAGCTGGCTTGGCTGCTGATCACCTTCGTGGCGCTTTATTTCGTCGTCTGGAAGGTGGCCATGCCGCGAATCGTCGACATACGCGATTCACGTCAGCAGCGGATCGAGGACGACCTCGGGAAAGCGGAAACGCTTCGCAAGGAAGCCGAAACCGTGTTGGCGGCGTTGGAGAAATCCCACGCCGATGCGGCGGCGGAAGCCCAAGGCATCCACCGCGACATGGCCCAATCCATCGCCAAGGCTCGAGCCAAACTGCAGGATGAAACTGCAGCTCGGCTCTCCGAGGAAACCCAGGCTGCTGAAGGCCGAATTGCGGAAGAAAAGGCCGCTGCCCAGGGAACGATCCCCAAAGTGGCCCGTGACGTGACCTGCGCCGCGGTCCAACGCTTGATTGGGGCGGAAATAGCCGAAGCCGATGCTAAGGATGCCGTCGAAGCGGCAATGCAGGGAGGCGCCTGATTATGGATGCATTGATCCACGATCCCACTTTCTGGGTGGCGATTGCTTTTGTGCTATTTGTCATCGCTGTCTTCAAACCGATCCGGGGCGCTATGCTCGGTGGATTGGATGCGAAAATCGCAGAAATTCGGCAAGAAGTCGAAGAGGCCGAGAAATTACGCGAAGCGGCGCAAGGCCTGCTGGCAAACTATCAACGCCAACAGCGCCAAGCCTTGCAGGATGCGGAAAACATTGTCATTCGCGCGCGCCAGGAAGCGGAACGCCATCGGGCAGAAGGCGAAGAGGCAATGAAGGAAATGGTCCGCCGTCAAGAAGAGCAGGCGCGCGACAAGATCGCCCAAGCAGAAGCGGCCGCCATTCAAGAGGTACGGGCCATGTCCGTCGAACTGGCGATGAAGGCAGCTGAAAAGTTGCTGACCGACAGACTGACGGGTGCCGAAGGTGGCCGACTGATCGATCAATCGATCGAGGAAATTCCGAGTAAGCTTCAGTAGAATTCCAAATTTACGACAATATTTGATCAAGGCCCCGCATCGCGGGGCTTTTTTCTTGGACCCTCTACCGCGTTGTTAGCTGCGATGTGCCGCCATACTATCCGATTTGACGATACCCGCGATTGAATCGTTTGAGCCATGCCCGATGTGAAACGCACAGCAGCGGGACGAATTTCCACCGTCTTCGACCGGCCAAGCCGTGACGCGAAGGAGCGTGTCCGCGCGAACAACCCTGAGCTCTTAAAATTCCTGGGTCTCGCACCGACGCAATCGGTCGATTCACCGCTCGCGGACGCCGTGGTTGAATCGTACGATTACGCGGAACCACAGATCGACGCCCCCTACATACCGCCACCGGACTATGACGTTGCGCTCTATGACGAATCCCAGGAATTTGTGAATGTTGGGTAAGATGGCGCCGCTGTGTTCGAACCGGGCCCAGCGCCGAACGTCCCCTTGGAACAAAAAGCGACAAACGAAGATGTGGACACGGAATTCTCCCTCCCCGACGACATTCCACACGACTCCTTCGAAAACGATTAATTTAGCGGCGGTTTTGATCTTGAAGGCGTCGATTCGGCACATGCACGGTCCAATGATCGTGCGGCTTCGGAAATAGCGGAAGCGTCGGAGGCCGAGGCACCGCCGCCACCCGCCCAACCTCAGACAGACATTACCGATGACGGTAGCGAAGCGTTCGGAAATATCGACGGTACAGCCCTCCGACAACTCGATGCATCGGAATTGGAGATGGCGCGGATCACCGAGGATTTAATCGATCTGTTGATCGGCTGGAACATCATTAACTTCACTGATTTTCCCGGAATGGCACAGGAGAAGCTCATTAATCGCCGGGCCTTGCGGAGCAATATGTCCGCATTGACCAACCTGGTCGGCGACGCAGAGAATATTTTCTAAGTCTATTCCGCCGCATCCAAGTACGCATCAAGCGGCGGGCAGGAACAGACCAAGTGGCGGTCCCCGTACACCTGATCGATCCGGTTCACCGGAGGCCAATACTTATCGTCGCGCAGTGATTGGGCGGGATAGGCCGCCGTCTCTCTGTCGTATGAACGATCCCAATCACCCATTACGTCATCGACCGTATGGGGAGCGTTCGATAGGGGATTGTTCTCCTGATCGTAGTCGCCGGACTCGATCCGCTGTACTTCCTCGCGAATCGAGATCATCGCATCGCAGAACCGGTCGAGCTCTGCCTTCGATTCGCTTTCGGTCGGCTCGATCATCAAAGTTCCGGCCACCGGCCATGACATTGTCGGCGCATGGAACCCATAATCCATCAGCCGTTTGGCGATATCCTCGACACTGACATCGGCTGCGTCCTTAAGCGGCCTGACATCGATAATACATTCATGGGCCACGAGTCCGTTGGCTCCTTTGTAGAGGACGGGAAAATGCGGCTTGAGCCGCTGCGCCATGTAATTAGCGTTTAGGATCGCGATTTCGGTCGCGCGCTTTAACCCATTCGCTCCCATCAGTGCGATATAGGTCCAGGAGATCGCCAAAATACCGGCACTGCCCCACGGCGCTGCCGAAACCGGACTACTGTCGGCCGCGGCACCCTCGAGGTGCCAATGGCCGGGTAGAAAGGCCGTCAAATGATCACATACACCGATGGGTCCCACACCAGGACCGCCGCCGCCATGGGGTATGCAGAAGGTCTTATGCAAATTGAGATGCGCCACATCCGGACCGAAACCTCCCGGCCGTGCGACACCCACCAAGGCATTTAAATTCGCACCATCCATGTACACTTGTCCGCCATGGCGGTGCACGATATCGCAGATATCAGCGATGCTTTCCTCAAACACGCCGTGGGTCGATGGATATGTCACCATCAACGCAGCCAGCGAGACGGTATGTTCCGCTGCCTTTGCGGTTAAGTCATCGACATCAATATTGCCGTTATCATCGCAGCCGACCACCACGACCCGCATGCCGGCCATCACGGCGCTTGCCGGATTGGTACCATGAGCGGAGCTCGGTATCAGGCAGATGTCCCGGTCTTTCTCACCCCGGCTTTCATGATAGCCCCGGATCGCCAGCAACCCCGCATATTCCCCTTGCGAGCCCGCATTCGGCTGCAAGGAGACCGCATCGAAGCCGGTGATTTTGCACAGCATATCCTCCAACCCCTTTGTCAGCCGGATAAAGCCTTCGGCTTGATCCAAGGGCACAAAGGGATGGACATTCGCGAATTCCGGCCAGGTCACCGGGATCATTTCCGTCGTCGAGTTCAGCTTCATGGTGCAGGAACCGAGCGGGATCATCGAACGGTCGAGCGCGATATCCTTTTGCTGTAGTTGGCGCAGATACCGCAGCATTTCCGTCTCGGAATGATGTTGATGAAAGACCGTATGCTCCAAATACCCTGACGCGCGGCGTAACTCGGATGGCAGACCACTCGCCTGTTCGCCGTCGAGCGATGCAATGTCGGAGACGTCTTTCCCTGTCTCGAAGATCGACCACAACGCCGCAATATCGGCGCGCGTCGTGCTTTCGTCGAGCGACACACCCACATGATTCTCATCAATCTGCCGCAGATTATATCCAGCGGCATGGGCGCGCTCGTGGATCGGGCCCGCCGCGTCCACACCAAGGGTCAAGGTATCGAAATAGTACTCGTTCTTAATCTTGATCCCTGCTTGCGACAACCCCGAAGCCAGGATCCACGTCATCCGATGCACGCGTTCCGCAATTGTGCGAAGGCGCTCAGGCCCGTGATAGACTGCATAACAACCTGCCATCACCGCCAATAGGACCTGCGCCGTACAAATGTTGCTGGTCGCTTTCTCTCGCCGGATATGTTGCTCGCGCGTCTGCAGGGCAAGTCGCAAGGCCGGGCGTCCGGCGGTGTCGACCGACACGCCGACGAGGCGGCCCGGCATCGCGCGCTTATGGGCATCCGATGTCGCGAAAAATGCCGCGTGTGGCCCGCCGAAACCAAGGGGTACACCGAAACGCTGTGCGCTGCCGACCGCAATATCCGCCCCCCATTCGCCGGGCGGCTTCAATAAGGTCAACGCCATTAGGTCGGTGGCGACGACAAGCATGGCGCCCGCCCCATGCAAGTTGTCCGATAGTTTTTGGTAGTCGTAAACTTTGCCATCGCTCGACGGATACTGCAGCAACGCGGCATAGACATTGGAGGTGTCCAAGTCTGCAAACGGGTCGCCGACCACCAACTCGATACCAAGAGGCGCAGCGCGGGTCCGCAGGACGGCGATGGTTTGGGGATGGCAATCAGCGGCGACAAAGAAACGATCGCTTTTCACCTTGCCGACCCGGCGGCACATGGTCATGGCCTCCGCCGCCGCCGTCGCTTCATCGAGCAACGACGCATTGGCGATTTCCATCCCCGTAAGGTCGGCCACCATGGTCTGGAAGTTCAACAAAGCTTCGAGTCTGCCTTGTGAAATTTCCGGCTGATAGGGGGTGTAGGCTGTGTACCAACCCGGATTCTCCATCACGTTTCGCATGACAACCGGCGGCGTGATGCAGTTGTAATAGCCCATTCCGATCAATGATTTACCGGCAGTATTGGATTGCGCCATCTCACGAAGTTCCGACAAAACGTCGACCTCAGTCCGGCTTGGCGGCAAATCCATCGGCGACGGGTCTCGAATTGTTGATGGTACGGCCGCGTCGATCAGCGCTTCCAGTGACGCTATTCCGATATGCTCCAGCATAGCGGCGGTATCAGCCGCGTGAGGCCCGACGTGACGTGAGATGAAATCGTCGGTTTGTTCCAATTCGTGAAGAGATTGAACGCTACTTGGCATGGCGATAGTGCTCCTGCAGTTTCCGCTAAAGGGCGGTCGGACTAGGCGATAAAAACTTTGTAGGCCGCTTCATCCATGAGGCCGTCTAATTCGGTCATGTCCGCAAGCTTAATTTTAAAGAACCAACCGCCGCTTTCCGCCGCCGCGTTCACTGTCTCCGGCGTGTCCGCCAATATATCATTCGCTTCAACGATTTCTCCGGCCACCGGCGCGTAAATCTCCGATGCCGCCTTTACCGATTCGACGACACCGGCCTGATCGCCTTTCCCAAGCGCGGTGCCCACCTCCGGCAATTCAACAAAGACGATGTCGCCCAGCTGCTCCTGTGCGAATCCAGTAATGCCAACCGTACCCACATCACCCTCGATGCTGATCCATTCGTGATCTTCGCTGTATTTAACTTCGGCCATGATTGCCTCTCCCCTGATTAACCTCGGTAATAATGCTGTTCGACGAACGGCAGGCGAACCACCGTCGCGTCATGCATCTTGCTCCGCACCTCCGCCGTAATCGGCGTATCGGCTTTGGCGCATCGGGTCTCCACATATCCCATCGCAACGGGTCCGCCGACGCTCGGACCAAACCCGCCACTGGTAACCTCACCGATCGGCGCGCCCTCACTATCGAACAGTTTGGTGTTTTCGCGCATGGGCGCCCGCCCTTCCGGCTTGATTCCGATACGGCGTCGGGTCACGCCATCGGCGATTTGTTGCTGGACGATTGCAGCACCTGGGAATCCGCCCTCGGTACGCCGCCGTTTGCCAATCGACCATAGAAGCCCAGCCTCTACCGGCGTCGTTGCCTGATCAATATCGTGCCCATAGAGACAAAGTCCGGCCTCAAGGCGCAGTGAATCCCGCGCGCCCAATCCAATGGGCGCGACACCGTCCAGCGCCAACAGCCGCCGGGCCAGCGCTTCGGCATCGCTCGACGTGCAAGAAATTTCATAGCCATCCTCGCCAGTATAGCCGGAACGCCACACCCGGCAGTCGACATCGGAGACGACGCATTCGGTATAAGACATAAACGGCATCTTGGAGAGCTCTCCCTCGCCAACCGTCTCCATGAGCAATGCAGCCGCGGGACCCTGTATCGAAATCAGGGCGCGGTCGGGGAGTTCGACAAGCTCAACCCCCGACGGCAAAGCCGCCTGAATATGGGCAAAGTCCTCGGCCTTGCACGCAGCATTGACGACTAACAACAGACGGTCGCCTCCGTTCGTCACCATCAAATCGTCGAGGATGCCACCTCGGTCATTCGTGAGCTGGGTATAGCGCGTGGTTCCAGACGCGAGTCCACAGATATCCCCGGGCACCAATGTCTCGATCAGTGCTGCGGCATCGTCGCCCCGCAGTTCCGCCTGCCCCATATGCGAGACATCGAACAATCCAGCGGCGGCACGCGTGTGCAGGTGTTCCTTGAGGATGCCCGACGGGTATTGGACGGGCATTTCGAATCCCGCAAAGGGCACTAATTTCCCGCCCAACTCCTGATGCAAGGCGTGCAGCGGGGTGCGTTGAACATCCGTCAGCTCGCCTTTAGTCTGGGAGTCTTCGTTCATTCTGTCCCTCCGACATCGCGCGGCTGAGGTCCGCCCCTACCTTGGGACGATACCTCCCCGCTCTGTCGTGGAACCTGAGAGTGTCACCGCCGAGACGGCTTACACCTTCGGTGAGCCGCAGGCTGTCGCCACGGCCACTTTCCAGAGTGCCCTCCCCCTACGGTCCATTTGCCTGAGAGATTCCGGGGCGGTTGCTCCTTCGGCGCCCGCGCAATACGCGGGTCTCTCCCACAAGGGTCGATGGGCATATTGCCGACGATATCCCGCCGACACGAGTTAGGCTACAAGAGCCGGAGCGAATGTCAACTAAGCAGGGAGCCCTAACGCAGGCGTCGGCGATTGAATTCCAGCTCTTCGGGCGTCATCTCGAATCCGGCATAAACCGTGTACGTCGCAGGATCGATATTTTTTTTCCGATCGATTTCGACAGAAACGGTATCTTCGAATAAAATCTGCCGTTTCGGCTCCTCAAACTTCACGACAATCGGAAAAGTTTCTCGCAAAACAACCTCTTTTTTGCCGTTTAATATCGCGACAAAAAAAGAGAATTTAACCTCTCCAGTGGTCTCGGCCGGCCCACGGATCACGCCGAGCATGGCGTCCGCTGTGACGAAAATCGACTTATCCTCGATATCGCAATATGCCTGCCTCACCTCCATTTTTGCTTGGAAGAGTACGTCGGTAATTTTACCTATCTTGCCCCCAGAGAACCGCGTCAACTCGCCCGGTGCTTCCAAGATCGCCACCTGCGGACAACCCAGTCCGGACAATTCTCCCCTGCCACCGAAGGGGCTACCCTTGGCGCAGCCCGCTAAGATGATCGCCAAGCTCGCCAGAACCGCCAAGGAACGCAATTGCATTCTAATGCCGGTTTGCCTCACAGCTTGGAATGGGTTCCGTCGCAGAGCGGTGATCCCTTCGTGTTCTTGCAACCACAAAAATAAATGGTAGCGGAATTCTCGGCGTTATATTTCATCGGCTCCAATCCGGTGCCCTTATGGCTGCCGTCGCAAAAGGGTTGTTCCGCACTGAGACCACATGAACACCACCAATAACTCTTACCCTCTTCGACATCGACACCAAAAGGTGCCTTTTGCGCTATTACCGGATCGGTCATGGGTCTTTCCCTTCCCTGATTGCTACGCTATATGCCGAGGCGAACCACGGTATCGTGTCGTCCCTCGGGCGTTATCGATTGGCGGGATATTAGGAGACCCACCGGACCACGACAAGCGGGCCGCCGCTGTCAGTCAACAAACTTTATTTAGCAGGACGGACCCCAGGAAAATGGCCGTTTATACCGAAGTATCAGACGAGGATTTGGCAGCCTTCGTCGCCAGTTACGACATCGGCGGCCTTCTCTCCTGCAAAGGCATCGCGGAGGGTGTGGAGAACACCAACTATTTGATGCAAACCGACCGAGGCCAATTCATTCTTACCCTCTACGAAAAACGCGTTTCGGCGGGTGACCTGCCTTTCTTTTTGAATTTGATGGAATTCCTGGCGGAGGCCGGTATCCCGAGCCCGACGCCGCTGCAGGGACGAGACGGAAAAGCCTTGCGGACGCTCTGCGACCGTCCAGCGGCGATTATCACGTTCCTGAACGGTATGTCACCAAAACGGATGCAAGTTGGCCATTGCGCGGAAGTGGGTGCCGCACTGGCGCGATTTCACAATGCGGGCGCCAATTTCGATATGTCGCGCCCGAACAGATTATCGGTCGATGCCTGGCGGCCGCTATTCAATTCGTCGGCCGCTCGAGCGGATGAAGTCATACCAGGACTCGCCGCAATCCTATCGAAGGAGCTCGATTTCCTCGAGGCAAATTGGCCAGATAATCTGCCAAAAGGCGTTTGCCATGCGGATTTGTTCCCGGACAATGTGTTTTTTCTCGGCGACAAACTTTCAGGGCTGATCGACTTTTATTTCGCCTGCAACGATTTCCTGGTCTACGACCTGGCGATTTGCTTGAACGCTTGGTGTTTCGAGCGCGACAACAGTTTCAACGTTACCAAGGCGCGGCGCATGCTCGCCGCCTACCGCCGGGAACGTAGCACATCAGATGCGGAAATCGCGGCCTTGCCGACCATCGCTCGCGGTGCGGCCATTCGGTTTCTACTAACCCGGTTGTACGATTGGCTGAACCGTCCCGAAGGCGCATTTGTGAAGCCGAAAGATCCCCGCGAGTACCTTTCGATCCTTCAGTTTCATCAACGGGTGACCGCACCCGGCGAATACGGAATGGACTGATGACAATATCCAACACGGTTGAGATTTTTACCGACGGCGCTTGTAGCGGCAATCCGGGACCAGGCGGTTGGGGTCTGGTACTGCGCTACAATGGCACAGAGAAGGAACTGTCGGGCAGTGAGGTGGAGACGACCAACAACCGCATGGAATTGATGGCCGCCATCGAAGGTTTACGCGCTCTGACAAGGCCGATGCGGATCCATATTCACACAGACAGCACCTACGTTAAAGATGGTATCACCAAGTGGATCGTCAATTGGAAGCGCAACGGTTGGAAGACCGCTGCCAAAAAGCCGGTGAAAAATGTCGACCTATGGCAGGCGCTCGACGACGCCTTGGTCGGACATAAGGTCGAATGGTTTTGGGTCAAAGGGCATTCTGGCCATGTTGAGAACGAACGCGCCGACGCTCTGGCGCGGGCCGGAATTCCGGGACGCGACTAACCCGGTCAAAAGTTCGACGACCGTTAGGACAATCAGCAAACAACGAAAAACGCCACCGGACAGAGTCCGAGGGCGTTTTCTTTGCTTATCATATGAAACGCAATTAAAGCGCCTTGAGCGTCTCTTCCGCGCTGGAAGACGTCAGCTCGCCGCCGTCTTGCAGCGCCAAATGCTTGACCACACCATCTTCGGCGACCAGAGCGAAACGCTTGCCCCGCAAACCAAGGCCGCGAGAGCCAAGATCGAGCTCAACATCCATGGCCTTGGCCAACTCGCCACTACCATCACCCAACATATCGATGGTATCGCCGGTCGATTGATCCTTCGCCCAAGCACCCATCACGAACGCATCATTGACGGAAACGCAGGCAATTGCCTCCACGCCCTTGGCCTTCAACGCATCGGCATTCTGCATAAATCCCGGCACGTGTTGCGCCGAGCATGTCGGCGTAAACGCGCCAGGCACGCCGAAGATCACGACCTTGCGGCCCGCACAGTAATCGTCCGTTGTCACCGCTTCCGGACCGTCTGCACCCATCTTATAAAGAGTCGCCGAGGGAACCTTATCGCCTACACTGATCGCCATTGAGAAATCCTTTTATCTACCCCAATAAAATGTCATGCGGCACCGCTGGGGGCCACACGATTAGACCAATAGATAAGCGCGAAATCAGCGAAGTCCAGCGATGATGAAGACCACTTAACGGCGGACCAATGTAGTGTTCGAATCTGCATTTAGAACGGCCTCAATGACCAACGCGCTGGTCAGCAATTCCGGCAGAGCAACGCCATTCGGCGCTTGCGGCCCATATATAGCGTTAAAGGGGATGCCATAGCGCCCAAAACTCGCCAGATAGGCCGCAATTTTCAGGTTTGGGCGGGTCCAATCGGCCCGCATGGCTACAGTCTCGTCCGCTTTGAGCCAATCCGCGACCGGTGCGGTATCGAGCACAAGTTTTTTATTAACCTGGCATGTCAGGCACCAATCGGCCGTCACATCGACGATCACCGTCTTCCCGGCACTGACAAGTCGCGTTAATTCTGCCTCATCGAAGGGCTGCCAGACCGCTGTAGGGTCTTGTGCCACAGGGGAAGCAGGCTTCGTCGTCAAACCACCCGCCACCAACGCCGCCAGGGCCAGCACCACCGACACCTTTCCGGCATGGTGTCCAAGGCGAGAATTTGGCAATCGCTTCAAGGCGAGAAGTGCCACAATGAGCGTGGTCAATCCGGCAATCGCCAACGCGCCGTCCCGGCCGAGCTGAGCCCACAGAACTGTGACCAGCCAAACCGCCGTCGCCACCAAGGCGAAACCGAGAATATAGCGTAGCCACACCATCCAATTTCCGGGCCTTGGCAATCTAGTCGCTAGCCCCGGCAGTGCTGCGACCAACAAATACGGCAACGCCAATCCCAAACTGAGAACAAAAAAGATGAGCAGAATTTCCAACGGCCCCCGACTGAGCGCAAAACCCACCGCCGTCCCTAGAAACGGAGCGCTGCAGGGCGTTGCCAGCAGGGTAGCGAATGCACCGGTTAGAAAATGCCCGCCAAGCGAATGACCGTCACCCGCCGTCCCCGCGAGATCGGAAATGGCGCTTGGTAAAATAATTTCGAAAAATCCGAATAGATTGCAGGCGAATAAGGTGACGATCAATGTCATCGCCACCAGGAAGACCGGTTGCTGGAATTGAATTCCCCACCCGATCGCGATACCACCGGATTGCAGACCAATCAGCACAGCGGCAATCAACAAGAACGAGAATATGATCCCTGCAGCAGAGGCAATGAATTCGCGCCGCACGATCGCCGGGTCTTGCCCACCATGGCTGACAACGCTCAACAATTTCAGCGAAAGCACCGGCAACACGCACGGCATGAAATTTAGTATCAATCCGCCAATCAAAGCGAATAGCAGTATCGGCCAGATCGAAGCCATGCCACCGTCCGTCTGCGTGGGCCCAAACGCCCCACCCGGCCGACCAACCGCAAACGTCTCCAACATTCGTGCACCGTCAACCAGGGTCAATGTAAGCGGCACACCCGCATCGGTTATTGGTTTCTCGAATCCGCCGCCCCTGACCGCGACCCGCGCGGTCCGCCCATCATTCGATAGCTTAACCTCGGGCTTGCCGAAGAATGATCCCTCTGGCCCTTCTACGTAGACGTCAGGTGCCAGAAAGGGCTCCAGCGCCGTGGCGACAAGATTTACGGTGACGTCCTTACCAACCGCCGCGAGGCGCACCCCAGTAATCCCAAGGCCGTGACGCGCTCCATCACCTGGAACCCGCGCACGGTATCGATCCAAATCATAGGCCCGTGACGACGGTGCCGCCGTTCCGGCGTCCAGCGAAAGTTCCACCGCAGCGGTATAGGGAATGCAAATATCGTTACAGGTCAGATAATCGACGGATGCCTTCAGGATGACAGCTTCACCGCGCCGTTCGAGTTTGGCGGTAAGTGGCAAGATCACTTCGTCAACATAGCCGAGCGTCTCAAGACCGAATATCGAAAAACGCTTCGGTGCCGGCCACTTTACGGCGACATCGGCGATATTCTCGGAACCTTGCCAAATCGGACGGGGCGGAAAACCGGCATCCCCCGGCGTCCGCCAATATAGTTTCCAACCCGGTTTCATACGGAACTGCAATCCGAGCGGCAGTGTCTTGCGGTCACCAACCGCTTCCACAGCCGAGATCAGACGCATCTCCACGTGGTCGTTTCGGCTCCAATCACCGCTCGCCGCAAGTGCACCACCGGCAAGGCCAGCGAACACGGCAGCGCCACATAACCATCCAAGAACTGGCCGCAATCGGCGCATACGATCTCTCCAACAACGTTCGGTGTTTTTATAGGCCAATCGACCTCATGAAAAATCGCACTTCCAGTCACGATTGCGTGCGTATCTACTAATTTTCCCAGGCTCTATTCAAACACCATGGAGACTATTATCATATAATAGTCGAAAGGCGATGATTGCACCTTTGGAGTTTACAGCTTGAGCGCGGCAAATTATCTCACGGGCCAATTGTTGATCGCCATGCCTGCCATGGGCGATCCGCGCTTCTCCAAGAGCGTAATCTATATGTGCGTCCACAATGAAGAAGGCGCGATGGGATTGATCGTTAACAAACTGGTGGATTCCCTCATCTTTGCTGACCTACTGAGCCAGCTCGACATCGAAACCTTGGCGGTTGCGCCCAAGCTACCGATTCATTTCGGCGGTCCGGTGGAGACCGGTCGCGGTTTCGTCCTCCATTCCGCTGACTATTCGGGTGACGGGACGATCGACGTCACCGATGATATGGCACTGACCGCGACAATCGATATTCTGAAGGATATAGCCGAAAATAAAGGGCCGAAACAGTTCTTCCTGGCACTCGGCTATGCAGGCTGGGGTGCCGGACAGCTTGACGGTGAAATACAGCAAAACGCCTGGTTACATGTGCCATCGGATGCAGATTTAGCCTTCGGCCCCGATATCAACAGCAAATGGGAACGCGCCATCGCCAAAATTGGCGTAGATTTATCGCTACTGTCCGGCGATGCCGGGCATGCATAGAGCGTTCTAGTTTTTCGCTCGTCTGTCGGCCTGCAATATGCCGAACGTTCGGTGATCCTGCCATCGACCGTCGATGCAGAGATACTGTCGGGCCACCCCTTCCTCCGTGAAACCTATTTTCAGCAATAGATTTCTACTAGGCTCGTTGTGCACCAGACAAGCGGCTTCGACCCGGTGCAGACGGAGGTCGTCGAACGCGTAGTCGAGCACCAAGCTGACCGCTTCCACCATGTGCCCACGGCGAGCGTAGGGCAGGCCCATCCAGTAACCAACAGTGGCCGCCTGGGTCACACCACGGCGCAAATTCGAAAGCGTGATACCGCCCAACAGATCGTTGGTTTCACGATGCAAAATAAAGAACGGATATGAGTCGCCAGAATGCCAGTCTTCGGTGAAACGCCGCAAACGTCGGCGAAAGGCAGCTTTTTCGACGCCATCTGTGGGCCAAGTCGGCTCCCACGGCTGCAGGAACTCCTTGCTCACGCGGCGGACATCCATCCATTGCCGCTGGTCGCGCCGCCGGGGTGCGCGTAGATAGATATTTTCGCCTCGAAGGATCGTCTTCGAAAGTCGGAAGAATGGTAAATCGAACACGGCTGATATACCCATACGGATGGGAGCAGCTCTATATTGCCAGAGCCGCGACGAGTTGATCGTATTCCATTATTTGGTTCACGGGGCCCACCGCGGCAATTGTCGGTCGTCCGGAAAAGATATTGAGTGCCACGTCACGTACCGCCGCTTGGTCAACGCCCTCAATTTTCGCAACTTGTTCCTCAGTGGTCAGCGGTCGGCCGAAAACCAGCATTTGCTGCGCCATCTGTTCGCACCGTGAGCCGGTGGACTCCAGCGACATAAGTGTCGCCGCCTTCAATTGCGTACGTGCACGGTCAATTTCTCGCTCATCAAGCGTGTCGGGCAAACGCCGTATTTCCTCGCAGATCGCCGGCAACAGCTCGTCCACATCTTCGGGTCCCGTACCGGCATAAATGCCGAACAGCCCACAATCACGATAGAACGACGGATAGGAGTAGATCGAATAAACAAGCCCGCGCCGCTCGCGTATTTCCTGGAACAGGCGCGATGACATCCCGCCTCCTAACAACGCCGACATGACCGACGTCGCATAGAACTGATCGTCTTCGTAAGAGAGACCGGAAAAACCGAGCAAAAGATGAACCTGCTCCAACTCACGGTCTTCGAAGTGATGGCCACCTTCATAATGGCCCGCTTCCATCGCTACTTGCGCCTGCGGTGGAATCTTGTCAAAGAGACAAGAGGCAGCCTGGACAAAGGCATCGTGTTCAAGGTTTCCGGCCGCCGACAAGACCATTCGGTCGCCACCATAGCCCGCGCTCATATGCCCCATGATGGTTTCGCGCCGCATATTTCCGACCGTCTCAACACTACCCAACACCGGACGTCCAAGGGGCTGATCGGGGAATGCCACCGTTTGAAAATGATCGAAAATCAGATCGTCCGGCGTATCGTGCGCTTGGCCAATTTCTTGAATGACAACCGTGCGCTCGCGCTCCAGCTCATCCGCATCGAAAGTGGAGTTCTGCAGGATATCGGACAGGAGGTCTAATGCGAGAACGGTATTTTCCTTTAAGACCTTCGCGTAATAAGCGGTTTGTTCGCGGCTGGTATAGGCATTGAGGTGACCACCCACGGATTCGATTTCTTCGACGATATCCTGAGCGCTGCGACGTTCCGTGCCCTTGAACGCCATATGTTCGAGAAGATGAGCGACGCCGTTTACGTCCGCTGTCTCATTGCGGGCACCGGTCCCGACCCAGACCCCACAGGATACTGTTTCAACGCGTGGCATGCTTTCGGTTACGACACGGATGCCATTACCCAAGGTCGATACGTTGACGGTCATGCCGCACCTCGCGATGAAATATGCTGGCGCACATGCGCTTGGATCACGTCCAGATCATTTGGCAGCACATCAAAATGTTCTGGGTGATCAAGTAAATCGGCAAGATGCGGGGGTAATGCCGGTCGCACTCCGGTTGCCGTCTCGACCGCGTCCGGGAACTTCGCCGGATGCGCCGCCGCCTGCGCGACGACGGGTGCGCCACCTTGGCGCATTTGCGCCCTCCCCGCCGCGATACCGATAGCGGTATGCGGGTCGATCAACTCGCCGGTCGACGTCAATTGGCGTTTCATTTCAACCATGGTCTCCGTATCGTTGAGGCGCCCAGCCGAAATTGTCTCCCGCGCACTGCGGTGTAGGTTATCGCCGACGCTGAGCGTGCCATCCTTGCGAAATTGCGCCATGGCGGTGGAAAGAGCGGCGCCATCGCGACCATAGAGGTCGAACATGAAGCGCTCGAAATTGCTGGAGACTTGGATATCCATACTCGGCGAGATCGATTGATGTACGTCTCCCTTGGCCAAGGTTCCGGTCTCAAAGAAACGGGTAAGGATATCGTTGCTGTTGGTGCCGATAATCAGCTGGTCCACCGGCAAACCGCAGGCCTTGGCCGCATACGCAGCAAATACATTGCCGAAATTACCAGTTGGCACCGCGAAGGAAACGGGCCGATCCGGCGCGCCGATGGAAACGGCGGCGTGAAAGTAATAGACGATCTGGGCCGCGATCCGCGCCCAGTTGATCGAATTGACCGCCGACAAACGCGCGGATTCCCGGAATTGTGTGTCAGCAAACATCGCCTTTACTAAATCTTGGCAATCGTCAAATGTCCCTTCAACCGCTATGCAATGCGCGTTGGCGGATGGCACTGTCGTCATCTGGCGGCGCTGGACTTCGGAAACCCGGCCGTGCGGATATAGGATGAAGATATCGATAGCGTCTCGGTCTCGGCAGGCTTCAATGGCCGCTGACCCCGTATCGCCAGAGGTTGCTCCGACAATCGTCACCCGCTCTCCCCGACAGGTCAGTACATGATCGAACAGCCTACCAAGCAATTGCATTGGGTAGTCCTTGAACGCCAAGGTCGGGCCATGAAACAGCTCCATCAACCAAATGTCGGAGTCGAGCTGTTTGAGCGGCGCCACCGCACTGTGAGTGAAATTGCGATAACTGTCCTCGACCATCGACACGAAGGCATCTTTGTCGATACAACCGCCAAGAAAAGGCATCATTACCCGGACAGCCATCTCGGCATAGCTCATGCCTTGCATGGCACGAATGTCGTCAGCATCAAAATGAGGCCACGATTCCGGCAGGTAGAGACCGCCATCGCTAGCCAGTCCAGCCAACAAGACTTCATCGAATTCTAAAATTGGCGCTAGGCCGCGTGTACTAACGTATCGCACTTTTTTTCTGCTCCCGCGTGACGCACTAACCTATCTCTCGCACCAAATACAGGCAAGCGCGGCCACCGTGCAGGACTCTGATCGCGCGGTGGTCCGTATTCGCTTGTCGTTCGTGTCTTAGGCGTCGCCCTGCGCAATCACATGCACATCGTGTTGCGGATAAGGAATGCTGCATCCCGCCGCTTCGATCTGCACTTTCGCAGACTGATTTAGATGCAAGAGTGTACCGCAATAATCGCCGCTATTTGCCAGCAGCGCATCTTGATATCCGCTGGACTGGCACCCAAGCCACGAGCGACCATTGTCTTCGGCGCCGGGTTCTTCAACACACGATCATCGCCGGTCATGAGGCTGAGGAGGACTTCGCATGCCTTATCGAAATTGTCGTTTTAGGAAATACTCACCACAATATCGATTCGACGCGTGGGGTTGCGTGATTAATTCGTCAACGACGCTCCCCAAACGGAACCATTGGGTAAGATTATGCAGATAACATCTGGTGTTTTGAATTCATTACTGAATAGGCTTATTTCGGCCACTTTACCCATCTTGCCGGCGGCAACGATAACGTCACCAACCTTAAACGGCCGAAGCAATAACAGCATGATGCCATAGGCAATATTCTGCGGCGTGCCTTGGAGAGCTAAACCAATCGAGTGTCCGGAGGCATCAAGTACGGCGATGATACTCGTCGTCTGCACACCGAATCTTGCCAAGACCACAACGTGAGTGATCATAATAGCAACATAACGCACGACGTTTGCGAATAGCGGCGTCCGTGCTATCGACGCGTTCGAAGCGTTCGAAGCGTTCGAGCCAACGGCGGGTCGCCTTGCTTAGGGCGCCAGAGAGCCAATAAACAACGATCAGTATGATGATCGCTTGGGCGAGATCCATTCCATAATTTGCAGTTATCTCGATGATGGCGTCGATGAATTTTTACATACCTGTGATAGTGTCGTTCATTGGGTGTTTTCCAAATAGCGAGTGTTTAGATGGGTCTTAAAAGCCGATGGATCCAAGTCGCGGCCAGTCGCCTTTTCGAGAATTTCATTCGTCGTATAGCGCGCCCCCAAACCATGAACCTTTTCGCGCAACCAGCGCATTAAAGGTGCAAAATCGCCCGCCGCTAACCCCGCTTCTATACCGGTCTCTTCATGCTTCGCCGTTGCAAACAATTGTGCCGCCGCCATCGCGCCAATGGTATAGGTCGGAAAGTATCCCCACATACCGCAGTACCAATGAATATCCTGTAAACAACCCTTTCTATCGTCCGTCGGAGCGACACCGAGGAGCTGTTTTAGGCCGTCGGCCCACGCGACCGGCAGCTCTTTGGCTGCTAAGTCACCGTCGATCATCGCGCGCTCTAACCGATATCGCAAAATGACGTGAGCGGGATACGTCACTTCGTCTGCATCGACACGAATAAAGCTGCGCGAGACCCAGGTCGACAATCGATAGAGGTTGTCCGATGACCATTTGGGCCCCTGGCCTCCAAGAACGTCACGCGCAATTGGCGCTACCCATTCGATGAATTCTCGTGATCGGCTCGCCTGCATCTCTACTATCAAAGATTGGCTCTCGTGCATGCCCAGACCCGGCGTCTCGCCCACCGGTTGATATCGCCAGGCGGCGGGGCGCCCACGCTCGTACATGGCGTGACCAGTTTCGTGCAGGACCGCCATCATCGCCGACGTGAAGTCGTCTTCGTCATAGCGCGTCGTGATCCGACTATCTTCCGGGATGCCACCCGAAAATGGATGCAACGTTGTATCCAGCCGGCCCGTCCCGAAATCAAATCCGACCGCTTCCGCCAAGCGGCGGCATAGCGTCTCTTGGAGGTGTGTGGGAAATGGTCCATCCGGTATGACGGGTGTCGGTCCCATCGCCTGCCGAGCCAGAACCTTCTCCAGAAATTCAGGCAGGAAAGCAGCATAATCATCGAAGATTTCGTCGACCTGATCGGTCGTGGCGCCTGGCTCATATAAATCCATTAGGGCTTCATATGGCGGAACACCAAGGGCTTCCGATTTGGCTTGTGCGACTTGCCGCCCCAAATTTAGTAATTCTGTGAGATAGGGCAAAATTTTTGGAAAATCGTTTTGAGGTCGCGCCGTCCGCCACATCGTTTCAGCGGCGGTCTCAGCTCTACTCGCTGCTTCCACAAGGTCGGCAGGTATAGCTGTGCGATGGGTCCACCGGCGGCGCATTCGCCGCACATTGGCCACCTGCCAATCATCCAAGGCAGAGATATCACTTTCAGCTGCGTCAAGCGCATCCGCCAACCCTGGGTCCGTCATCATTTCGTGGGATATGAGCTTAAGCGCCGTGATTTGTTGGCCCCGGGCCGTGCTGCTATCGGGCGGCATCATGACTGACATGTCCCAATTCAGCATGCCGATAGATTCGCTCAACAGGGATAATCGGTTAAACCGCTTTTCCAAGTCAGCGTATGCTGCTGTCATGTTAGTCGGGCCTGTTTTTCGTCTGTCGGTGATAGACGATATAGATGACCAGAAGACCGAAGGCCAAGGCGAACCAAGTGATTGCATAATGCAAATGATTGTTGGGCAGGTCGACGCGCCATTGATGCCCCACCGGAACACCACCCGGTGATTTGTTGGCAGCAAGTATGTAATAACCTTGCAATGGCGGTAAGCCAGCCGTGGCG
Organism: uncultured Rickettsiales bacterium; assembly: GCA_913046825.1. Next base: position 6,565 of record CAJWTF010000002.1, on the reverse strand, counting down.
GTCATGCTCGACGGATCGATATAAAACCAGGTGTTGTTGTGGGGTTCGTTCTTAGGCGTGAACATTGCCGGCCCCTTCGCCAAGCGAACGATGCCTTCGACAATGATGTTGCCCTTCACCTGTCCCTTGAGACGAGTCTGAGGGTCACGCTTCTCGAATGGCACCCAACCTCGATTAATCAAAATGTGACCGCCGTCGTCGGCGCGCTTCAGCAATGTGACGATGTTCAGTCCGGGCTTCCCGTTGAGCGACCTGTTAATGACATAAAATTCCTTGTCGTGCAGATATTCACCTGTCACCGAAACACGTCGAAACTCATAGGCTTCGACATTGGCGATCCGTGTTGGAAGCGCGACCGGGGCCTCCGTGCCGCGCTCCTGCAGTCGTTCGATCAGCGTATCTTTCCAATGCAGACGATTGACCTGCCAACTACCGAGGAAGACCAACGCGATCAATGCCGGAACAGTGAACAAGGTCGGCCATAGTTTTGGTCGAAAACTCATGCTAATCCTTTGGATCCAACGAATTCAATTCGGTATCACCGGCCTTATGGCGGAATTGTAGCGCAATTAGTGTCGCCTTAAACTGTCGGATAAGTGCAATTGATCCGACAACAACGAAAGGCGGCTATGTTGCCCAATAGAGCCAATAAGTTGGCGCGAACGACATCTCAAGCCAAACTGCTGGACCGACGACGAGCGGTCCTGTTACGAACACCACGAAAACAGCTTGCCCGTCGCCGCTGTCTTCCGCCTCCAAATGCAGGCTGCAAATATCAGAGTTGCCGTTCAACCGTCAGCAAACTCCGGAAAAGTCACCCAATCCCGCAACACGGGCAGCTGCATCTCAATCCGGCCGAAAAGGGGCTGACGGACGGACAACTCTGTTTCATGCCCGTCGAATCCCAATCTCCCTAATCAGCCACCCCACCAATAGACAGCGCAGAACAGGAACAACCAGACTACATCGACGAAGTGCCAATACCAAGCCGCCGCTTCAAAACCAAAGTGTTGTTCAGGCGTGAAATGCCCTTTCTGCGCACGGAAATAGCAAACAATCAGGAAAGTGGTGCCAACAATAACATGGAACCCGTGAAATCCTGTCGCCATGTAGAAGGTCGAGCTGTAAATTCCGTCAGAAAACGCGAACGCCGCATGGCTATATTCGTACGCTTGCACACCAGTGAACAATAAGCCGAGTATAATCGTAATGCCTAAGCCCTTAATCAGACCGTCGCGATTACCTTCCCGAAGTGCATGATGCGCCCAGGTTATTGTCGCGCCGGACAGCAACAAGATGAGCGTATTCATAAGCGGCAAATCGAAGGGGTCGAACGTTTCCACCCCTACTGGGGGCCAGACACCGCCCGCGAAACCAGCCGCCAAAATGTCATGCGGCAATTCCTTCGGATAGAGGCTCGATTCAAAAAATGCCCAGAAGAATGCAACAAAAAACATGACTTCCGAGCAAATGAACAGCGCCATGCCGTAGCGGAGGCCGAGCTGAACCACCGGAGAATGATGGCCTTCGGCTTCTGCTTCTCGAATAACGTCACGCCACCACACAAACATCGTATACATGACCAACAGAACTCCGGGAGCAAAAACGAGTGCCCCAAGTGACGTCAGCATGGGCTCAATACCTTCACCCAGCATATCTGGATGCAGGTACAGGACAACGCCGAAGGTCAGCAAGAAGGACGCCAGCGCACCAACCGCGGGCCAGGGGCTCGGATCCACCAAGTGATATGGGTGGCTATGACCTTGATGTTCGTCTGTTGCAGCGCTCATCTCGTTTCCTCGCTCTAAGCCTGACTTGAGGCTTCTTCCTATTGAATTGACCGCTGCCTATCTATTGACCCGGCTTTGGCACTAACTTGCTGCTCTAATACCGGTTTTGTAGGCTTATCGACCGGATAGAACGTATATGAAAGGGTAATCGTCTTAACATCATTTAGGTTCGGGTCGTTGCTGATATCCGGATCGACATAGAACGCGACCGGCATATCCACCGTCTGACCGGGTGACAAGGTTTGTTCAGTAAAACAAAAACATTCGACCTTACTGAAATAGGCTCCTACCTTGAGTGGCGTCACGTTGAACGACGCCGTGCCGGTTAGAGGCTGCTTTGATTGGTTGGTCGCACGGTAGAACGCAACAGCGTTTTCACCTACCTGTAATTTGATCTGGCGTTGAACGGGCTGAAACGCCCAATCAATATTTGTCACCATCGCATCGAACCGCACCTTTATAGGGCGCTGCGTAACGGAGCCGCTCTTCTCCGCTGCGATTTGTGTCGTTCCGCCATACCCGGTGACCCGGCAAAACAAATCGTAGAGCGGCACGGCGGCATAGGACATGCCGACCATGCCCATCGCCACGGTCGTGAGCACGACCACAAGACGACGATTTTTACGTCCAAGAGCGCTCATCCCTCACCGCCCATCCGAAGGATCGCCACGAGATATAAAACTATGACCCATCCCACAAGCACGGCCATAAGAGCCAGATTCTTCCGCCGCTGCCGCCGCTTCATGTCATTGACCTGATCGTATTGCTCGTTCGAATCCGTCATGGCCTTTGTTGTCATCCTGCTTGCCCCTTAGACAGCTGTCATCAGGAAATTATCGGCGATAAGGATCGCGAATAATCCGAATAGATAAAAAATCGAATACCCGAACATTCGCTTTGCCAAACGGTCGCTCTCATCCCGCCAAACGGCAATCGCCAATGCCAAGAAGATAAGACTAAGAGCCGCTGCAACAGCACCGTACACTTGCCAACCTGCGAAGCCAAAAAAACATGGTGCTAGGCTCAAGGGTACCAGCACTATCGTATAGAGCAGCATCTGGCGTTTGGTTTCGCGCGTTCCATGGACCACCGGAAGCATGGGCACGCCCGCCGCGGCGTAGTCATCTTTGCGGTAGAGCGCCAAAGCCCAAAAATGTGGCGGCGTCCAAAAAAAGATCAGCAAAAACATAATCGCGGCCTCAATACCGACATCTCCGGTAACCGCTGCCCAGCCGATGGCCGGCGGGAATGCCCCGGCGGCCCCACCAATGACTATGTTCTGGGTGGTCCGGCGCTTCAGCCACACTGTATAGACGAAGACATAAAACAACACCGCTGCGGCCAAAAGGCCGGCCGCAACCGCGTTCGTCGCCAAGAACATGAGCATTACCGCGCCCGAGGCGAGAATCACACCGAAGGCCAAAGCCTCAGACGGTTCAACTTTCCCGCTTGGAATTGGTCGTTGGCGCGTACGTTCCATGACTGCGTCGATATCGCGGTCGTACCACATATTGATGGCCCCGGCAGCCCCAGATGCCACCGCGATACAGAGGATGGCCACGGCCGCCAATATCGGATGTAGATCGCCTGGCGCCACCGAAAGTCCAGCGAAGCCGCTAAACACTACGAGCGACATCACACGAGGCTTCAGCAGGGCAAAGAAGTCGCGAACTTCGCCGTGTCCCGAGACCGATTGATAGGCGGTTTGCGCCAAGATCTACCTCCGGATCGCCATAGCCACTATTTGACTTGCGGCAGTTGGTCAAAGCTATGGAACGGCGGCGGCGAAGACACGGTCCATTCCAGCGTTGTCGCTCCTTCGCCCCAATAGTTCTCTTCAACGCGCCTACCTGCTTTCAAAGTATAAATCAGCATGAAGACGAAGAAGATCGTCGACCCAAAGGAAATGAACGCACCAATCGACGACACATAATTCCACCCGGCCAAGGCATCGGCATAATCGATGTAACGACGTGGCATGCCGGCCAGACCCGAGAAATGCTGCGGGAAGAACGTTATGTTGACGCCGATAAATGTTGTCCAAAAATGCAGCCGGCCGGCCCATTCGGGATACTGCCGACCCGACATCTTGCCAATCCAGTAGTAGAGACCGGCAAAGATCGAGAAGACCGCGCCCAATGACAGCACGTAATGAAAGTGAGCGACGACATAGTAAGTATCATGCAACACGAGATCGACACCCGCATTCGCGAGAACGACACCGGTAACACCACCGAGGGTGAACAGGAAAATAAATCCGATCGACCATAGCATCGGTGTATCGAAACGGATTGAACCGCCCCACATCGTCGCGATCCAACTGAAGATCTTAATACCGGTCGGCACCGCGATAACCATAGTTGCCAACGTGAAGTAAGCACGAACATCGGCATCAAAGCCGACCGTGTACATATGGTGCGCCCACACGACGAAACCGATAACGCCGATGGCCACCATCGCATAAGCCATCCCGAGATAGCCGAAAACCGGCTTTTTCGAGAAAGTCGAAATGATGTGGCTCATAATGCCGAAGCCCGGCAAAATCATGATGTATACTTCGGGATGGCCAAAGAACCAGAACAAGTGCTGGAACAGAACCGGCTCACCGCCGCCCTCCGGCTTGAAGAAGGCCGTGCCAAAATTCCGGTCGGTCAGCAACATTGTGATGGCGCCGCCCAAAACTGGCAAGGATAACAACAACAAGAACGCCGTCACCAATGTCGCCCATACGAAAAGCGGCATCTTGTGGAGCGTCATGCCCGGCGCGCGCATGTTAAAAATCGTAGTAATAAAATTCACAGCACCCAGGATCGATGATGCGCCCGCCAAATGGAGCGCAAATATTGCCATATCCACCGCCGCACCGTCATGCCCATAGCCGGTGTTGGAAAGAGGTGGGTACATGGTCCATCCCGTGCCAGCGCCTCCACCGATCAAGGCTGAGCCCAGAAGCAATAAAAAGGCCGGCACCAGCAGCCAAAAGCTGATGTTGTTCATGCGCGGAAACGCCATATCCGGCGCACCGATCATCAATGGCACAATCCAGTTACCAAAACCACCGATAACCGCGGGCATGACCACAAAGAACACCATGATCAATCCATGCGCGGTAACAATCGTATTCCAGAGATGTCCGTCGGGCGAACCGTCTTCCAGGGTCATATATTGAACCCCTGGCTCCATCAGTTCCATCCGCATGTAGACAGAAAAAGCCCCGCCGATCAGACCGGCTATGACGGAGAAGACAAGGTACATCGTGCCGATGTCCTTGTGGTTTGTCGAATAGACGTAACGACGCCAACCCGTGGGGTTGTGATCGTCGTGTCCGTGCGCGTTTGCCGTTGTACCTTCAGCCATGATGACCTCTTATCCTTCGTCTTTACTTTGACAATACATGCTCTGCGACCTTAATGGTCGCTTCGGCAGGCGCTTTGGGTTCATCAACCCGCGCAAACTCTTGTTTCGCTTTCTTCACCCAGGCATCAAACTCCGCCGGAGGCACCGCTTTAACCATGATTGGCATATAGGCGTGGTTGACACCGCATAGTTCTGAGCAGAAACCATAGTAAGTTCCGACCCTATCAATTTGCACCCACGTCTCATTCAATCTGCCAGGAGTGGTATCGATCTTCACCCCGAAGGAGGACATCGACCAATTGTGAATGGTATCCGCGGAGGCGAATAGCAGCCTGATTTTCTTGCCTACCGGAAGCACGACTGGATTATCAGTGTCCATCTGACGCTTTTGACCCGGCTTTAACTCCTCTTCCGGTATCAAATTAGCATCAAACCCAAAATTGCCGTGGTCCGGATACTGATATTCCCAATACCATTGATGACCAACGACTTTAAGCGTCATATCGCCATCTTCAATTCGGTCAGCAAAATACAAAAGCTTCATCGACGGGACAGCAATTGCAGTTAAAATGAGGACCGGAACAACGGTCCAAGCAATTTCGAGCAGTGCGTGATGCGTCGTCTTCGACGGTGTCGGATTGCGGCTCTCGCGGAACCGGACACTGACATACAATAAAAGGCCTAAAACGAAAACCGTAATGACCGTGATGACAATCAACAGGGCGTCATGCAACTCAACAATCTTAGCGGCCGTTGGCGAGGCCGCCGGTTGTAGCCCCATTTGCCATGGGGTTGGTTCGCTAGCCCAAGCCTGTCCGGCGAAGATCGCCAATAACAGGACGGAAATAGTAACGAGAAACCTATTCACCCTGAACTCTCCCACATCCATCCGCCGCCAGGATCAACTTTTGGGTGTCTCCACCCTCGCAATTCCCGCTCGGCGTATTTTCAAAACTCTAACGCAGACATACTACAGTCTACGGTCAAACCCACCTGTGGCAATAACTATCGACACGCAATGGCCTGCTTTTATATCAGTCGTACCAGGACATAGCGGTCATCGCGACACTATGTCGCAAAAACAATTGAATTGCCACGCCTTAGGAGATGATAGTGATTTTCCACGGCATCCTCTGTTGGCAATAATAAACGTGCCGTCAGTCCGAAAATTTTATAATGTACACCTGTTATCGAGTGAACTCGACGATCATATGCGTTTCGAAGTATGACTGACCCGACTGTGCTACTGTCCGTCTAAGACAGTATCCAGTTGGTTCTTTCTCCTGCTAACGCACTGGTCGCTTAATTTGGGCAACATGATATGGATAATTCGGCATGACCGATCTGACAAAAACGGATGAGCTGTTCTTCACGCGGGGCGGCCTTGAACGCGGGCGGATCGAGTTCCTAGCCAGAGA
>CAJWTF010000001.1 GCA_913046825.1 uncultured Rickettsiales bacterium | reverse complement strand
AACCTTTAGTGCCTCTACCTATGATTTCTTTATCAGCTCTCAAACTAATAAAAGAGTGATGTCTAAATTCTTCTCTACGCTTAATATCACTTATGTGAACTTCAATAACAATACCCTCGAATGTATTTAAAGCATCTAGGATAGCGATGGACGTATGAGTGTAAGCAGCAGCATTTATTATTATCGCATAGGCTTCATTTCTTGCATCATGAACCCAGTCAATCAACTGGTGTTCAGCATTGCTTTGCTTGAACCTTAGATCAAATTCTGTATTAGAAATGAGATTTCTACATCCAGCCTCTATATCACCTAAAGTTTCCATCCCATAAATTTCAGGTTGCCTTTTACCAAGGAGATTCAAGTTTGGACCGTTTAAGATATAGACTAATTTTGTCATTCTTATTGCTCCCAAATTAATTTAGTTTGGGAGACGAAAATGAAACTATTCGGAAGTTATCGCTCGCCCTTCGTGCGCCGTGTCGCCATCACTATGAACGAATTCGGGATGCCGTTCGAGCATATGGATGTGCCAGTGTTCGACAATCCGGATGCGGTAAACGTACATAATCCGCTGACTCGTGTCCCCACCTTGGTGCTTGATGATGGAGAAGTATTGATTGAGAGCTATGCCATGCTCGATGCGCTTGATGATATGGTCGGGTCCGAGAAAGCGCTAATCCCTGAGAGTGGAGCCGAGCGCCGTCATGTCATGCGCGTCACCGCCGCGGCTGTCGGCACTATGGATAAGACCCAGTGGGCCGCGTATGAGGCGCGTTTCCACCCGAAGGAAAAGGTTCACCAGCCTTGGATTGATCACAACGATAATCAGGTCAAGGGCGGCCTTGAATTCCTCAATGGTTTGGCGGAAGAGGCCGGTGAAAGTGGATGGCTCGCCGATGGCGAGAGCATGACCCAAGCGGATATCTCCGGTGTCGTCGCCTATGGTTTCGCCGGTCTGGCCCGCCCGAAAATGGGTGTCGCCGAGGCGTATCCGGCCTTAGCAGCTTTTGCAGCGCGGATGGAAGCAACCGCACCATTTAAGGCTTCACCACTGCCGTAATCTAGTTCCCCGACCGGAGAGCCGGGGTCCAGCGCATTCGGAATTCCTTACCCCCTGGATTCCGGATCACTGACGCGTGCGGGAAACAGAGGGTAAGGAATTGTGTCTAACGCCGCCACCGATGCGGTCGGCGTTTGCCATGGCCGCGGGGCGATTTGGCGCGATCGATGAACTGTGTTTGTTTTCGGGGCACCCAGCGCACAAAATTTTCTATGTCCGGATGACTTCGCAGAACCTCTGGTGTCGCGTACTCGGTAGCGAGTTCGATCTCGCTGAAGGTTCGGTGTAGCATTCTGTGGCAGACGCCGCGAATATCTCTCGCTTGATCGCGGCCCTTGAATTTGGGTATCCAGTGGTGGCGATTAACGCTGGGACAGGGACCGAGCGAGCGTTCGGGCGCATTTTTGCCGCTCACGGGGACGTCTTCAGGCGGTTCCGAATTCCTGGAACAACCGCATGTTTTTCTCAACATCATAGGGTTGCTCGGTCAAGGTTTCCGCGTCCCACTCGCTGCGTGGTGTGTCGAAGAAATTACCGCCATAGACGTGAATGGCGCCGGTCAGACGTGGGATCGGATTGGTCACCGAGTGAATGATGCCAGGCCCCAGGGGCGAGACTTCGCCTGGCGAGAGGTCCATGGCGCCGGCCGCTTCAATGTGGCCGTCCGGAGCACCCTCGACCCGCCGCCAGAACATATTGTCCTCGCGACCCGTGTAGACGCCGATAGCTGCCCACATTTCGTGGTTATGCGGCATGATCGTCATCCACGGAGCCCAGACCACGTTGATGATGGTCAAGGTGTCCGAATTGTGAATTTTCTTTACGCCGGATGCATCCGGTTCACCCAACCCTTTGAGGACAGCGGCCGGGTCGGAGACCGCTCGGGCCACGATTTCGCGCACACTGACATGGCTCGAGTCCTCTGCGACGGCGGCCTCGCAATCTGCAATAAACTGTTGAGTGTCGAACATAGATCGTCTCCTTGACGGCAAATACTTATGGATGTCGCTATTCGGCGGCGAGTTCTTGTTGATCGAGGCCGTAGACTGAAGAGGCGCTTTCCGCTGAAATGCGCCCGCAGCGCAGATCGTCCTGCACCAATGCACGGTTTCGTGCCGAAGGATCGCCGTAGCCTCCGCCGCCTGATATCTCGACGATGAAGCGGTCTCCTTTTCGGCATTCAATGTTTGAAGCGGCCGGCACGCGGCGCTCGACACCGTCGCGCACCAGGATATAGGCGGAAAGGTTGCCCTCACGGCCGCCGGCCAGCGACCAGGGCGGCGTGTTGTGTCGGTCGCCGTTGGTGCTGATCAAGATACCGTCTTCCAAAATATCGTAGACGCGCCGGAACCCAAGGCCGCCTCGTCGCACGCCGGCACCGCCTGAATCCTGGATCAATCCGTATCCGGAAATTCGAACAAAATCGTGATCCATTTCAATGGCTTCGACCGGGGTATTACCGGTGTTCGACAGCATCTGGGCAACAACTTCCGCGCCGTCATTCTCCGGCCCAGCGCCGTTCCCGCCCATCAGGATTTCCGCGAACATCTCGTAACCACGCTCGAGTTTTCGGCTCATGGTGATAGCGTTTGTTGTATCGTTCCCGGCTGCGGAGAAGCGATCGGGCGCAGCGTTGGCGAGCGCGCGTTTGACTGCTGACGCCGTCCGGTACGCCGATGACATGCGGCCCCGCACGGGCGCCGGGTGGTGTGGATCAAGGATCGAGCCTTTGCGGGTTTCAATCTTGATCGGTCGATAGGTGCCGTCATTGGTCGGCACGCCTGGCCCCGCTAGCAATCCAAAGACCGTCAGTACGGCGGAATGGGTGGAGGCTACCGGCGCGTTAATAGGCCAGGTGACTTGATCGTCACTGGCGGTCATATCGACGAAAGCTTCATCGCCTTCGATCACGACCCGGGCCCGGATCATCGATTGAGCGCTGTCCAGGGTTTGGCCGTCCAGTTGGTCTTCGCCGAAATACTCGCCGTCCGGCAGGTTGGCGATGGCGGCGCGTAGCATACGCTCGGAATAGTCTTGCATTTCCGCCATACATATATGCACCAGCTCTACACCGTAGCGCGCGAACTGTTCTTGCAGTAGTTGGCGGCCCCGCAAGACAGCGGAGATTTGGGCATGAAAATCACCGATAATCGTATCCGGCATGCGCACATTTGCGCGCAGGAACTGCTCCACCGGACCATCGCCTAGATCGCGTTCCAGATCGATCCGCATGGTCGGGATGATGATGCCTTCTTGGTAGAGGTCGGTCGCATTGGCGTTCGATCCGGCGACGGCACCGCCAAGCTCCAAGTGATGGCAAACGCTGCCGGTAAAGGCGACCAACTTGTCCTCGAAGAAGACCGGCAACATGAAGATGATGTCGTTCAGGTGCTGGCCGTTCTCGTATGGATTGTTGGTGACGAAAGCCTCGGTCGGCTTCACCTGTTTGATGTCGTATTTATCTTTCACGTACGGGACGGCGGCGGCCAGAGAATTCATATGTATAGGAATCATTTCCGCCTGTGCGACGGTCCGCATGTCCGCGTCCATCACGCAGGTCGAGCAGTCTTTGGCTTCCCGCACAATGGAGGAGTAGGCGGCACGCAGCATAATATCGCCCATTTCGGCGGCGATCGATTTAAAGGTGCCGGTAACGACGTTAAAATCCGCTGGGTCGAGCTGTGTCATGCGTCACTCCTTGCCACGATAATAGCACCGCCGGGCTTTACTTCGAAATGCCAACCTGGCGGGATCGGCATGCTGGTGGTGGATTCGACAACTACGGCAGGCCCGGCCGCGGAAAACCCTATGGGCAGTTCGTCGCGTTGATAGGTGCGGTAGGCTCCTGTCTCACCGAGTAAAGATACCTGCCGCGATCGACCTTCCGATGGTGTCCCGCCGGATGCCGGGGCTGCCAGGACCGAATCGCGCGGCAGGCGCGTTGTCAATCGGAAGGAAATGGCTTCGACTTTGCTCTTCTCAAAACTGTGGCCGTATTGACGTTGATGCATCTCGTGGAAACGCGCGATCAAGATGCCGGGTCCGTCAGATATTTCACCGGGCTCAAACGGTACACGAATTTCATAGCCTTGTCCGACGTAGCGAATATCGACGGCGAAATCCAATGTGAGGTCGCCCGTGGCGTATCCGAGGTTCGCGAATTCCGCTTCCGTGCGCCCATCCAAATCACCGACGCGCTCCGATAGCTCAGCGGCGGATAAATCAGCCAGCGAGGTTGCACCGTCGGCCCGCACGTAATCGATGCGGATATCCGCGACCGCAAGTCCCAAGGCGGAGAAAATGCCGGGGTGCGGCGGCACCAAGATACGTGTCATGCCAACTTCAGCCGCAAGGGCTGCTGCAATCAAAGGACCCGCGCCGCCGCACGGCAGCAAGGCATAGTCGCGGGGATCGAATCCGCGCTGAACGCTGACGCGCCGCACTGCCTGCGCCATATTGGCGATGGCGATCCGGTAGACCCGCTCCGCCAACTCAAGTGGCGTCAACCCGAAGACCGCGCAAAGCTCCCCCGCTGCCGTTTTGGCGTGGTCCGGGCGCAAGGTAATATCGCCCGGCAATGGAGTGGATGCATCCAGCAAACCCAGCAATAGCATGGCGTCGGTCATCGTGAACTTTTCGCCACCCTTGCCGTAACAGGCGGGACCTGGGTCCGCGCCAGCGCTCTGCGGTCCGACCTGCAGCATGCCGCCGGGGTCTATATGCGCGATGCTGCCGCCGCCGGCGCCGATGGTCACGATGTCCGTCATCACCACGTTCAAAGGTAGGCCGTCGACGCTGAATTCGGAAGTGCCCTTCATCGTCGTTTGCGCCTGGCCGCCAGTAATCAGGCAGACGTCACAGCTGGTGCCACCGATATCGATGGAGATGACGTCGAGTACGCCCTCGCGCTGCGCCACTTCCGATGCTGCGGTTACTGCCGCCGCGGGGCCGGAGACGAACATATTCGCCGCCCGCCGCCGGGCGGTGTCGAGCGGCACGACACCACCGTTCGATTGCATGATCAGCGGTGTTTCGGCGATTCCAAGATCCAAGGTCCGCGTTCCGAAACGTTCTAGATATTGGTCTACCGCGGGGCCGATATAGGCATCGATGACTGCCGTGCTGGTGCGCTCGTACTCGCGATGCTCTGGTGCGACGTTGGAGGAGAGCGAAACGCGGATATCCGGATGACGCGTGGCGATGATCTCACCGACTAAGAGTTCGTGCACCGGATTGGCGTACGCGTGCAGGAGGCAGACAGCAATTGAATCGGGTGTGTGTTCTGCGACGATGCGGTCGATTAACTCTGCCGTTGCTTTCTCATCGAGCGCGGCGACCACGGCGCCTGAGGCGTCGAGCCTTTCATCTACCTCCAGCACCTTGTCTCGTGTCAGCAACGGTTCTGGCTTGCTGTAGAACATGTCGTAGACGGTGGTTTTGTCTTGCCGTTGGATATAGAGAACGTCCCGGAACCCCGTGGTTGTCAGCAAGACCGTCCGCGCACCTCGGCGCTGTATCAGTGCATTCGCTGCGATGGTGGAGCCATGCAGCAATTCGTCGACCGCGCTCGCGTGCGAATTCGTCAATTTGAGCAATTGCTCGAGGCCATCGACCGCGGCGATACTCGGGTCCGACGGAGTGGACGGCAGCTTGTGGACCGTCAAATTGCCATCGCCGTCCGCCATCACCAAATCGGTGAACGTTCCGCCGACCTCAATGCCAACGATCATGCTGTTTCTCCAGATGAATTCATTCAAACAATAGAGCTATGCGCTTCGTCTTCCGTATCCAGCCATTTCGCCGGTTGTTCGAACATCCCGAATGCGGCATTTTGCGTATTAAGTAACAAATTTGATGAAGCGAAGGGCACCCTGAATGCGGTCTCTACCTATGTTGGTCGAAGGTTACCGCCGATTTCTCGATACGCGCTATAAAGGCCAATCCGAATTATACGAAAAACTCGCCGATGCCGGACAATCGCCGAAGGTTATGATCGTCGCCTGTTGCGACAGCCGGGTCGACCCGGTGGCGATATTCGATACCGCCCCCGGTGAGCTGTTTGTCGTTCGTAACGTCGCTAATCTTGTCCCGCCCTATGCACCGCATGGGGACTATCATGGCACTAGCGCTGCCTTGGAATTCGCAGTGATGGGGTTGGAAGTCGATCACATCCTCATCATGGGCCACGCCCACTGCGGCGGCGTGCAAGCCTTTCTGCAAGGGGTCTTTGATCCGACCCGAGAATCCGATTTCATTCGAAAATGGATGTCGATAATGAATCCGGCCCGCGCCCAAGCCTTGCGCCAAGCTCCGGATCGCGATCCGGCTAAGCTACAGCGTGAGATGGAGTATGCAGCTGTGCGGCAATCGCTGGAAAATCTGACCACATTCCCCTTTGTCAAGGAACGGTTGGAGCGGAAGACCCTGCAACTTCACGGCGCCTATTTCGGCATCGCGAGTGGCGACCTGCTTGCCTTGGATGCCGATACGGGTGCATTCGAGAAGGTCGCTTAGCCGATCCTATAACTTCTGTCGCACCTCGAGGCCGACATCTTCGAAGCCGTATTTTTCGTAGAACGGGCGGTTCGCCGCATGGCGTTGCGTGATGTAAAGGCCGACATCACGGCAGCCGCGCGCCCGCGCGCCGTCGATCACCGCCTGTACCAAAAGCCCACCGCAGTTTTTGCCCCGGGCCTTCGTATCGACGTAGAGCTCTTCCAGCTGGCAATACTCACCGCCGAATCGGATCGCGAGATTAAAGGAGACGTTGGCGACGCCGAGAACACCGAGTTCGTCGTCTTCCGCGACATAGATTGCGCCGCGCTCGCGCTTGATCAGTGCGTCAAAGGTAGTGTTCCAACTCTCCAGGACCGGGCCGCCATTGAGCGTGCCAATGAAGTCGATGCAAACTTCACGATCTTCTGCCGTCGCGTGGCGAATGACGACGCTCATCCCCCAGCAACACCTTGCGTGTTCACATATACTGAATAGAGCGATTGGCTGGCGGCCATGAACAGGCGGTTTCGCTTTGCGCCGCCAAAGCAGACGTTGGCACAACGTTCTGGCAAATGAATGAAGCCGATACGCTCGCCATCGGGCGCCACCACGAGGACGCCGTCGAGACCTTCCGCACCCATTCCCCAGCCGCACCAAAGATTGCCGTCGATATCGCTGCGCATACCATCCGGCGTGCCGCTTGGTCCTGCATCGATATGGACGCGTTTGTTGGCAATGCTCTTGCCACCGTCATCAACATCGTAGGCGAGAATCTTACGGTTTGGCTCGCCGCGCGATTCGACCACATAAAGGATCGATTCGTCCGGCGAGAAGCAAAGACCATTCGGTCCTAGGATATCATCGGCGATGACGGTCGGCTCGCCGGTTTCACCGTCAACGCGGTAGACCGCCTGTGGGACTTCGGCCTCAGCCTTGTGGCCCTCGTAATTGCCGAGGATGCCAAAAATCGGGTCAGTGAACCAGATTGAGCCATCTGATTTGACCACGACGTCGTTAGGCGAATTCAAGGATTTAGCGAGCCAAGTTTCCATGATTGGCGTGATGGTGCCGTCAATCTCCGTGCGGCTGACCCGTCGCCCGCCATGCTCGCAGGTGATCAATCGACCTTGCCGGTCCCGTGTATGCCCGTTCGCGAAATTCGACGGTTTGCGATAGATGCTGACCGACCCGGTTTCCTCTTCCCATTTGAGGATGCGGTTGTTCGGAATGTCGCTCCACAACAGATAGCGTCCGTCGCCGAACCAAACCGGTCCCTCGGACCAGCGGCAGCCGGTATAGAGCCGCTCCACGGCGGCGCTGAAAATTGTATAGGGCTGGAACCGTTCGTCGAGAATTTCGATGGCGGGGTCGGGATAGCGCGGATGATCCCGCCATCCGGCGCTGAGTGGTGTGTCGGTTGTCATGTCATCCCTTTTCGTTGATATGCCGGCTACGCCGCTGCATCACCTTTGTAATAGGTGCCCTTGCCGTCCCGTTTCACGATCCCGGCTTTGCCCTTGTGGACGATCACGCCTTCGGCGGCGGGTCTATCGTCTTGGCGTAGCCATAGGCGCAGAAGATAGCGGCGAAGCTCAGGTTTATCCGAATCCTCGAAGGCCGTTCTCGTGTGTAGGATCAGGCAATTGTTGACGAACAACAGGTCGCCCGGCGCCATCGGGAAATCGAGCCGCACGTCGGGTCGGTTCGAGACTTGTTCCATGTAGTTGAGCGCTTCCAATTCCCCCTCGGATAAGGTCACATGGCCTTCCTCAACCGCGAGGTTGATATACCCCCGGATAAAAATCACCGACGGAACCCCGTCCGTGACGGAGAAGATTGGAATGCGCTCGCGGGTCACAAGCGGCTCACCTGGTGGTTGCTCGCCGAAGCGGTGGTGGTGGAACCCGTGATAGAGATGCGCCAATAAGTCAGGGCGTTCCGACAGCATGATGTTGTGGATGGTCAACGCACTGGCGTAACCGCTGAGGCCGCCTTCGCTGGCAGGACGAATGCACAACATGGCGATGTGGTCGGCGCGATCGGTGTGCAGCATCAATTCCCGGCTGCTGCGATAGGCCCGTTCCTTCGGGTCCTTGTCGCCGATATTGACGACCTCGCCGACAAGCTCTCCCATATTGCTTTGCGAGACCGGGCGGCCAAAATGAGTGCCGAGGCCGAGATACATCAGTCGCAGGTCGTCGAGATCAATCTGTTCCACCGGCACGCCCCGCAACAGGATCATGCCGCGCCCGTCATGTACTTCCGCACGCCAAGCCGCGATATCGTCGGCAATTTTGGTGAGCGGGAAGCTCGATTGCGACAGGTCTTCGTGCCCGCCGCCGCTTGCTTTGAACCGCTCGACCTCCGCTTCCAACACCGTAATATGGTGCGGCTCTAAATCAATGGCGAAGCTGTCTTTCGTCGGATAATCGCTCGGCGTCCAGGCAGCGCGGGAGTCGAACCGTTGGATGGCTGGTTCACTCATGGATGTCTCTCCCTCATGTTTCGCTTGGGTGTCATTGTCAATCTAGAGGGCTTTGGCGTCAAAACCCACGAGCCCCCACCTTAACCCTCCCCCGCAAGCGGAAGAGGGAATTCTATCTTGCCGCCCGGTGACGTCCCTCCTTCCGCGTGCGGGGGAAGGTTTGACTGGGAGCCGTTCATCTTTATCTGATAATTGATCCCGCATCCAATACCGGTAACCTTCCTGGATCGAACGGCGATATTTCAACACTGCTGGCTGTACCGTCGAGAATCAGCTCCGCCATTGCCTCACCAGTGGCGGGGCCGTTCAACATGCCCCAGACACTGTGGCCGGTCGCGACATAGGCACCCGCAACGCCGGACACGGCGCCGATCAACGGTATCCCATCCTGTGTTACCGGACGGTAGCAGGCTTGCGAGGCGAGGATCTCCGCATTGCCAAGTTCGGGGGCGAACATTGCCGTCATTGCCCGCAATTTCTCCGGCCCGCCATCTTCCGTGCTCACATGCGCTGGGTCGATGGGCAAAGGCGCTGCACCGGAAAGACCGCAAACATAGGTCGTGCCGTCCGGACGTGGCATCACTTCCGGGGTTGAAATCTCGCCCTCATCGTTTTCTAGCTCGACGAACAGCGCTTTTGGGGCGTCTGGGGTATAGCGAAAGACGAGGCTATGACCTTTCAGGCCATAAACACCCGGCAGTGGCAGCCATGGGCAGGCAATTACGGACCAAGGGCCCATGGCAATGACGGTTGCGTCCCCGGTCAGTGGTTTGCCATCAACCCGCACGCCGGTCGCGCGTCCGTCTTCCAAGAAAACGCCCTCGACCGCACCCTCGAACACTTTGGCACCGCTGGCCGTCAGCATGCCCTTGGTGAAGAGGTCCGGTGTCACTTGCGCAGTCGTATCTGGCGTTCCCAATTGGCCATGGACCGCCGCATCGGGCCCGAGCCAACCCGGAGCCTGCGCCGATCGCAATCGGCTCAAGTTGCGGCGCGGACTGGCCGCAACGCCTAATGTTTCAACACGCCGATATCCCCAATCGATACCAACCCGCTCCGCCAGTTCCGCATGGAGATCGAAGCTACGCCGCGCCAACGGATCGACTGGTGTGCCTCGGCACCAATCGAGCGCCAGAAACCCGCCAGACTTACCGGACGCCCCATTGGCAACGCCGTTTCGTTCGACAACCGTGACGTCGGCTCCCCGCTCAGCCAGATAGAACGCCACGCAAGCGCCGATGACACCGCCGCCGCAGATGATGACACTGGTCACAGTAATTCCACGGTGACTTGCGCGCCCTCCTGCTCCGCACTGAGATATCTGCTATAGACGGTCGAGATGGTGTCGGCTGCGAGTTGGCTCTCACTTTTCACCGGATCGCCATAAGCGACGGTGCGATAGAATGCCTCGACTTCTTGCGGGAAGCCGTGGTTGAAATCCTCTTCGGGCGCGGTCTTTGCCCAGCCCTGTTTGGTGCCGGTCTTCTTGACCACA
The DNA here is from genome assembly GCA_913046825.1 of uncultured Rickettsiales bacterium. The sequence goes on along the minus strand of CAJWTF010000001.1, from coordinate 79,142 downwards.
TAGATATCGTCGAACCGAGCGTCGACCGGATTGAAGGTCTGCATCATGTCGTTCGGATTGAGGTCGCAGATTGTGCCGTGATTGTTGGCGCAGACCTCCAGCCAATTGTGGATGCTGCCCATAACGATTTTCGCGTCCGACATAGCAGCGTTGCGAGCGTCGAAACCATCGCCCCCATCGCCGAAATAACCGGTGAGCGGTTTCTCGACGATGGCATGGACATCCCGCTCCAATGCCCGCACCGCGAAGGCCTCATGCAGGGAGGAAGGGGCGACGATGCGCAGCACATCAATCTTCTCGAGCAGCGCATCGATTCGGCGAAGGCCTCGCCGCCATGCGCATCGGCGAAAGCCGCAGCTTTGGCTTGGTCGCCTGCGTGGACGCCGACGACCTCCACATTGGTGCCATAGACCCGGTAGATATTCGCGACAAAGTCGGAGCCGACGAAACCTGCGCGGACGGTGTTCTTCCTCATGGGGCTTTCCCCTTATCGAAGGAGGAGCCTTCTAACTAACCGGCGTCGAGAGCCGCGCAGGCTTCTGCAAACGGGGCTAGTGGTGGCTGGTAGAGCCCTGCGCCCAAGCCTCCGTCGACACCCGTCTTCTCGACAAGTCCAAGCTCGACCACCGGTGTCTTGCCGCTATCGATCACGGCGCGCGCCGAGAGCCCGGCCCTTGCCGCAGATGTCGGTAAGCCGGGATGCGCCGCCATCAATAAAGTGCCGGGCAGGTCGTAGATGCCGTCGTCGTAGAAATCCGTGTGCAGCGCCTGCATGTCGGGGCAGTAGGAGAGCGCCATCGCCCCCAAACCAAAACCCTCGGCGAGCGCGCTATCCCCGTACGCACCGGTACAGGACTCGAGCGTATAGGGTGCACGCACGTTCCCGCGCGGCACATCCGCGTGCGCCGTGAACCAACGACCCGGCAGGCCGCTGACCTGGAGTCCGAACTGTGCGCCGTTGCCACCGAACGCGGTGATCAGCGCACTGCCGTCGACACCAGACGCGGCGGACAGCGCGCAGCGGGCAGCAGCCATCCAGAAATTCAGATGAAAAATCGGCCATTCGCCAACGAAGGCCCCGGCCTTGGAGTTCGCGAACTCTGCGCCAAGCCGTTCGCCGAGGAGCACCATCATCGTGGTATGGGCCTCGAGGTGGCGGAGATGGGCATCATCGCCCTTGGTCAGCGCGTCGTCGATTATAGGTAACCAGTCGACCACTGTGTCGGCAGCGGGCGCGATGGCGGGTGCGATCTCTTCGTTCAGGAAGCGCAGTAGGTCGAGTGCTTCTTGTGACTTCCGTCCGTAACGCGCGGCGGGCGCACCGCCGGTGCCGCCACCGTTCAAGGGTGCGAAGGCGCGCACGCCGGAGCCAGACGTATCCGCCATGACCACGAGTTGCATGGAGGGTGAGACGACCGCCGCCAAGGGGGTGGCGACATTGCGGTCCTGCGCGGGGGCAAAGCGGATTTTGTCGGAGGCGATCAGCGCGTCGGCCTCGTCTAAGTTTTGGGCCCAACCTTCGAAAACGCAAGCGACGGAAGCAGAGTTCAAGGTCGGGACGACCGGCGGTTCCTTCGACGGTGGGCCGCTGTGGAGTAACGTGCGCGGCTCTAATCCGATCGCGTCCGATGCCGACATCATGCCGGTCCAGGCAGGGCGCGCCTTCAATAGGCGCGTCAGCGCCTCGGCGTCAGGGGGTGTAATTGTTACTATGTTGCTGGTCCTTTTTGTCGACCGCGCACCAGTTTGCCGGGCAACGCACCTGTATGCGTGCCTTCCTCGAAGGTCACTGCGCCTGATTGGATCGTCGCCAGATAACCGTCCGCTTCCTGCACCAATCGGCGGCCGCCGGCGGGCAAATCGTGGACGATATGCGGCGGGCGTAGGGTCAGCCGATCCATGTCGATCAGATTCACGTCCGCCTTCATGCCCGGAGCCAAGACGCCGCGATCATGCAGGCCGAAGAAATTAGCGTTATCCCGGGTCTGGCGTTTGATGATCCATTCCAGCGGCAAACGGTCGCCGCGTTTGCGGTCGCGCACCCAGTGGGTCAGCAGATATGTGGGGATCGTCGCATCGCAGATCAGCCCGCAATGCGCGCCGCCATCGCCGAGCCCGAACAGTGACTGTTCGTCGCGCAGCATCTCCAAGATTACTTCGTGATTACGGTCGGTATAGTTGGTGAACGGCAGGTATATAAGCTCATGTCCGTCGCGCTCCAAAAGCATGTCATAGGCGACCTCCTGGGGCTCACGCCCTTCGCGCTTGGCGATGGAGAGGATGCTGTCCGCTTCTGACGGCTCGTAATTCGGCGGATCGCCCAAGCGGTACATTTTGTCGAAAGCACCGGTCACCTGCTGCATCAGGTTCGACTTGTGATCGCGCACCTGAGAGAGAATTTTGCGACGCACTTCCGGATCGCGCATGCGTTTGACGCGCTCGTCGAGCGGCAAGTCCGCGATTTCGCGATAGGCACCACGGCTGACGAACGGATTGAACGTGCATTCGAGGCCGAGGAAGAAGCCGACCGGGCGCGGACATACTTGCGGGTGGATAACGGCCCCGTCATCGCCGGGTCGCGAGAGTTCCAATACCTTGCGCCAGCGGTCCGGATGTTCGTCGAATTGAACCAGCAGGTAATAGAGTGGGCGGCCCGATTCGACGGCGAGTTGGCGAAATCCGGCGATATCTTTTTCCGGCTCATCGAAATCGCAGAGCAGGCCGATGACTCCGTCGCCGTGGCTCTTCAGCGATTGCACGATGGTGCGCAACTCTTCCAAATCGGCGAAGTGGCTCGGGACGTGGTCACCGGTCGAAGTGCGGTGGAATTTTGTGCGCGACGTGGTGAACCCGAGCGCGCCCGACGCCATTCCCTCGGCGACGATGGCAGCCATCTTCTCGCGCTCTTTAGTCGTGGAGGTGCGGTCGGTGCCTGCATCTTCGCCCATAACATAGGCGCGGACCGGATTGTGTGGCACTTGTGTCGCAACATCGATGGCGCGCGGCATAGCCTCAAGCGCATCCATGAATTCCGGAAAACTCTCCCAGTTCCACGGCACACCCTCGTGCAGCGCGGCGCTTGGGATGTCTTCCACGCCTTCCATCAGCTCGATCAGCATGTTGTGGTCGCTCGGCTTGACTGGCGCGAAGCCGACGCCGCAATTGCCCATGACAATACTGGTGACCCCATGCCAGCTAGAGGGGCTGACCACAGGGTCCCAGGTGACCTGGCCGTCGTAGTGCGTGTGCACATCGACCCAGCCGGGAGAGGCCATGGCGCCATTCGCCGCGATCTCTCGTTTGCCCGCACCGGCGGTCCCGCCGACTTGGGCGATGGTCCCGCCATCGATCGCGATATCGCCTGAATACGCGTCCGCGCCGGTGCCATCGACGATGTTCGCGTTCCGTATGACCAGATCATGCATGTCTCAAACCTCCAGATGCCCCAGGGAGTGTAGCAAATGATTTACACCGTGTCGTGATGCGGGAAAGGGAGCACGGAAGAGGGAGGCGAATTTAGGAGTCCGCTAACAGATATTCAATTCCGGTTCGTGAAAGGGGAATAGCGGAAGGTTTCTATCTTGAAGGCAGCGTAATCAACCTTGTACGATTCTAATCTAGATTGCGTGATTTAAGATTAAAATGTCTAAAAAAAATTGTTCGTTGATGATCGCGAAATCCTTCATTTTGTTGATAACAGCCTTCGGCGCATTATTGATCGCAGGCTGTACACAGACGATTGAGGCGACCGGCAAGGCTACGCCAGTTGCAAGTGTGGAGCGTAAAATCTCGGGAAAATACGTTGCTGTTTTAAAGTTGGATCCGGGCAAACCAATAGCAGGGGACTTATCTAATCCGAATGCTCCGCTGCAAAGCCTGGCAAAGCAGCTTTTTAGCTACAAACTCGTGTTTGGTCCGTAGCTGGAAAAAAATGTATGAAACTCGCGGTCGAAACGCTCTTTGAAGAAGTCGTCTTTGCACCGAAAAGCCGGACTCCTGTCAAAATACGTGATTTTAATGCTGTTGGCGGAAATTCGATGACCCTAACAAATATGACACGTCGGGGCTAGTGCGTTGGGACGGTTTGCAATGCGGATTTGGATTTTACGATCAGGGTACGGATCTACCGTTCAGGGCACGAAAAGTTCGAAAAGGAGATAACACGCGGTGGATTTAAGGGCGGACATGGGCTTTGGTCGCAATGCTTTATGATGACGAAACTATTAAGTGAAGCGCAGGATTTAGCGATTCAAAACCGGCAAAAGGAACTAGTTAAGATCGTCGCGTAGGCAGATGAGTTGTTCAGGTGATCCGATCGCAAAAACAGACGAGGAAATTGGAACAGGTTTCTTAACGCGAAAGTGAACGCAGATTTGCATTCAGGAACGTGTCCCGGATAATCCACGAAAGACGAAATGTAGGGATCAATATGTCAAAATCAGGCACAGTCACTTTTGCCGGCTGCGGCGATGCGTTCGGCTCCGGTGGGCGGTTTAATTCGTGCTTCGTCGTCGATGTGGAAGGTTTTCGCTATGCGATTGAATTTGGTGCCACGTCGCTCGTCGCATTGCAGCAGGCGGGCATAAAACACGCATCGCTCGATGCGGTTATTTTTTCGCATATTCACGCCGATCATTGTTCCGGTATTCCCTCGATGCTGTTGGATGGGATGTTGGCTGCGAAACGCACCAAGCCGCTCATCATCGCGGGCCCCCGTGATACGGAGGTGCGCCTGCGCGAGATGATGGAATCGATGCTGCCGGGCAGCAATGTCATGGTGCCGAAGTTTGACCTGACCTTCGTCGAGATGGACATCATGAAGCCGAATAAAGTCGGCGATCACGCTGTGGTGACACCGTATCCCGCGAACCATACGCCGCAGACCCATCCGACAAGCTTGCGCGTGGAAGCCGGTGGCAAAACCGTCTCCTATACGGGGGATACGGCGTGGACCAAGCACATACCAAAAATTTCCAAGGACGCCGATTTGTTTATCTGCGAATCGTATTTCTACGAAAAACCCGTGCGCTTCCACATGAACTACCCCGATGTGATCGCGCACTGGGACGAGTTCCAAGCCAAACGCACGATCCTCACCCACATGTCCCCCGAAATGCTGGCGATGGCCAACCGTGTGCCGGAGGAGTGTGCGTATGATGGGCTGGTTGTGGAGATTTAGGGTGGGGGAGGTGGCTGAACGACTAAAGCTTGCACCTGGCGCTGCTTCAAAATCGGTATGCGGCTGGCACTCGAATAAACCATAGGCACACGTTATGAAGTGGATATAGGGAGGGAGTAATCGATTCGTCGATTTTGAGTTTATGAAGCTGCCTAAGTGCCTTTATTACCGCGAAATTTCGCGACGAATGTTAAAAATGTGATAGCAAAGTATATGGTGGATAAGATTTCAGACGCCCAGAGAAGCGCCATAATGTCTAAAGTTAAATCAAAAAACACCCGCCCTGAAATGATGGTTCGGCGAATGCTTCACAAGCTAGGCTATCGATATCGGTTGCATCTTCGAAATCTACCCGGCAAGCCGGATTTAGCTTTTCCAGGGCGAAGAAAAGTAGTTTTCGTTCACGGCTGTTTCTGGCACCGATATTGACAGAAATTTTTTCCTATTCAGCCAAACCAACACTCATTGCCGGTTCATCAACTGTGTCACCTGGAAGTGTTACGCCAGGTCGTAGATGTCGGTCGCGTTGTCGAGAAAACAGATGATCTCAAGGCTTAAACCGGTGGAAATCATCAAGGAAGCCAGTCGCCATTGTCTCCCCCTTGCCGCGCCACTGTTGCCCCGCCCCAGAAACCAATAACACCGCAAGTTTGGAGAATGCATGGAAGACGGGAACGCTATCACTCAAATATTTCTGCCGTTGTCGTTGACGTTCATCATGTACTCGGTCGGCCTGGAACTGACGCTTGTGGATTCCAAACGTGTTGCCGTCCAGCCCCAGGATTTCTTAATTGGCGCCGTCAGCCAGATGTTCTTCTTGCCGTGGTGGCGCTCGCTTTGCTGTAGTTCTGGCGGATCGATCCAGCCTTGGCCGTGGGCGTGATGATCATCGCCACTTGTCCCGGCGGCGTTACTTCGAACCTCATGACCTATCTGGCCCGCGGCGACACCGCGCTTTCGGTCTCGTTGACCGCGGTCATTAGCCTGCTCTCGGTCGTCAGCCTGCCGTTAATCATCAGTTTATCCATCCTTCATTTCATGGACGCGGCTACCGCACCTGAGCTTTCCATCGGCCGCACCATCTTCGGTGTCTTCGCCATTACCACGGTGCCGGTGATCATTGGTATGTTCACGAACCGCTACACGCCCGACTTTGCCGAAGATTTTGAGCGCATAGTCCGAATGGACGCCACGGTGCTTTTCATCGTGATCGTTGCCGGGGCGATCTATGCGGAACGGCAGAACCTCGTCGAATATTTCTTACAAGCTGGTCCGGCGGCCCTGTCTCTGAACCTGGTAATGATGGGATTGACACTCGCGCTCAGTAAGGTTGGCCAGTTGAGTGAAACGCAGCAGACTGCCATAACGCTGGAGTGCGGATTGCAGATTGGCACGCTCGTGATCTTTGTCGTCCTTACCTTGATCGGGTCGCGAGAGATGATGGTGCCAGGCGCTATTTACAGCTTGTTAATGTTCCCGACTGCCGTCGCTTATGTACTCTATGTGGTCCAGCGGCGCCGTCGCGAGACCTAACGCCGGTCCACCAGCCGCGTGGCCTTCGCGTGTTTAGCCGGATCGTAAATATCGGTTGCTGAGACGAAATCGATGCGGGGGCGGATGCGAGCTGCGGTTTGGGCTGCGTCCGTGACCGCCGCGATCAGAGCGTCCCTGTCGGTGCGGGGGCTGGCGATGCGGACGATCATTTCGTCCATGGAAAATGGATCGCTTTCGTCCTGGCGGGTCAGCACGACTTGAAACTCGTCGATGTCTTTGACCGCGGTCAGCGATTCGAGCAGCACGGTCGGGTTGATCAACATGCCTTTGACTTTCACCAGGTCCTTGGTCCGCACGATCGGCGGGACAACGCGGTCGCCGCCGAGGCCGCAATTCGGACACGGCTCGTGGGTCAGGCTCACGACATCGCCGACCAGATAGCGGACCAGCGATGTTCCACGCCGATTGAGCTGGGTGATTGCGAGGGCGCCGCGCTCGCCGTCGGGAAGGCGGCGGCCTGTATCGGGGTCGACTACTTCCTGGAACAAAAGATCGGGCGCTGGATTGTGCCAATCGCTGTCTTCACGGCATTGCGCCATGCCGCCCGCCTCGGTTGAACCGTAGCGGTCGAAGATGATTGGCTTCTCGACGCCGTGCGCGCGCAGGCGCTCGCGGATGTCCTCACGCATCTCCGGCGTGCTGGCCTCACCGGTCACGCTGCACATGCGGACGCTCGAGAAATCGGCGCCGAGTTCCGTTGCCCGAATGATCGCCCGGCGCACAAAACTGGTGATGCCCCAAAGCACCGTCGCGCGGTGGCGTTCGACCATACGGACTGCTTCATCGAGCGAGCGATGCATGTTGAAATCGCCGAAGGGGGCGCCGACGAGAGCCGCCGTGATCGTCGCCCCTGTTGCATAGGCGTTCATCGGCGAGCGCATAAAGGCTCCCATTGGTGCTGGTGTGAGCGGAAACAGATTCATCAGAACGTCGTCTTCACGGATGCCTGAAATTTCGCCTACGCGTTTCGCCAAACCCAGATAGGCGACGTAGTCGTGCGTGGTGACATAAAGGGGCGTTGGGTCGCTGGTGGAGCCTGTCGTGTAGTTCACCTCCCACAACGTCCGCTGTTCAAGCGGTAGATCCGGACATTGGAGGCGAAAGGCTTCCGGATTATCCATCAGGTCTTTTTTCGACGTGAGCGGCAGGCGCTCTAGGTCGTCGATGGTCTTCACCGTCGCCGGATCGACACCATGCTCCGCCCAGCGCTGCTTGTAAAATTCATGACCCTGCGCACAGAGCGCAATTTGTTCAGCCACCAACTTGTTTTGGAGTTCGCGGATTTTCTCGATCGGTTGACGCAGGAAATCCGTCATTGGGCCATCGCTCCTTCGGTCTCACTCACCATATCGCGGAATACGTCGGCCGCCTTGGGGATGTCGTTGATGGCGCCAGCCGCTTGCCCAGTTGGGAAATTGGCAATCTCCGGCATGCCCACCGCCTTGGCGGGCGCGACGAGTTTTTCGACCCGCATGCGTTGCCACGGCATCGGCAACAGTTCGTTGTCGCGACCGTGCCAACGCGAGGTGAACTCGTTTTTCAAAACGCGGCTCGGTTTGCCCGTGTAACAACGCGACACGACAGTTCCGTTCTCGTCCGCTCTCAGAATGCCTTGTTTGTGGCTGTTTGGCGCGGTGGCCTCCTCGGTGGCGATAAACCGGGTACCAATCCAGGCACCTTGCGCGCCGAGCATCATTCCGGCCGCGATGCCTCGCCCGTCGATGATGCCGCCCGCGGCCAGGACCGGGACGCTCACCGCGTCGACGACGCTCGGCACCAATACCATGGTCGTCACAGTGCCGACATGACCGCCCGCTTCCATACCTTGCGCGACAATGATGTCGACGCCCATCTGCTCCAGCCTCGCGGCGTGGCGGACGGCGCCCACCATCGACATGACCTTGGTGCCGACGGCGTGGCATTCCTCGACCAGCCAACGCGGCGTGCCGAGGGCCGAGACGATCAGCGGCACTTTCTCCTCAAGCGTCACTTCGACCTGGGCGCGCGCGAGATCGATGGTGAGCGGCGGCGGCGGGTTGCCTTTAAGCCCTTCCACCTTGGGCATCAGATCTTCGAGGAAATTTGGGAAAGGCGGTACTTCGTGGGCGGTCAGGTCCGCGGGAATATCACCCGGAATGAGCAGATCGACGCCGAACGGTTTGTCGGTGATCTCTCGTACTGAGCGGATTTCTGCGCGCAGCTGATCCGGGGTGCAGAAGGTGGCACCAAGCACGCCGCAACCGCCCGCCGCCGAGATCGCCGCCGTCAGTGGTGCCATCGTGACACCGCCCATACCGGCAGCGAAGATCGGGTATTCGATTCCCAGCAGATCACACATTGGGGTATGTAAGGCCATCGGGCTTCTCCTTCAGCCGTCGCCGTCAATGCGGCGTTTGAGCATCACGATTTTATCAATCTGAAATACCGTCTCATCCTTCTGATTGAAGACATGATCACGGAAGGTGACTATGCCCTTCTCCGGATTTCGCGTCTCTTTCTTTGAGATTACCTCCACCTCCGTGCGGATCGTATCTCCAGCCCGCACGGGCGCCAAGAACCGGCCGCGCTCGACGGACATCAGCGAAATCACGGTATGTCGGAACAGGCTTTCGGTCATCGCGGTCGAGACCGACATGGTGAAGGCGCTCGGCGCGATACGGCCGCCATACTGCGTCCGCTTCGCGTATTCCTCGTCGATAAACAGCGGTACGTGATAGCCGACGAAGGAGCAAAACATCGAGAGGTCGCCCTCTGTCACCGTACGTCCGTAAGTCTCGTAGCGTCTTCCGATCTCGAATTCTTCCCAGTACATCGACATGCGGCTTATCCTTTCGGCACGATTTGATAGACGTGAAACCCCTCGAGTACGGTCTCGTCGTGCTGGTTCAGCATCGCGGTGGTGAAGCGGACATAGCGTCGCTTACCGTCTTGCCAAATTTTCTCGACCGTCAGCTGCGTGTGGATCGTATCGCCGATCTTCGCGGGTTTCAGAAAGCGGCTTCCCTGCTCGACAAAAACGAATCCTTCGATCTGGAAACTGGCATCGGACCCGCCGAGCGCTGTCATCCCGGCGAGCAAAAGCCCGTGCGCGAGAGGTGCGCCGAACTTGGTCGCCTTCGCGTATTCAACGTCATAGTGGATCGGATGGTTGTCGCCCGTTAGGCCTGAGAAAAACAGGAAATGTGCATCGGTCAGCGTTTTTGTCGGGGTGGTGAAGACCTGCCCTTCCTCGATTTCCAGTGTTTGCTCCATGTACCATCCCCTATTTGCCTTAACGGCGTTGTCTGGTCAGATGCCGTGCCGATCGACTTGCGCTTAACCATCAAACTGGCGCCGGAATGCAGGGCGGCTAGGGGAGAGTTAGCGCTATGGCTTGCGCAAGATAAACTGGATGCTTGTTTGTCTCAGCAAGCATTTAGTTAATCACCGGCCGGAACTCAGCGCCTAGCTCGTGGACGATCTCGCGCACGCCGTCGAGATGCGGGTTTACCAGCAGTGCTTTCTCGAACGCGATCCTCGCACTGACCGGCTCATCTTGGCGCAGGCAAATTTGGCCAAAACCGCCGAGTGCCCCGAAATGTCTCGGCTCCAGGCGCAGAGTTTCCTCAATGTCGGAGATGCTTTCGTCGTCACGGTCTTGCAGAAAATACAGCGTCGCACGTTTGTTCCAGGCTTCGGCCCAGTCTGGGTAGTCGCGGATCAAGCCGTCCAGCAGGCGTTCGGCGGCGTCGAAGCGGCCCTGCGCCAAGCCGCCGATGACCCGCTCCATACGCTGTACAGCGCTTTCATCCGGGTGGCTGCACCACAGCGCCCAGATCGAGCCTTCGACCACGTCGAGGGGTTCCGATAGCTCCAATTGCGCCAGGTGATCGAACAGCCCGTCCAGTTCCTCTGGCAGATTTGCCGCTGGGTCCATATGATCCAACGACAAAATCAATTCCAGGGCGCGATCCAAGGGGCCTATCTTGTCCGTGTTCATGTATGGACCCTCAGCCTTTCTTTTGGGCGGTGGCTTGTTGGCCCGAAGCCTGTTGACGTTGCACCTTAGCCCAAGTGTCGCGCAGGCCAACGGTGCGGTTGAAGATGGGGTGCTCGGGCGTGCCGTCCGGGTCGGCGCAGTAATATCCCAAGCGCTCGAATTGTAGCGTGCCGCCAACAGGGGCATTGGCCAAGGCGGGCTCCAATTGGCAATCCTTCAGTACCGCGAACGATTCCGGGTTGAGGTCGTCGAGATAGTTACCGCCGGCGCCTGGCGCCTCGGCGGTGAAGAGATGCTCATATTGCCGCACCTCCGCCGCCACCGCGTGCGGAGCGGAGACCCAATGCATGGTTGCCTTGACCTTGCGCCCGTCCGGCGCGTTGCCGCCCTTGGTCGCGGGGTCGTAGGTGCAGCGGAGTTCGATCACTTCGCCGTTCTCATCCTTCAGGACATCGATACAAGTGATGAAATAGGCGTAACGCAAGCGGACTTCGCGGCCGGGTGCGAGGCGGAAGAATTTTTTTGGTGGGTCTTCCATGAAGTCGTCGCGCTCGATCCATAATTCACGGCTGAATGGGATCATGCGGCTGCCCGCGCTTTCGTCCTCCGGATTGTTGACGCCGGGCAATTCTTCGCTCCCGCCTTCCGCGTAATTTTCGATCACGACCTTGAGCGGATTAAGCACCGCCATACGACGGAGCGCTGTGCGGTTCAACAGGTCGCGCATGCAATGATCGAGAAGTTGGGTCTCGACCGTCGCGTCGGATTTGGTGACGCCGATGCGCTTGGCGAAATCGCGCAAGGCTTTGGGCGGCACGCCGCGGCGGCGCAGACCCGAGATGGTTGGCATCCGCGGATCGTTCCAGCCAGTCACGTGGCCGTCCTCGACCAACTGAATGAGATTGCGCTTCGAGAGGATGTTGTAGGTGAGGTTGAGGCGCGCGAATTCGTACTGACGCGGACGCGAGGGCGTCGGTAAATTCTCGAGCAGCCAATCGTATAGCGGGCGGTGATCCTCGAATTCCAAGGTGCAGAGCGAATGGGTGACGCCTTCAATGGCGTCTGACTGTCCGTGTGCGTAGTCGTATGTGGGATAGACGCACCACGCGGTGCCTGTGCGTGGATGTTCCGCATGCATGATCCGGTAGAGGACCGGGTCGCGCAGATTAATATTGCCAGACGCCATGTCGATCTTGGCTCGCAGGACACGCGCGCCGTCCGGAAACTCGCCGTCGCGCATGCGCTGGAACAGGTCGAGGCTCTCCTCAACCGAGCGCTCGCGGTGTGGGCTGTTGGTGCCAGGTTCCGTCAAGGTACCACGATATTCGCGCATCTCGTCCGCGCTCAAATCGTCGACATAGGCCTTGCCCTCGCGGATCAATCCCTGCGCCCACGTGTAGAGCTGCTCAAAATAGTCGGAGGCGTAATGGGGCTCACCGCTCCAATGGAATCCGAGCCAACGCACATCCTCCTGGATGGCGTCGATATATTCCTGTTCTTCCTTTGCCGGATTGGTGTCGTCGAAGCGCAAGTTGCAGCGCCCGCCCTCTTCCTCAGCGACGCCGAAGTTAAGGCAGATCGATTTGGCGTGGCCGATGTGTAGATAGCCGTTCGGCTCCGGTGGAAACCGGGTGACGATTTCGTCATAGCGGTTCGCTGCCAAGTCATCCGCGACGATAGTGCGGATGAAGTCGCGCGTATCGGAGTTTTCGTCTGTGTTTTCGGGTTCGTTCATCAGATTCGGTACTCAGGGGGCTTGTTACATAGAAGCGCGGTTCCCGCGCAGTACGAAGCGCAATCAGCCCTGTGACGTCTGCATACGCAAGAGAAATGTCTCGAACATTTTCCGCCGCGCGACTGGAACTTCACCGATGATCAACGCATCGATCATGCAAACTTCGGTGTCTTCCAGCGCACGTACATTGAAGCTCATCGGCGCATCGAACAAAACATTCTCTTCGTTGAAGAAATCGCCAACCCCGATACTGATCACTCCACCGTCGACAACTTCACGCTCTACCTTGCCTGATCGTACAATGAACAAGTTGCCGGGCTCGACCTCGAACAGGTCACCGCCCGGAATATAGACCATGTTCTGGCTTTTCGCGATCCGATGTTGGACCGGCTGAGAGATCGCCTCGCCTAACAGCCAGGTACGTTGAAGGAAATTCGCCGAATTGCCCAGATCCAGGAAATCGTCGAAGAAATCGTTGCTTTTCACGAAATCGACGTAGAGTTTCGCCGGGATGCGCAACGCGCGCACAAAACACGCGGCGCGCACGGTAATCGAGGCTGGACGTTTGGTTAGAACCGATCGCTCGCCGATAAAAGCTCCCGCCGACAGTATGCCGGACATCTGCGCCTCCGAGGTCAGCCATTCAACGTTTCCGGTTAGAATGAGATGAACGTGTTCGTGGCTATCACCCTCTCGCACGATGATCGATTCGGGGTTATAAGTCTGGACCGGATTGTTCAGCAGCATTTGCAGTTGGTCGTTGCTAGCATTGCCGAAATAGGTCTTCAGATATTCATAAGCGAACCGCCAGACGTAGTTTTGGTACCCATCGATTAGGACATCGACTGTGCCGAAGGGCGCGCCTGAGCCGATTTCCTTTTCTTCCGGCGTATGTGCGCGATCGGTATGCGCCAGAATGATCTTGTCGGACGGGTCGTCCTTGAAATCGAGTGCCGAGCCGTGGATCAAGCCGCCACCGATATCAATTTTCTTCACGTTGGTCGGCACGTGGTATTCGTATTTTGTGCGCGCGAATCGCGCTGCGGAAATGCCAGGGGCGGTGTCGTCGTCCGTGACCATGGATTCCAAGACGCTGAACGACGCGATATCGGCCATATGGCCGTATGTTTTGTATCCTTCGGGGCCCATAGCTCGGAAATAGAAACACGTTGTCTCCACTGGATGCGGAGAGAAAATCGGCCGAACTTCCAATCCGCCAATCTTATTCCACGAATCGACATCCAGGTCGTGTACGTCGAAGTAATGTTCGAACTCGCGCTCTTCAACACCGAGCATCGCGGTCAATTTCTTCGTAACGGCTGCGCGTACCAACGGCGTCGCGAAATAACGAATTCGGTGGTCTGTCTGCATCAATGTTGGCAGCCCAGCGAAGTGATCGTCATGGGAGTGCGTGTGGAAGATGCCCTCGATTTCGCTGACGGAGATGCCAAGGGCGTTCATGATCGCGGGTAGGTTTGGACCTGCGTCGACTAGAAACAGCTTTCCTTGAAAACAGATGATGCTCGACATCGCTGGGTGGTTGATGTCCCAGCCGTCGCTCTCGCCCGAATGAATGACCGAGAAATAGTCGCGTTCCACCTGATGATAACTGAGCGGATAGGGCGATTCGTATTGGCGGTGTCGCGGAAGGTTCAAATCGACTTGAACGGACGAACCGCGATATGAAATCTCGTAGATGTTGACGTCTAGGCGTTTGACCATGACGCCGTTGCGAATCTCTTCCGCTTCGCGGCCTACCACCAGGGTATCGACGAATTCCGTAGTATCGCGAATACCGCCAAAGGCAAATCGCAATTTTATCCGCATCATCTCTTCAGCGCTTTCCGAATCGATACCGCTCTTCTCGATCTCCTCCTTCGAGATGAGGCCGTAGTTGCCGCGATAAATATAATTGAGTTGCGCCACGACTTGGTCTTGCGTGCCGATAAGGACGGGCTTGCGTCCGGTGTTCCCCGGATGGCCGGGCAGGATCATACCCTGCCGGTAAAACATTTGTAGGACTGGGAACTCGCTCAAATTAGCGAAACTTCCGCCTTGCAGCATGACGTCGGACAGCAGGATGGCGTTCGGGCCGTTTTCGAAGACCACACCGTCGACTTCTTCCTCGACGATTAAGCCACGCCGCATCAGATGTTTGACCGCGTCCGGCGGAGAACCACACATGATAAAGAGGTCCGCTTCCGGCACCTCGACCCAGAAGACGCCTGGCGTCACCTGAATCTTACGGATCAAATGCAATTGTGACCCTAGCACCGGTTCGGTCAGGGATGTTGGATTACTTGCTCCGACCATGTGTCGTTCACAAATAACTTTCTGATAATTGAAACCATCACCAACTACACCTATTAGGGCTAATTTTCCAGCGAAAGACCAGACTGCCTATGGAAAAACATGCTGTTACGTCTATTCTTTTCGGGGCGGTTTGGCGATGTATTATCTCAATATATCGCATAGCTGAACGATGCGATCATGAGTAAACTGGCCACGTGTCAAAATTTGCTGGTGCATCGCCAGAAGGGGACACTCGAGATGAAACGCGAGAACGTCAATTTCTTTTTCTTAAATGTCGGCCATTTCATGGACCATCTGTTTGTGCTGATTTTCGCGACGGCGGTGATCAAGCTCTCAGTGGATTGGAACCTCAGTTACCAGGATTTACTCCCCTATGCGGCACCTGGCATGGTCGCGTTCGGGTTGGGGGCAATCCCGGCTGGTTGGATCGCGGATAAATGGAACCGCCACGGCATGATGCAAATATTTTTCATCGGCATTGGTGTGGCATCCATCGGATGCAGTTTTGCGACAACGCCGTTGGAAATGGGTATTGGTCTATTTGTGATCGGCGGTTTCGCCTCGATTTATCATCCCGTTGGGATTGCCATGGTTGTGCAGGGGCGCGCCAAAACCGGCATGCCGTTGGCCATGAACGGCGTTTTCGGAAATCTCGGCGTTGCGGCGGCCCCATTACTGACCGGCGCTATTCTTGATCTCTACGATTGGCGGTGGGCGTTTATCGTGCCGGGCATGCTGTCTATTTGCACTGGCATCGCCTATTGGATATATGTCCGCGCGGGAGAATCGGAGACGATGTACTCCTCGGAAGGCGGAGCGGCCGCAGCCAGTGGAATTTCCATCGATCGCCATGTCATCGTGAAGGTGTTCGCCATTATTTTCCTCTCGACGGCGCTTGGCGGTATTATCTTTCAGACCACGACATATTCGTTGCCGCAGATTTTTAATCTTCGGTTGGGCGATCTCGCGGGTTCGTTGACAGAAGTAGGCCTGTGGTCCGCCTTCGTATTCTCAATGGCGGCCTTTGCGCAATTGGTCGTGGGGCACCTGGTGGACCGGTATTCGGTTCGCACGATTTTCGGCGTCGTGACTTTAGTTCAAACCGCCTTGTTCGCCCTGATGATCAACCTTTTCGGTGCACCAGCCTTGCTCGTCTCGCTGGCCTTTATGTTGGTTGTTTTTGGACAAATTCCGATCAACGACGTCCTGGTCGGCCGAGTTGCCAAAAGCGAATGGCGCAGCCGGGCTTACGCCGCCCGCAGCTTCGTCACCTTCAGCGTCATGTCGTTCACATTGCCGGCGATTGCCTGGCTGATCGACAATCGGGATAGCTTCGATTGGGCGCCAAAAGAATGGGATCAGTTCGCGGTGATATTTATCATCCTGTCCATCAGTGCCGCGCTGATCTTCCTGTTGGTCTTGCAGCTCCCGAAAGTGGCCGCGGTCACCGGCGTCTCGACGGAGCCCGCTGAATAGAGCGATTACGCGCCTCGGGTCAGCACGGCTTTGCCGATCACCTTACGATCGGCAATCGCGCGGAAGGCGTCCTCTATACCGTCGAGAGGAAATCGATGGGAGATATGCGTGCGGATATCCCCCGCCGCCGCCCAGCTCTGGAGCGTCTCTAGGTTTTGCGCGGCCGCTTCCGGGTTTCTGCGGCCAAACTCTCCGGCCCGGATGCCGCTCACGGAAGCGCCTTTGATCAGGATGTGATTGGTCTTGGCGAGGGCTGGACGCCCAGCGGTGAATCCCACGATCACAACGCGTGCGCCCCAATTCAGGCAACGTATGGATTCGTCAAAGACGTCGCCGCCGACCGGATCGAAGATGACGTCAGCACCCCGCCCGTTGGTCAATTCCTTAACCGCGTCGCGGAATCCGTCTTTGTATTCGATGGCATGATCCGCGCCCATCGATCGGATCGCCCGTAATTTTTCTTTGCCCGAGGCTGTCGCCACCACGGTTGCACCCAGCCGCTTCGCTACCTGCACCGCCGCATGTCCCATGCCGCCGGCGGCGCCGTGTATCAATGCGGTTTCGCCGGCTTGCAAGCGGCCGCCTTGGACCAAACCATGGTAGGCGGTGATGAAGGCGGAGCGGAACCCTGCGGCCTCGGCCATGTACATGCCGCCCGGTACCGGGATCAGGCGTTCTACCGGGACACAGGTTTCTTCGGCGAAGGCACCGGGGCGGTGACCCGCCATGAAGGCGTCGCCAATCTGTATGCCTACAACGCCCTCGCCGAGTGCTGCCACCCGGCCGGCCGACTCCATGCCGGGAATAAACGGCGGATCGGGCCGCAGCTGGTAGCCTCCCTGGCACATCAGGTAGTCGACGAAGTTGACGCCCCAGGCTTCATTGCGGATCAGAACCTCGCCAGGGTTAGGTTCCGGCGTCGCAATCTCACGCATTTCCATCTGAGGCCAAGCGTTCAGACCGATACAATAAACTGCTTTCATCAACTCCACACCCTTGACACGCCGGTCATTCGACCTTCGATTCCTTCAACGATTTGGCGGTCGCGTCAGCGATATCAATCGCCATTCATTCCAACGCGAGGAGGCAGCATGTCCGCAGGGGCGAAACTCGCCGTCGATATTGGCGGTACGTTCACGGATTTGGTTCTGGAACGGGACGGCACGCAGCACCAAACAAAGCTGCTGACAACCTCCGCCGCACCCGAGGGGGCTGTGCTTGAAGGTGCCCGCAGAATTCTCGACGAATCGGGGACACCGGCTTCCGACGTTGAACTGGTAATCCACGGCACGACCTTGGCGACGAACTCTCTTATCGAGCGTATGGGCGCCAAAACTGGATTGATAGCGACGGAAGGGTTCCGCGATTCGGTCGAGATCGCCTACGAGCACCGCTTTGAACAATACGATTTGTATATGGATCGTCCAGCTCCATTGGTGCCGCGCCATCGCCGCTTAGGTGTGCCGGAACGGGTCGCCGCTGATGGCGAAGTGTTGTTGGCGCTCGACGAAGACGTACTGATCGAACAAGCCCGCGTATTGGAAGGGGAAGGAATAGAAGCGCTCGCGATTTGCTTCCTACACTCCTACATGAATACTGACCATGAGCGTCGTGCGCGCGATTTGATCGCCGATATCCTGCCGAATGTCGCCATTACCATTTCGTCCGAAGTTTGCCCCGAAATCCGAGAATACGAGCGCATGTCGACGGCCTGCGCCAACGCCTATGTGCAACCGATGATGGCGCGCTACCTCGGCGAATTGGAATCAGGGCTTGCGGGAATTGGTTTGACCTCGCCGCTGCTGTTGATGATGTCAAGCGGCGGCATCACTACGGTGGAGACCGCATCACGCCAACCCATTCGTCTGGTTGAAAGCGGACCCGCCGGAGGTGCCATCCTGGCGCGTAACATCGCTGCGCAAAACGGGCTCGACCGAGTGCTGTCCTTCGATATGGGCGGGACGACCGCAAAGATCACCTTGATCGACGATTGCGAACCCTTAATTTCGCGGTCCTTTGAAGTCGCGCGGGCCTACCGCTTTCTGAAAGGCAGCGGATTGCCGTTACGCATCCCGGTCATCGAAATGGTGGAGATCGGAGCGGGTGGTGGTTCGATCGCCGGGTTGGACGCGCTGCGCCAGATCGCGGTCGGCCCCCGAAGTGCCGGCTCCGACCCTGGGCCTGCGTGCTACGACCGGGGCAATGATGATGCCACCGTCACTGACGCCGATGTGGTCATGGGCCGCATCAATCCAGCTAGTTTCGCCGGTGGCAAGATCACCCTCGCGCCGGAAAAATCCGAAGCGGCCATCGCCGCGGCGATTGGTGAGCCGCTAGGCCTATCAAATGATATCGCAGCGGCGGGCGTTGATGAGATCGTCAACGAGAACATGGCGAACGCGGCCCGCGTGCATGCGATCGAACACGGCAAAGATACAGCGGATCGGACGCTCGTGGCGTTCGGCGGCGCGGCACCTCTCCATGCGGCGCGCCTCGCGGATAAGCTCGGCATCGACCGGGTGATCGTGCCGAAGGGGGCGGGCGTTGGATCGGCGGTCGGGTTCCTGATGGCGCCGATCGGCTATGAGGTGGTGCGAACGCGTTTGGTCGACTTGCGCGATTTTGACCCCGAATATGTCAACGGCATTTTCGCGGATATGCGCCAGGAAGCGGAGGGCGTGGTGCGGCTTGGCGCGCCTGATGCCGGGCTAGTTGAGATCCGTACCGCCTATATGCGTTATCGCGGACAAGGGCATGAGATCAGCGTGCAATTGCCATCGCGACCGTTCGCGGCGGACGATGTGACGATGTTACAGGAATTGTTCGACACGTCTTATGCGGCGCATTTTTCGCGGATCATTCCGAACTTGAATGTGGAAATTCTCACCTGGACCCTGACCTTGGCGACGGAACGTGCATTGCCGCAATCAGGTGCGGCCGTAGGCGAGAGCGTCGCGCCGACCGGATCCGAAACCAGGGCGATGTTCGATCCAGCGTCGGGCACTAACGTGGAGGCGAAACTCGTGCGTCGCGACACACTGGCCCCCGGCCATTGCCTCGACGGTCCGGCGATCCTCACGGAGGATGAGACTTCGACGGTCGTGCCGCCCAACTACCGGGTGATGATCAATGCGCTCGGCGAAATTGAATTGCTGCGGAAGGGAAGTTGATCATGACGACCAATGCCATGAGCGATATCAACCTACAAGTCATGTGGAAGCGCTTGCTCTCGGTTGTCGAGGAACAAGCCCAAACCTTGGTCCGCACCGCGTTCAGTACCTCTAGTCGTGAAGCGGGCGATATCTCCGCCGGCGTCTTTGATCTCGAAGGCCAAATGCTGGCACAGGCAGTAACGGGTACTCCCGGACATATCAATTCGATGGCCCGCGCCGTAAAGCATTTCCTGAAGGTCTTTCCGGCGGCGACAATGAAAGACGGCGATTCCTATTTCACCAACGATCCGTGGAAAGGGACGGGGCATCTCAATGACCTCACCATTGTTTCGCCGACCTTTAAGAACGGCAAAATGGTGGCGCTGTTCGCGTGCACCAGCCATCTCGTTGATATCGGCGGGCTCGGCCCGTCGTCGGATGGCAAGCAGGTCTATCACGAAGGGCTCTTCATTCCGATCATGCCGCTAGCGCGGGAGGGTGAGATGGACGAGTGGATTCTCAACCTCGTCAGAGCCAATGTACGGGAGCCGATCCAGGTCGAAGGGGATATCTATGCCCTGGTGGCGTGCAATGAGACCGGTAGCCGCCGCCTTCTGGCGATGATGGGGGAATACGAACTCGATGATTTGGACGAGCTCGGCGAACACATCATCCGGACCAGCCGTAAAGGCATGGAAGACGCCATCAACGAGCTGCCCAAGGGAAGTTGGAGCGCCAGCATGCGCATCGACGGCTACGAGGCACCCATTGATCTGGTCGCCAAACTGACCATCGGCGATGGTGAAATTTTGGTCGATTTTGACGGCAGCTCAGGGCCATCCGAATTCGGCATCAATTGCCCGATGTGCTACACCGAAGCCTACACCTCGTTCGGTGTGAAATGTGTTGTTGGCGCAGGGATACCCAACAATGCGGGAACCCTCGACGCCATCAAGGTGATCGCGCCTGAAAACACTATCGTCAATGCACCGCACCCGCGCGCGGTTGTCGCCCGTGCCAGTATCGGTCACATGCTGCCGGACGTGGTTTTCGGTTGCCTTCATCAGGCGATGCCGGGCGTTGTGCCGGCTGAAGGCACCTCCAACTTGTGGAATCTAAAGCTTGGTGCGGGGCATGGGATGACCGGACCGGAGACGCAATCCCCCTTCATGGTGATGAGTTTCCATAGCGGCGGTGCCGGGGCGCGTCCGGAACAAGACGGCCTGTCCGCGACACCTTATCCCAGTGGTGTGCGCAATGTGCCGGTGGAAATAACCGAGGCCATCACGCCGCTCGTCGTTTGGAAAAAAGAATATCGCGAGAACTCGGGCGGACCCGGCAAGCAGCGGGGTGGTCTTGGCCAGACCATGATCGTCGCAAATCGCGAGGACGCGCCATTCGGTATCTTCGCAACATTCGAGCGGGTCCATTTCGCGGCGCGCGGCCGGGACGGTGGCGGAGAGGGTGCGAAGGGAAAGCTGACCCTGGATACAGGGACCGTGATGCGGAACAAGGGCTTCCAGCCAATCCCGAAAGGCGAAAAGCTGATCGTGGAAATGCCGGGCGGAGGTGGTTACGGCGATCCAAGATTGCGCGCGCCAAAGGATGTCGCGGCCGATGTGTTGTCCGGCTTTGTCGACCGTGAGGTTGCCGAGAAAGTCTACGGTGTCGCACTGACGGACGCTCTGGACGTTGACGGTGCTCGAACAAAAGGGCTGCGCAGTTAAACGTCCTCGATCCTATCCGTAATTCTGCGAATATGGCGCTGGAAATCTGTCAAGGTGAAGGGTTTGCCGATAAAGCCCGTGTCACCGCTTTCTGCAGCCTTCGCGATATGATCCTTGCCGTTAATGATTGTCAAAATCACGAATGGCACCTTGGTGTCGTGTTCGCGGCCCCGTTGAAGAAAATCGAGGCCGGACATTTCTGGCATCATCCAATCGCTGATGATAAAGTCGAATGTATCCACGAATTCGCGGAATTGCTCCAAGGTTACTTGCCTATCGGCAGCGGAAAAACTTATGGAGATGCCCAACGCTTGTAAGGCGAATTTAACTATCGAGCAAATATCCGCCTCACCGTCCGCGATAAGTACATTTAGTTCTGAAAGGTTCTTTGGCATAACGGCGTCCTGACGCGTATTTAGGTTTTTCACTATTCGAACCGAAATTGATTAACGATTCGTAAGAGCATTAAGTTTTTGTGGAACTAAATTTTTTACACTACGGGGGATCCGACTTTGGTCACACTTGCAGAACAACTTTGGCATTGCCGCCGGAATGGCGGGACCATCAACATTCCAACGGATGGTGGACCCGCTGATGTGGATGCTGCCTTGGAAATTCAACGGGAAGCCGTGGCGATCTCGGGCTTGGATGCCGTCGGCTTCAAAGTAGGCTCGACCAGTGCCGAAGCGCAGAATATCCTCGGTACGACGGAACCGGGCGCGAGTCCTGTTCTAGTGGATTATTTTTTCGAGGGTCCGGCTGAGATACCCATCGATCAGGCGCACGAGCCGGCGGTAGAGGGTGAGTTTGCGTTGCGGCTCGCTCGTGATCTACCGCCCCGCGGCGAAGAATACAGCTTTGGCGACGTGCGTGACGCAGTGGAAGCAGTAGCGGGTGCGATTGAGGTTGTCGGCTCTAGATTCACGGGTGGGCTCGCCGGGAAAGGCCGATTGCTGACGACGGCGGATTTCGGTGCAAATATCGCGCTTGCGGTCGGGCCCTGGACAACCGATTGGAAAGGTTTCGACTTGGTAGCACACGAGGTCCACGTATCGCTCGATGGTATGGTGCGAGAGTCGGGAACCGGTGCCCGTGCGCTCGGACATCCGCTCAACGTTCTACAATGGCTCGCCAACAAGCAATCACAAACTGGTCGCGGATTATTGGCAGGTGAAATCATCTCTACTGGTACCTGCACGGGATTGCTCGATGTTGCTCCCGGCGATTCCTTGGCCGCGAATTTTGGAACATTAGGAGCGGTCGAGATCAGTTTTACGGAATTGTCGTTTCAGGCCGGCTAGGAGTGGGATTTTCCGAGGCTTCGATGTCTGTGCGTAGAGAGGTATTCTTTCCGCTCAACAATTCCGCAATTGCGGGAATTCGGCGAGCTAATGCCCGCCGTCAGAGAGGCCTTTGGCCGGCCCTGTTGTACATCGGGATAAACGGTCGAGCGGCGGTGAGACCCAGGTTCCAGGAAACGCATAGCGCCAGGGCTGTGCACAGCGCTGCCGTCGAGCCGTATTCAACGGGCATCAAATGCAAGGCCGACAATGCAAGGCAGAACCCGAACATACCGCCGATGCCATTAGCCATTACAGCCGATGTCGCGTCGCGGCCTGCTCGGGCGTACAGAACTACTGCCATACTCATCCAAACAATCGGGATAACAGCGACAAACCCGGCCATATCAGGGCCGATGAGCCGCCCGGCGATGATGACGGCGGCGGCGACCGAGACAACGGCCAGGGCCCGCAAGACAATATCCATAAGGCCGCCTTTGATGTTCGATGCGGTGCCGCAGTCTAAATAGGGCCGGGAGAAATACAGGCAGATCGGGAATGCGATGAGATTGAGCGCGATCGCTGCTTCGACGTCTAACGCGGCTTGTAAAATTCCGAACGATCCAATCGCCCAAAGGGCGAAGCCCAAACCTAGACCGACCCAAATTCCAAAACGCCGAACGAGGATGGAAGAAATCAGAAGAAATGGCGTGATCATTGTGTTAATACCAAGCCCGGTCAGCGCGCTTTGTGCGACAAACGTCGAGTCATGCTCCATCGAGATGAATAGATAAGCCGGGCCTGCAGACAATGGCAACGCTGCGATCATTGCGCCAATAAAGGCGCCGACCTTCTCAGCAATTAGTGTGGCAATAATCACCAAGCCGGCGGTCGCGGCTAATTTTACCGCGAAGCTCGGATCGAGAACGGTCGTCATGGTATGCCCGTCGATGCCTGAGACATGGATCCTGAATCGGAAATAGAATCGCGATTCTAAACTTGTGGCGGCACCGGTGTCAGCACTTGTTTGCCATCGAAATGGGCGCGCAAATTGTCATAAACGAGATCGCCCATCGCACGGCGGGTCTCGCGGGTGGAGCTCGCGATATGTGGTGTCAGCACCACGTTCTCCATCGCCATTAACTCAGCCGGAACTTGAGGCTCGCCGTCGAACACGTCGAGGGCCGCACCCGCGATCCGCTTGTCACTTAGGGCCGCGACTAAGGCCGCTTGATCGACGATGGGGCCGCGCGCGGTGTTGATTAGAAAACCGTCGGGGCCCAAGGCATTGAGCACATCCGCATCGACCAGTCCGCGCGTCGCGGTGCCACCTTCGCAGGCGACCAATAGCATGTCGCTGGCGGCCGCGAGATCGCGCAGGGTTGGGTAGGATCGGTAGGCTAAATCGCCCATCGGCTTGGTGTCGTGGTAAGCGATATTGAGGCCGAAGACTTCGGCGCGGCGCGCCACGGCGCGGCCGATTCGCCCGAGGCCGAGAATGCCGAGGCGCTTGCCGCGCACCGTCGTGCCGAGGTCCATGCGGCCTTGCAACCATTTGCCGCTGCGCAGGAAGCGTTCGGCTTCGCCAATTCGGCGCGGCGCCATCAGGATGAATGTCATGGCGAGGTCGGCGACGTCGCCGGTTAGCACTTCCGGCGTGTGTGTGACGATCACGCCCCGCGCTTGTGCGGCGACCACATCGGTCGCGTCGAAGCCAACGCTGAAGGACGAGATGATCTCAAGATTTTCCAGTCGGTTGATAAGGTTAGCGTTCGGACCCTTCATACCACCCGCGACAATGCCCCGAATGGAGGGACCAACATCCTCCAACAGCTTGTCTGGATCCGCCGGATTGACGAAATCGTGCAAGGTGAATTCCTTTTGCAGCCGCTCAACAAGAAACGGCGGGATTTGTGCTACTTGCAACAGATCGACCACGTTGGACCTTCCTTCTGTGTAATTTGCGCGCCCTCAGTGATTACGGGGCGGGTGCGGCTTTCCCTCAGCAGATAGAGCGATACCATTGTTGTACCAGAGGCGAGACGCGGGAGAGGTCAATGCTTGAAGTCAACCGATTGGGCGAGCAAGTCGGCGCGGAGATGTTCGGAGTCGATGTTCGCGATCTCGCGGATGAAGATTTCGCGATCATCTATCAAACATGGCTCGACTGCAACGTCATCTGCGTGCGCGATCAATCCTTGGACGCGGTCGAGGAGTTCTTCGCCTATAGCCGACGTTTCGGACGTCTTCACGAGCATCCCTCGAAAAGCACCCGGCATTCCGAATATCCGGAACTCACAGTGCTCGGCACCGATAAGTTCAACGCGGACGGAAGTTTGAACGAAGCGGTCTATGCCAGGGGCGGAGAGAATTGGCACACCGATGGTGCTTATGACGAAGTGTCTTTTAAGGCGACACAGCTCTATGCCCTGGCAATCCCGAGCACGGGTGGTGATACGCTGTTCTCCAGTATGTACGCTGCCTACGGCGCGCTGCCGGAAGGGTTGAAGGATCGGATCGGCGAGCGTCGCGGCGCGTTTACCTATGCAGGGCGGAGCACAAGGTCTGCCCAGCTGCTCAACCCGGAAGATCGGGATTGGACGCCGGTGATGCATCCGATCTTGCGCACTCATCCGGAGACAGGCCGTAAGGGCCTATACTTCGATCCGGGAAAAATCGTCGCCGTCGAAGGGCTGGAAGAGAGCGAGAGCGACGACCTGATTGATGAGCTAAAGACATACATGATCCAGCCTGAAGGCCAGTACCGGCACAAATGGCGCAAGGGTGATATCGTCATTTGGGACAACCGCTGCACCTATCACAAAGCCGCCGCCGACTATCCACCCGAGGAAGACCGCATTCATTGGCGCGTCTCGATTAAGCCGGAATGAAAAATTAAAAAAAGAAAGTCGCCATTATGACGCCCATCGAACCTAACGTTTTGCCCGATGGCATCCGTTCCCGTTTTGTGAGTGATGTGAACGGTTTGAATATGCATGTTTTGGAAGCCGGATCGCTGGACCGGCCGCTCTTGTTGCTGCTGCACGGGTTTCCCGAACTGGCATATAGCTGGCGCAAGGTGATGCTACCGTTGGCCAAGGCTGGTTATCGCGTGGTGGCACCCGACCAACGCGGATATGGGCGGACGGTCGACGGCGCGACGGAGTATGACGTCGATTTGGAACCGTTCGGCATGCTGAACCTGACACGCGACGCATTGGCATTGGTGCGGGCGCTTGGATATGAGGCGGTCGCGGCCGTCATTGGGCACGATTTCGGCGCATCCGTCGCTGCGTACTGCGCGCTCATCCGACCCGATGTCTTTCGGAAGGTTGCTATTATGAGCGCGCCGTTCTCCGGTCCGCCGGCTTTTCCGTACAATACCGACGGTGATTCCGCTGCGGTGCTAGGGAACGCTGGGCGCGTCGATATTGATGCTGAACTGGCGTCGCTCTCCCGGCCCCGCAAGCACTATCACAGGTATTACAGTACGAGGTCCGCCAATGCGGACATGCAGCATTGTGCCCAAGGTATGGCCGACCTCCTGCGCGGGTACTTTCACGGCAAGAGCGCCGATTGGCCGGGCAACGACCCGCACCGCCTCGCCGCGTGGGCGGCGGATAGTCTCGCGGAAATGCCCACCTATTACATCATGGATAGGGACGCGACGATGGCGGAGACGGCGGCAACCTTCATGCCTACGGCAGAAGAAATTGCAACCTGCGAATGGCTGCCGGATGACGAGCTTGCGTTCTACGCCGCGGAGTACAGCCGGACCGGTTTCCAGGGGGGATTGAACTGGTACCGGGGCCGCTTGGACGCGGCGTTGACGGCTGATCTCCGTCTATTTTCGGGCAGGACCATCGACGTCCCATCGATTTTCATTTCCGGCGAGAAGGACTGGGGCGTCTATCAGAGCCCCGGTGCAGTGGAAGCGATGCAAGAGCGGGTCTGTCCCCGTATGTCTGGCATCCACCTTTTGCCCGGTGCCGGACATTGGGTGCAACAAGAACAGCCCGCTGCCGTAGTGGAGCATATCACGCAACTTCTTGCGTCCTGATTAAACACCGCCCGCTTTTCCTCGCGCGGCATCGCGATAACTTCATCTTTTGAGTAAATGGGGGAGAATAGCATCGTGGCGTTGGAGACGATGACGATCCTAACGCAGGATCGAATCGACGAGATGAATAGGCAGGGTCTGTGGCCGCGGGGGCTGCTGCTCGACCGCGTGGACCGCTGGGCAGAAGAGAAACCGGATGCGGTCGCGATCAACGGCCTCAACAGCATGCGGGGGCGGACGGAGAGCGTCTCCTACAGCCAACTCCGCCGCTATGCCCGGCGTATCGCCATCGGTCTTGTGGATTTAGGAGTTGAGAAGGGTGAAGTCGTCTCTTTCCAGATGCCGAATTGGTGGGAGTTTGCGGCACTACATCTCGCCTGCCTGAATATTGGCGCGATCACCAATCCGGTGATGCCGATATTTCGACAACGCGAACTCTCCTTCATGCTGGATTACGCGGAGACGAAAGTTTTTATCGCGCCGAAGATTTTTCGCAATTTCGATCACCAAGCAATGATCGAGGAATTGCGCCCGAACCTACCGCAGCTCGAGCATATCTTTATCTTGGGTGGTGAGGGCGATGCCTCATTCGAGGCGCAGTTCATCGACCGGCGCTGGGAGGAAGAGGTCGACGGCGACGCGTTGTTTGCCGAGCGCCGTCCCGAACCGAACGACATTATCGAATTGCTTTACACCTCCGGCACCTCGGGTGTGCCGAAAGGCGTGCTCCATACCAGTAACACGCTTTTGAGCACGGTCGAAGCGGGCCGCGACCGGTTGGGCCTGACCTCGGACGACGTCGTTTTCATGCCGTCGCCGATGGCCCATCAGACAGGCTTTTTGTACGGCATGGTGATGGCTTTTATCTTGGGCACGAAGCTGGTGTTGCAGGATATTTGGTCGGCGGAAGTGGCGGCGCGGCGCATCAATGATGAGCGTGTGACCTACACCATGGCGTCGACGCCGTTCCTGGCGGACCTCGCCAATTCACCAGTGCTCGATGTGTGTGACGTCAGTTCCTTTCGCATGTTCTGTTCCGCAGGTGCCCCTATCCCGCGCATCCTGGTGGAGACCGCGACACGGCGTCTCGGCGCGCAAATTCTCTCCGGCTGGGGTATGACGGAGAATGGCCTCGTCACCACGACGCGGCCCGGCGACCCGGATGAGAAAATTTTTAATACGGATGGTGCGGCGGTCGAAAATATGGCGGTTCGGATCGTGGATGACGACGGCAATTCCGTACCGCCCGATACTGAAGGGCGGTTGCAGGCCCAAAGCGTCGGCATGTTCGTTGGGTATTTGAAGCGCCCCGATGCATACGAATCCTACGACGGTTGGTTCGAGACCGGCGACCTGGCGCGGATCGACGCGGACGGCTACATCCGCATCGTCGGGCGCGCGAAGGATATCGTCATCCGGGGTGGCGAGAATATTCCCGTGGTCGAAGTAGAGGATCAACTCTACCGACATCCATCAGTGGAGGCAGTCGCCATCGTCGCGATGCCTGACGAACGGTTGGGAGAGCGGTCCTGCGCTTTCGTGCAGACCAAGCCCGGTGCCAATTTCACTTTCGACGCCATGATCGAGCATCTGCTCTCGAGCGGTATGTCGAAGACCTACCTTCCGGAGAAGCTTGAACTGGTCGATGAATTCCCACGTACGGCGAGTGGCAAGATTCAAAAATTCGAACTACGCGAGACCGCAAAGAACTTCACCCTCTGACAGAGACATACGAGGCACACATGAACGGCGCAGAAAGTCTTATCCGCAGCCTGGTCGCCGCCGGCGTCGACCACGTCTTCACCAACCCCGGCTCGACCGAGATGGAAATCATCAAGGAATTCGATGCGGTGCCGGAATTCCGCCCGATCCTGGGTCTGTTCGAGGGCGTCTGTACGGGCGCGGCGGATGGCTACGCCCGCATGACCGGAAAGCCCGCGGCGACTTTGCTGCATGTAGGCCCCGGTCTCGCCAATGGACTAGCGAATTTGCACAATGCTAAGCGCGCTAATAGCCCCGTCGTCAGTATCGCCGGTGACTACCCGAGCTATCATAGCCCTCACGATCCGTTGCTCTCCGCTAATCTCGAAGGTTTGGCCACGGCGATCTCCGGCTGGGTGCGACGGGCGAGCAGCCCGAGCACGATCGGCCAGGACGCGATCGATGCGGTCGCCGCCGCGCGCGAAGGACAGGTCGCAACATTGATCGTGCCGCAAGATGCGACCTGGGGCAGCGATGCCACTCCGGCGACCCCGGCACCCGTGAAACCGCGTGGCCGTGCTTCCGATCAAGAGATCGAAAAGATTGCCGCCGCCATCGCCGGTGACGACACCGCCATCATGTTGCTCAACGGGACGGGCCTGTCGGAGCGCGGTCTGGCCGCCGCCAACCGCATCGTCACCAAGACGGGTTGCCGGCTGATGGTCGAGGTCTTCGCCGCCCGAACCGCGCGGGGGGTGGGGCGCGGACATTACGGCCCGTTGCCGGGCGATCAACCGATCGCGTTGGAGACATTAGGCTCCGCCAAGAACGTTGTGTTGGCCGGAACCAAGCCGCCGGTCGCCTATCTGGCCTATGAAGGTTATCCCAGCATGTTAATCCCGGAAGGTGTCCCGACACATGTGTTGGCGGGTCCGGCGGACGATGCGAAAGGTGCGTTGGAAGCGCTGGCCGAGGCGTTGGATGCGACCGCGCCTGGTCAATCCTACAACAGCATGGTGCCAGGGAGGCCGACCGGTGCGCTCAACCCCAAAAGTGTCGGCGCAGCCATTGGCGCGTTGATGCCCGAGAACACTATTGTCTCTGCCGAACTGACGACGTCCGGCGGGCCGATATTCGGCGCGACAAGAGGGTGTGCGCCCCATGACTGGCTCAGCCTGACGGGGGGCTCCATCGGTCAAGCGATTCCGGTTGCGACCGGCGCAGCGGTTGCCTGCCCGGACCGCAAGGTTATCTGCATTCAGTCCGATGGCGGCGGTATGTATACGAACCAGGCGCTCTGGACACATGCCCGTGAAGGGCTGGATATCGTCACTGTCATCTTGACCAACCGGCGTTACAAAATTTTGGAATACGAATATTTCAAGACCGGCGCCAACGAGCTCGGCCCCAAGGCGGAGAGCCTATTCGATATCGGCAATCCCGACATCGATTGGGCGCATCTGGCCCGGGGCATGGGTATGGAAGGTCACCGCGCGGAGACGGCGGAGGACTTCACGGTAAAGCTGGAAGCGGCGTTGGCGTCGGACGGACCGCAGCTCATAGACGCGGTGTATTCGGGATAGATTGCCGGGATATGGGCCAGCGCTACCCTCACTTCAAATGGATTAGTTAGGAGAGAAAGCCGTGGTTCATCTCGGATATTTCGCGATGCCGTTACATCCCAAGGAGCGGGTGTATCGGGAAGTCATGGAGGAGAATCGGGAAGCGGTGGTTCTCGCTGACCAACTCGGTTTTAGTGAGGCCTGGATCGGTGAACATCAGACCTCCGTCTCCGAGCCGATCACTGATCCCTATCTGTTTTTGGCGACGGTCATACATCAGACCAAGAACATCAAGTTCGGCACCGCGGTCCTTAATCTCTCGTACCATCACCCAGTCAAACTCGGCATGCAGATAGCCATGTTCGATCAGCTCAGTGGTGGACGGACATTGGTGGGTATCGGGCCCGGTGGGTTGATTAGCGATTCCGAAATCTTCGGGATCGACCGCGACCGCTCCTACGAGATGATGGTGGAATGCGTCGATATTATGGAGATGCTCTGGACTCAGGACGCGCCGATAGAATTCAAGGGCAAGTTCTGGAATGTCACCTTGAATAATTTCATCGAGGATGATCTGGGTGTCGGGCGCATGCCGAAGCCGTTGCAGCAACCGAAACTACCCATCGCCTATGCGATGCGGAGTCCGAAGTCAGGTGCCTCTATACTCTTAGCAGAACGCGATTGGATACCGATATCCGGTAATTTCGTACCCGTCGGTTTCATCAAGAGCCAGTGGGAGGATTACTGCAATCAGCGGGAGCTTCTCGGCAAGCGGCCCGATCCGGAGAATTGGCGTGCCGGTCGCAGCGTGTTGGTGGCGGAGAGCAATGCGCAAGCAGACGAATATGTGTCGCAAGTGGAAGGCGGATTCAGACATTACTTCCACTATCTTCGGACCCTCGAGGCCAAGCGAAATATGATGGACGCGACCGTGCAGGAGCGGGAAGAGTTTGTCGCCGCTCGGGTGAATGAAGCGCTGGAAGATCAAGTGATCGCCGGGGATGCGGACACGGTTCTGGATCGTTTGATCGCCTATCGCGAAGAAGTTGGGCCCTTCGGCACTTTACTCATGACCGGGCACGATTGGGACGATAAGGATTTATGGCGAGGCTCCATGCGCCGTCTTGCCGAAGACGTGATGCCGCGTTTGAGCCAACATGCCGAGGTCACCGACCCGCGCTATTAACGTAGAGACAGAAAAAAGCGGCGGCTCGAAAGCCACCGCTAGTCTGAGGGAGGGAGTATGTCTCAAAGGTGGCTGGGAACCACCGTATGTCTTGGTTATGCTTGGGCCAGGCAGATTTTTCGCGCGAAGGTGTTCAGAAATGAGTCAAAATCTCGATCTCGATCCTTTTTGGTGGGAGGCGGCCCCGCGCCGTGAACTCGAAGAGAAGCCGCTGCCGACGGAGACAGACGTCGCAATCGTCGGTTCTGGGTTTGCCGGATCGAGCGCGGCGCTTGTGTTGGCGCGAGCCGGGCGGAAAGTCACCGTGTTGGAAAAGGACCGCCCCGGTGAGGGGGCGTCTAGCCGCAACGGCGGTATTGCCAGCGGCAATCTACGCATGACGTTCAGCACCATGGTTAAGACCTATGGCGTGGAACGTGCGAAGACTATCTATGGCGAAGGCGATGCCGCGCGCGAAGATCTGAAACGCTTTGTCGAACAAGAA
Organism: uncultured Rickettsiales bacterium; assembly: GCA_913046825.1. The sequence continues at coordinate 47,754 of CAJWTF010000001.1, read as the reverse complement.
AACATCGAATGCGACTACCAAGAGGTCGGCCGCTGGACTGGTGCAAATCGTCCGAAGCACTACGAGAGCATGGCCCGTGAGGCGGAATTCCTGAACAAACACCTGGATACCGGTGCTTATATGGTGCCGAAAGCCGAACAACATGACGAGATCGGCAGCGACCTCTATTTTGGTGGACAAATTCGCCCGGACATCCACGGTGTCCACCCCGGCAAACTGCATCAGGGTATGCTGGAACGTGTCCTGGAAGCAGGAGTAGATGTGCAAAACCGGACAGAGGTGACGGGCATCCAACGCGATGGTGATCGCTTCGAGGTGCGGACCAGCCGGGGTACGATCCGGGCGCGAAACGTCGTCGTCGCGACCAATGGCTATACGGGCAAAGCGACTCCCTGGCTACAACGCCGCGTCATTCCAATTCCAAGCCAAATCATCGCGACGGAGACGCTTTCCCCCGAAGTCATGGATCGTTTGATGCCGAAGAAGCGGATGCTTGGCGAGAGCCGCAATCTCTATAATTATTTCCGCCCTTCGCCGGACGGCACGCGCATCGTCTTTGGCGGCAAGGCGGGAACGATTACCGACGATTCAGTCAAGAAATCCCGGCATCTGAAAAAGGTTCTGGTCGAAATTTTTCCGGAATTAGAGGATGTTGGTCTGACCCACTCTTGGTGGGGCTATACGGGTTTCACATTTGACTACATGCCGAAACTCGTAGTTAACGAAGGTGTCCATTACGCGACCGGTTTTTGTGGCTCCGGCGTCGTCTGGGCACGATGGCTTGGCATGAAGGCGGCGCATTCCATTGCTGGCAATGCGGAGGCGGAGACCGCGTTTGCGGCGGATGAATTCGTCACTAAGCCACTCTATTTTGGGCGGCCATGGTTCCTGCCGATGGTCTATTTTTGGTATGGGATGAAGGACCGGATGGGAATGTAGGAAATCAAATTCCTACGTCTAAGGCTGTTTTTGCATCGAATCGTCGCGTAAACAGATGTACCCATTTCCAACTCTGAAACTTCCTTAGCAAAAGAAACGCAATCCAATCGATGTCAAAGCCTGTTGTCGGGATCATCGGATCCAGATTTCTCATCAATGAACGTCGTCCCGTACAACGAGTCGGAGAACGGAATCTGCGTGCGGTGTCCGAAGTTGCTGATGCCTTGCCCATTATTTTTGCTGGCGCGCCAGACATAACGGATGTCGGCTCTCTATTGGATTGCGTTGACGGCGTCATGCTCACCGGTGGGCGAGCGAATGTTCATCCATCGCATTTCGGCGTCGAACCGCACGTGAGCCACGAGCCTTATGATCAGGACCGGGATGCGGTGGCGCTGGAAGTAACAAGGGCCTGTGTTGAGAAAGGCGTCCCCATTTTTGGGATTTGCCGCGGCATACAGGAGATGGGTGTCGCCTTTGGAAGTACACTCCATCCGGAAATTCGTGATTTGCCGGGCAGGATGAACCATCGTGCACCAAGGTTGGAGAACGGTGATTTCCATCCCGACCCCAAGGTCGTCTTTACGGACCGCCATGAAGTCCGCCTAACCAGTGATGGTGTCTTTGCACAAATATTCGGATGCGAGACAATCCGCGTTAACTCGCTCCATGGGCAGGCCATAACGGAGCCGGGCAAACGCATTGTGGTGGAAGGGTTGGCGGAAGACGGCACGATCGAGGCCGTCCGAATCGCTGATGCGGCGGGTTTTGCCTTGGGTGTGCAATGGCACGCCGAGCACGATCCGCAAACAAACCCGATTAACCGCGCGCTGTTTCGAGCATTTGGAAAAGCCGTCAGGGATCGGAAGAAAAATTGACTGGTCAGTTATTATTTAGCGGCGTCTTCTATTTCCCGGCGCGCTTCTTCGTTCACCTTGCCGGAGAATTTCGAGACCATTGAGTTGATCTCATCCGCCATATCGCTTGAATCCTTGTCCGGATTGAAACCGGCCAAGATGGATTGCGACAATGGCTTCAGAAGTTCCACATCTTTACGGTTGGGCTCACGCCAATTTCCGCGAATGGATTGCGCGACACTACTCATGGTCCGGCTCAGTTCACCAACATGTTCAAACCGTGATCCTGCAAGACGCCCTTCGACTTCGGCGGCGACATCCGACAATCGGGTCACATGCACGCGGATTTCCGGGGGGACCTTACCCTCTTGATAGGCTGGCAGAATCATGCCGACCAGGAAATTGATCTGATAGGAGTGCCGCACCAATCGTTGGTCGTTGATCTCCGTCATGACTTGGCCGACAGCAGCCTTCAAATCGGCGGCGCTAATCGGTTCGCCCTTTGCTTTTGAACGGAGAGTGTTCGGCACATCGATAAGCGGAATACTGTCTGGTCCGCCACGTACGGCGTCTCGGCGTCGGTCGGGGCCGATATAATCACTCGTGACCACGAACGGTTTGCGCCACGGCACTAGTGCTTTGATTCGGCCGAATAGATCCGAAGGCGAAATTGGCGCGGCCAGAATATCGTCGACACCGCATCCGGCCGCTTTGCGGATGATGTCCGCATTGGCATTCCAGGTCAGCATAATAACCGGCACGAAAGGATTCTCGCCAATTTCACCGCGCCTGAGTTTGGAAATGACGCTGAAAATATCGCCACCTGGCATCTTGGTATCGGTGATAACCAAGTCCGGAGGTACGCTGGAAGCGAGATTATTCTCGAGCTTCTTCATATCCGGACACTCGCGTATGTCGCGATAGCCGGAGGCCGTCATTGCGCCGCGAATCAATCGTCTTGTTTCCGACTTTGGGTCCCCCAACACGACCGAAATGTCGCCGGCATTTGGCTCAGCCATTGGCCAATGTAAACCTCCCCCGTCCATATGATTGGCCCATCATAGCCAAATAATGAGGTTTGGCTATATCCGTAGATGTTAACCATAAGCCGCGCAAATTTCGTGGTCCGGTAGACCTTTCGGCTGGGGTGCGAATACTACTCGCCCTTAAATACTGGTTTTCGTTTTTCGACGAAAGCTCCAATGCCTTCTGAACCATCGGTCCCGGCGGCCAGATTGGAGATCGAACGCGATTCGAGTTCCATTTGCGTCTCGAGGCTTTTGTTGAAGCTGCCGTCGAGCAAGCGCTTTACCGCGCCGTAAGCTTTGGTCGGTCCCGAAGCGAAGGCCCGGGCTTGTTTGTCAGCGGCTGCGAATAATTCAGCGTCTGGCACGACATAGTCGATGAGGTCGTAGCCCCGGGCCTCATCGGCGCTCAATACCCGGTTGGTCAGCATCAATTCCTTGGCGCGGCGCAAGCCGATATAGCGCGGTAACAGATAGGTCGAACTGCCGTCGGGAGAGAGACCGGCCGCGGTATAGGCGGAGACGAACTTTGCAGATTCGGCGGCGAAGATGATGTCGCCAGAGATCGCGAAACTGAAACCACCCCCGGCGGCGGTGCCGTTTATGGCCATGACGACCGGCGCATCCATACGGTTGAAGAGCGAGATGGCGCGATGGAACTGTAGCGTGACCTGCATTAGCAAACTCTCAATACTGCCGTCCGATCCGTGGAAGAATTTGAGGTCGCCGCCGCCACAAAACATTTTGCCGTTGGCGGTAATAAGTATGGCTCGAACACCAGCATCCTGATTGCAGTCGAGCGCCGCTTCGTGTAATTCTGTCGCAGTTGCCAGATCGAGGGCATTGGCTTCGTCGGGGCGATTCAGCGTGATGTAGGCGACGCCGTCGCGCTTCTCTATAATGATCGTTTTGTAATCCATGATGCACTCCTCAAGTTCCGTAGCGGCCGTTCGCGCATCAAGGTAGCCCTGTGATGGGAAACGGCCAATCAGGTTCAACGGAATTCTCGAAAATTGCGTATTTGCTCGATAAGATACCCTAAATGAATAATTATCTACGCGGACATACCGAGGAGCTTGCCGTGCAAACTGCAGAACAATTGCCGCCGGGTGACCGGCTTCCATCCGATCACCCGCCGCCGCATGACGGCCCGATTGACAGCCCCGGTGCGTGGTACGGCTCAGATTTACAGGATCGTTCCGAATGGAAATATGTGCTGTCGGAGCAGGAACGCGCCGAGTTATTGGCCGCAACGCGAGCGGCGCGGCAACTGTCCGATAACATTATGGATATTGGGAAGGAGGATTTTGTTCTTCCGACTTTCGCTAAAACAATCCATGACTTGAAACAAGAGATTATGCACGGTCGCGGATTCGTCCTGTTGCGTGGATTACCGATTGAAGGTTTGGACTTTGCCGAAATCGCCGCGATGTATTGGGGCTTCGGCGCGCATATCGGCAGCGCCCGCTCCCAAAACACGCGCGGGCATCTATTGGGACATGTTATCGATCTGGGCAGCAGTTTCGACAATCAGAGTGTGCGCGGTTATCTCACCAACCGTCATCTACATTATCACTGCGATTCGGTTGATATCGTCGGCTTGCTTTGTTTGCGGAAGGCGAAAGAGGGCGGTTATAGCTCTATTGTCAGCTCGTACACGCTACATAACGAAATGTGGCGCCGTCGCCCGGACTTGGCGCGCGCGCTTTACGGTCCGATCGCGCGGGATCGGCGGGACGAAATTCCGCCTGGCCGAGGCCCCTGGTATGAGTTGCCGGTCTTTAATCACCACGAGGGTCGCCTCGCGATCAATTACCTGCGGACCCACATTGATATGTCGCAGCGCCACGAGGATGCGTTGCGGATGAGCGAGGAGGTCGTGGAAGGGCTCGATATGATGTACGAGCTGGCGAACAATACGTCGTTGCATCTGACCATGCAGTTTGAACCCGGCGATATTCAGCTTTTGCACAATCATCAAGTATTGCACGACCGAACCGCGTATGAGGATTGGGAGGAAGAGGACCGCAAGCGTTACCTGCTGCGGCTCTGGCTGTCTCCGCCGGATGGAATCGATCTGCCGGAAGCTTTTGCGGGCCGGTACAACAGCGTTGAGGCAGGTAATCGCGGCGGTGTTAACGTGGCGGGTATGGAACGCCAGGTCCCCCTCACCCCCGCATAGGAGAACTCAATGCTATTTTTGGTCATCAGTACGCCTGAGCCCAAACGCCCGTCGGAAGTCCGTGAATACCGACAAAAATACTGGCCGTGGGCACAGGATAAACTCGATCGTGGATTGGCGAAATCATTCTACGCGCGCACTGGACGCGGCGCGGTCGCATTGTTTGATGTCAGCTCGAACGAGGAGCTGCACGGCTTGCTGAACGAATGGGCGGAGATCGTCCCGGCCGAATTCGATATCTATCCTCTGATCGACCCGGAGGCGATCAAGTCTTTCCTCGCCAAAGATGCGGAATAGCGCGCCTCTCAAACAATTCCTTTTTTCTTGAGGGTGGATATCTCGTCCGCGCTCAGGTCCAGGAGTTCTTCGTAGACTTCGGCATTATGTTGGCCGAGTGCGGGGCCAGCGCGTCGCACGGCACCCGGCGCGTCGCGTAATTTCGGGACAATCCCCTGCATGCGGATCGTGCCGAGTTCGCTGTCCTCCACCGCCACGATGTTCTCGCGTGCCGCATAATGGGGATCCTCGAAGGCGTCCTTGGCGGTAAAGACGAGGCTGAACGCGACACCCTTTTCGCTGAGCAGTTGGGAGACGTTAGGGAATTCGTTTGCCGCGAACCACGCGGTGACAATTTCTTCTATGGCGTCCGCATTGGTCACGCGGTCGGCATTTGTGCGGAACCGAGCATTGTCGATCAAGTCGGCACGGTCCATTGCTTCGGCCATGCGTTCGAACACGCTCTGGGTCGAACAGGCCAACGACACCCATCTATTGTCATCTGTCCGGTAGACGCCGCTCGGCACCGCGTATTGGCTGCGATTGCCGGAGCGTTCCCGAACCGCACCCAATTGATCGTATTCGATGACGAGGAATTCGAGGATGCGGTGCATTGATTCATAGAGCGACAGATCGATTTCCTCGCCGCGCGCCGCTGGATCGTTAAGGCGTCTATAGAGAGCCATCATGATGGAGAACGCACCGAAGACGCCGGTTATCCCGTCAGCGATGGGATAGCCAAGATGCAGCGGCGTGCGGTCGCTCTCGCCACACAGGGTGGTCAGACCGGACATCGCTTCGGCGACCCGGGCAAACCCGGCGTCGCGCGCTCGGGGGCCGGTTTGTCCGAAGCCACTGACCCGCAGCACCGTGAGGTCCGGATTGATGCGCCGTATTTCCTCAATCGGCAGGCCCCATTTCGCGAGGGTGCCGGGTCGAAAGTTTTCCACCAATACATCGAACTTGGGAAGCATCTGCTTGAGAATTTCCAATCCTTCCGGTGTCCGAATATCGAGGGTGATGCCACGTTTATTCCGGTTCGTCACCTTTCCCCACAGCGCCACGCCGTTTTTGAACGGGGGCAGTGCGCGGACGCCATCTCCGCCGTTTGGCAATTCGATCTTCACAACATCAGCGCCGAAATCCGCCAATAGTGCGGAAGAAAGCGGTCCGGCGATAACAGTGGCGAGATCGACAATACGTAATCCTTCGAGCGGCATCGGTGTCGTCATGGTTGGATCCTTTTCGGGGCGAGAGCGTTGGCAATCGAACTAATCCGCGGAATCGGTTCTACCACGTGGGTGCGAGTGCTGGCCAAGCGCCGCACTCCGCTTATCTCCTATTCTAACGAATGACCTCCGTTTAACGAATGACCTTAGGGAAGGATGAGAACATGAGACGCTCCACCAAACTCCGCGAGTTAATGAAATCCGGAAAGACCATTGTGATTCCGGGCTGTTACAACGCTGTCAGCGGAAAGATTCTCGATAAAGTTGGATTTCCGGCGATCTACATGACCGGATACGGCACCTCGCTTTCTTTGACCGGCATGCCGGATTGTGGCCTGGCTACGATGACGGAGATGCATCTGAACGCGCGGTATATCTCCAATGCTGTCTCGGTGCCCGTAATTGCCGATGCGGACAACGGCTACGGCAACGCGATTAACGTGATTCGTACCGTGAAGGAATACATCCAGACCGGTGTCGCGGCGATTCATATCGAAGATCAGATCATTCCGAAACGCTGTGGCCATGTCGCCGGACGGCAGGTCATCCCGATCGAGGAAGCGGTTGGTAAATACGCGGCAGCGGATTACGCGCGTAAGGAAGTCGACGAGGACTTCGTCATCATCGCGCGGACCGATGCCCGCGGCGCCGTCGGCGGTGGATTGGACGACGCGATCAACCGTGCCAACGCCTACCTGAAGGCGGGCGCGGATGTAGCCTTCGTCGAAGGACCCAAGGACGTGGGTGAAGTGCAGCGCATCTGCGCCGAAGTCGAAGGTCCGATCATGTACAACCAGACAGGCATTTCGCCACGCTTCTCGGAACAGGAAATGAATGAGCTCGGTATCGCCATGACGATCCTGCCGGGCGCCACTATGCGGATGCAGTTGATGGCGGTCTACGACCTGGCCGTGGAGTTGAAGCAAAGCGGCCCGTTGGTCGAGAAAGACTTCAGCGAGAAGTTTAACCAACACCCGCTCGGCGACTTTCACGGCTTTGCCGGTTTCGACAAGGTCATGGAGTGGGAGCAACGTTTCATGGGCGAGGCCGAATTGGCGAAATACGAAGGCACCCTCGGCCATCAACCGAAGGCGGCTGAGTAGGGGTTTATTGAAAATCTAGCTTACAGAGTGTATGCTGCCGAGGCATACACTCTGTAGCTAAGAGCATTGAATAATGGATAAAATCCGGACGACAGTCAGAATAAGCGCGGATTTGCTCCAATTCGCAAAATTTGCCGACATAAACCTATCGACAACGCTAGAGGGGGCGCTATCGGCCCTTCAAGTGGAAGAAGCAAAGCGGCTCTGGCTGGCCGAGAATACCGTCCGCACCGGCTTTGTTGAAGGCGCGCCCAAAGACTTTTAGAACTTCTAATGCTTCCGTTTTATCGATTGGCATTTTTCAGACTTATTGCTTCACGATCAACGCGTCGACCACTGTAACGCCATCACCGTCCGGATGTACGAGGACCGGGTTGAGGTCGATTTCTTGAATATTGTCGGCGAAATCCGCCGCGAAGCGAGAGAGGTTTACCATCAATTCAACAAGCGCGGCGACATCCGCCGCCGGTTCACCGCGGACGCCATCCAGTAGTTTGCGGCCTTTCAACTTGTCGAGCAGCGCGTGGGCGTCATCGGCTGTCAGGGGGGCGGGTGCAAAGGCGACATCCTTCATGATCTCAACGAAGACGCCGCCCATGCCAACCATCAGCATCGGCCCGAACGACGGGTCGCGATTGATCCCAAGAATGACTTCTTGGCCCTTATTCGCCATTGGTTGAACGAGGACGCCACGGATATCGGCGCCGGGGCTATAGGCGCGGGCATTGGCCGTTAGATATTCGAACGCCTTGCAGGCTTCCGCACCGCCAAGCAGGTTCAGCGTGACCGCCCCCGCTTCCGTCTTATGCAGGATATCCGGCGATTGCACTTTCAGCGCCACCTTACTGCCGATGGCCTCCGCGATCTCTGCTGCTTCGTCTCCAGTCGTCGCCAATCGTTCACCCGCTTCCGGCACGCCGTACGCAGCCAATAGCGGTTTTGCCTCATATTCGCAGAGCGTCTTGCCGCCGGCGGCGAGTTTCGCACCGGTATCGGCATCGGGCACATTCGTGGTCGAAATATTCGGGCGCTTGAGGAACCGTTCGCGCAGTGCCCTGTAGTCCGCCATCTCGACCAGACTGCGGGCGCAATTCCGCATATTGGTGAAGAGAGGCAGACCGCAGCGATTGACGATCTCGACCGAGCCTTCACGTGGCAGCGTGTAGGAACACAGCACGACCGGCTTATCCGCGTTCGCCTTGAGCGTAGTCAAATCGTCACGCTCCCGTATAAAGGTCGAGTTGTGGCGAGCCGAACAGATACCAATCACCGCGTCGACATTGTTCGCGTCCATCACCATGCGATTAAGCCGTGCATAGCCGACCTGCCGCACGGCTTGCGCCGTACCGTCGACCGGGTTCTGCGACGTACCGTAGGCAGGCAGATGTTCATCAATCTTCGCCCGAGCATCTGGATCGAGGATGGGCACTTCCAATCCCGCCAGCGCCGCCGTATCCGCCATCAAACCGCCGGCTCCACCCGACCCTGTCGTGATGCCGATCCGTTTTCCGGCGGGCAGCAGATGACCCCAATGCGAGAAACCCGAAGCGATGTCGACCATCTCCTCGATATCATCGCCTTCGATAATACCATAGCGCTGGAACATCGCCTGGTAGCCCGTATAGGCCCCGGCGAGCGCTGCGGTGTGGGATGCCGCGGCGCGTTGGCCCGCATCGGACCGCCCGACCTTGGTGACGATGATGGGTTTTCCGGCCCGCAATGCCTTCTCGCCAACCGTGGCGAGTTTCTCCGGCGTCTTTATGTCTTCCATGAACAGCAGGAAGATGTCGGTCTCGCCGGTATCCAGCAGATGATCGACGAAATCGAGTTCCTCGAGCGCCGCTTCGTTGCCAGTCGTCAAAATGTAGTTGAACGGCAGTTCCTTGGGCCGACCCCGATCAAAGAACGAAAATCCGACACCGCCGCTTTGTGCGATGGCGGAAATATGGCCGTTTTTTCTGTAATCCGGCATCAACGGCTCGTCGTTCTCGTCGACGGCGGGGCTGAAGGTTGGGCACAGGGCCGCTTGCGTATTCGCGAAACCTTCAGAATTCGGGCCGCAGATCGCCATGTCGAACTCTTCCGCAATCTCGCGGATTTTCGCCTGCTGGCGGGCACCGTCCTCGCCAATTTCCTCGGCGAAGCCGGAGGTGATGATCTGCGCCGCCTTCACGCCTTTCATCCCGCATTCGCGCAATGTGTCGGGAACGAATTCGGCCGGAATAATCAAGATTGCCAAATCCACATGGCCCCGAACATCACTGATGGTCGGATAGGCCTTCAGGCCCATGACCTCGTCGCTGCTGCGGCTAATCGGGTAAATTTCACCTTTGAAGTCGTGGCCCATCATCACTTTCATGATGCGGCCTCGCAGGATCTCAGGATCGTTAGCGGCACCGATAACAGCAACCGCATTGGGAGAAAGAAAAGCGTTTAAGTCAGGCATGTTGGATTTCCGCTGAAAACGGTTGATTGGTTCTGAAAGTTGTTGGTGGGCTTAACGGAGGCCGAGCCCACGGGCGATGATGCCGCGAAGAACTTCGGTCGTGCCGCCTTGGATTGTCAGTTTCGGTGCGATCATCGTGGCGAAACGCATCAATTCGTCGAAGTTCGTGCGATTTCCGGCATCGGGATCGACAAAGGCTGCGAGGTTGCGCACCTTGGCTGGAAGGTCTTGCTCCCACTTGGTGCCGAGATCCTTGACCAGAGAACCTTCAACAACCGGCTCCTTGCCGGCATGCAGCATGCCGTTCACGGAGACCGACATGCGGCGCAACGTGTGCACTTGTGCCACTAGGCGGCCGATTCCCTCGGCGCCACGCGTGTCCGGTTTCTCCCCAAGTATATCGACGAGTTCAGGCAGGATGTAGAACGTCTCGAGGAAACGCTCCGGCCCGCTTCGCTCGTAGGCGAGTTCACTCGTCGCCTGCTTCCAAGCATCGTCGAGGGTGCCGAGCATCATATCGTCGGAGACGAAGGCGTCCTCGAAGACGACTTCGTTGAATTCGTAGATGCCGGTCGGATGCAGGATCGGGCGGCAAGTAATGCCATCGGTGTTTTTCATGTCGACCACGAAGTTCGTCAAACCGTGGCGGCGGTTTTTTTCCGTTGGCTGAGATGTCCGGAACAAACCGATCATGTAGTCGGCGTGATGTGCGCCGCTGGTCCACACCTTACTGCCGTTGATCAGCCATCCGCCGTCGGTCTTCGTGGCCCGGCAACTGGCGGCGAACAGGTCTGAGCCTGAGTTCGGCTCGCTCATGCCTATGCAGAACATGCACTCGCCCGTGATAATGCGAGGCAAAATGTCAGCCTTCATTTCCTCATTGCCGTATTTGATGATGGTCGGGCCGCTCTGCCGGTCGGCGGTAAAGAAAACCCGGGTCGGGGCGGCGACCGCACGGAATTCTTCTGTGACCACATATCGCTCCAGGAAGCTCCGCTCTTGGCCGCCGAATTGTTTCGGCCAAGTCATGCCGATCCAGCCACGTTCGCCGACTTTGCGCGCGAACTCCCGGTTCAGTCCGTTGCCCATCGGCGTGGTGTTCGGATCGAACGTCCCGGCGGCGATTTCCTCGCGCACGAACTCCCGCACTTCGGTGCGCAATTCTTCGCATTCAGGGGGGAGACGGAGGGGATCGAACTGTATGGCGGTCGACATAATAAGCGGTTTCCTTGTTGCCTTTTTCGCCTCATATCGGGCGCATGCTTGCCACGGCGCTTTGCCCGGCTAATTTTACAAACAACGGTCCAATGGCAAAGCGCCACCGGCCGCACAAATTTATATGGATCGCCTTGAGCGATTGTCACATTAGGTTCGCGGGCAAAGGAAACCACGGAAGATGAGCGAAAACGACAACATCATCGTCGATATGACGACCCGTATCTTCCAGGATTTGTGCGATCCGCAGACGATCAACAGCGCCCAGGACGATTCGTGGAAAGAGCCGCTGTGGTCGGCGCTGGAAGAGGCCGGTTTGACCGCCGGTTTTGTTTCCGAGGAAATGGGCGGCGCCGGGATCGAAACCGGGGACGGGTTTGAAATCCTGCGTGTCGCGGGCAAATTCGCCGTGCCGACGCCGTTGGCGGAAACCATGCTGGCGGGCTGGTTGCTGGCTAAAGGAGAAATCGGATTTCCCGGCGGTAAATTGTCAGTAGCACCCGTGCGTGAGCGGGACCGGTTGACGATCGACGGCAACAACACGTTGTCGGGCACGGCGCGGGGCGTTCCTTTCGCCAGTGAAGCCGACAATTTCGCGGTCGTGGCGCGGCGCGGCGATAGTGTCATGATCGCGCAGGTCGATGCCGCATCCTGCAATATTGCCGCCGGTAATAGTCTGGCCGATGATGCAAGGGACGACGTGACCTTCGACGGAGTGATGGCGAGCGAAGTGGGCGCGGCTCCGAAAGGTTTCGATGAGGGCTCGCTGTTCATGATGGGTGCTCTGGCGCGTTCCTGCGAGATGGCGGGCGCGTTGGAGGCGATGCTGGAGATTTCCGTCACGTATTCCCAAGACCGGGTTGCGTTTGAACGTCCGATCTCGAAATTCCAGGCGGTGCAGCACAATTTGGCGCGGCTCGCGGGTGAGGTCGCGGCCGCGGTCTGTGCCGCGAGTTCGGCGGCAGATGCGTTGCAACGAGCGGGCGGCTTCGACGAGGATGTTTTCTTCGAAATCGCCGCGGCCAAGATCAGAACCGGCGAGGCGGCGGGCGAAGGTGCCGGCATTGCCCATCAGGTCCACGGTGCCATCGGGTTTACCATGGAGCATATTCTACAACGGTATAGCCGCCGCGTTTGGTCGTGGCGGGACGAATTCGGCTCGGAGAGCGTCTGGGCGGTCCGGCTGGGCGAAGCCGTTGCGGCCAAGGGCGGAGATGCGCTCTGGGCGACACTTGCATCGCGTTAATCGAGGGGAACGAGCATGGCGACGCCGCAGGGCGGTATTTTCACCGAAGGCACCAGCTTTCATCATTTTTTGGAAAACGATGTGTCGGACGGGTTCGATGCCGCCTTGGTGCCCGATGGCGATACCGGTGCGGACGGTGCTTTTGTCGTCACTCAGAAATGGGTGCACGATCTACCGAAATTCGAGGCTCTACCCGTCGGCGACCAGGAACGCGTGACCGGCTGTACCAAGCCCGGCAGTATCGAGCTCGAAGGCGACGCCATGCCGCCGGACTCGCACGTCTCCCGCACGGACGTAAAGCTCCACGGTACGGCGCTCAAAATCTATCGCCGCAGCGCGCCTTTTGGCGGTGCGGGTGAAAAAAGGCCCTACTTCATTGCCTTCTCTTGTGACCCGATGCGTTTCGACGTGATGTTGCAACGCATGTTTGGCACATCGGACAATGACCTTCATGACCAACTCATTCATTACACCACGCCGGTATCAGGTTCCTGCTGGTTCGCGCCTTCGGAAGAGGATCTCGCGGCCGCTGGGTGCACCGGCTAACAGGGAGAATTAGAGATGCCAACAGTTCCAGCAGCCCGCCTGAAGGCGCTTGCCGAGACAATTTTTCAAGGCGCCGGCGTCAGTGCCGAAGAATCCGAAATCGTCGCCCGTCACTGCATCGATGCCAATCTGGCCGGGCATGACTCGCACGGCGTGATGCGCGTCGTGACGTATTGCGATCGGGTCGATAAGGGACACATCGTCCCTGGCGCACCAATTGAGATCGAAAAGGAATCGCCGACGACCTTGGTCGTCAACGGTAACTGGGGCTTTGGCTTCACCGTTACCGAGACGATCATGAAGAAGTTGATCGAAAAGGCGAAAACCAACAATGTCGCTGTCGGTACGATCCACTATCAAGGCCATATCGGCCGTCTCGCGGATTATCCATTGATGGCGATCGAAGAGGGTATGATCGGTATGATCACTGCCGATTCCGGTCGTAGCCCGAAGCGGGTCGCCCCCTTCGGCGGTATTGAGCCGAAGCTCGGTACCAACCCGATCTGCATGGCCTTTCCGTCGAACCTCGACGCACCGTTTTATTTTGACATGGCGACCTGTGCCGGTGCCGCGGGCAAGCTCGAAGTCGCGGAGGCGCGCGGAGAGCATGTGCCCGAAGGCTGGTTGATCGACAAACATGGCAAACCGACTACCGACCCGGCGACCGTCAAAGACGGCGGTGCCATTCGTCCGATGGGCGGCAACGAGGGCTATAAAGGCTATGCCTTGGCGGCGATGGTCGAAATTCTCTCCGGCCTTCTCACTGGCCTTGGCTTCGGCGTCGACCCGACGGGCAGGCACAATGACGGTTGTTTCATTTCCGTCTTCAATGTGTCGGCTTTCCGTGAGCTCGAGACATTCAAGGCGGAAGTCACCGAGTTTGCTGAATATTTGAAAGCGACGGCTCCCGCCGAAGGTGTCGCGGAAGTCCTCTATCCGGGCGAGATCGAGCATAACCGCCGACAAGACCGAATGGCGAACGGCGTCTATGTGGAGGACACGACTTGGGATAAGTTGAAAGGTCTCGCCGATAAATACGGTGTGATGGATCGCTGCGATTTCAGCGGATAGTTAGGCGACCCCTCACCTTGACCCTCTCCCCTTTTGGGGGAGGGCTAGGGCGAGGAGAATTTACAGCGCGATCCGCTTCAACGCCGCCTCCGCTTCTGCCACCACATCGCGAACGATTTCGCCCGCTGATTTAACTTCGTGAATCAGGCCGATGCTCTGCCCTGCGGGCAGGACGCCGTTTTCCACATCCCCTTGAATGCGGCCAAGATCGGAGGCGGGCTCGCCGAATTGCCGGACTTGGAGCGGATAGGGCATGATCTCGTCTTCCTTGGAGGCCCACCCGCGCGTGTAGTCATTGTCAATCAAGCGGCAGGGTTTGCCGCTATGGGCGCGGGTCACGACAGTGCCGGCCGAATCCGTGTCTACCAACTTGTTTTTGTAATTGTCATGGCTGCGCGATTCCTCTGTGGCAATGAAGCGGGTTCCCATCCACACGCCTTGCGCGCCAAAGGCCAAGGCCGCCGCGAGACCGCGCCCGTCTGCGAGGCCACCCCCCGCGAGGACAGGCACGTCGACCGCGTCCACGACCGCCGGGATCAGGATGGCCGTGCCGATCCGGCCCACATGACCGCCACCGTCGACACCGGAGGCGATGACCGCATCGACACCGTCGGCGACCGCTTTCTCCGCATGGCGCACCGCGCCGCAGACCGACATGACATACATGCCTGCCGCATGCGCTGCAGACACCGCGTCCTTCGGACTGCCAAGGCCGGAAATCAGGACCGGGACTTTCTCCTTGATCACGACATCGATCATCTCTTGCACGGATTCCGTATATTTTGCGGCGACGTCACCATCGGCCCGGACCGTTGCGAACAGAATATCGACACCGAAAGGCTTGTCGGTGATCGCCCGAACCGCATCGATTTCTGCCTTCAATTGTTCACGTGTCATATTGGATCCGGCACCGATCACGCCTAACCCTCCAGCGGCGGAGACCGCGCCCGCCAAGCCGCCGCGGGCCACGAATCCCATTCCCGCTTGGAAGACGGGGTATTCGATTCCAATACGCTCACAAATTTCCGTATTAAGTCCAGGCATGATGCTCTCCGGCTGGTGAATTTCGTTTCTTCGAATGTATCGCCGAAGGGGAGCATGCCAAGCCCTGCTTGAAGCAGCACCGCATTGGCCGATTTCATTTTCACAATCGAATTCAAACGCGGGGAAATGCACCATGCCTAAGTCACTGGAATTTTTTTTCGGGAAGACCATCGTCATCACCGGGGCCGCCAGCGGTATCGGACGCGCGACGGCGCAAATTTTCGCGCGTGAGGGCGCCAATGTCGTGTGTGGCGATATCGACGCCGAGGGTGCGGAGCGAACCGCCAATCAAATCATCCAAAAGGGCGGCAAATCTCTTGGCCTTGCCTGCGATGTGACGAAGCGAGAACAGATCGACGCCATGATAAAACGGGCGATCGCCGAATTTGGGCGTGTCAATTTTCAGTTCAATTCAGCCGGCGCGGCGGGGCGGCGCTCGACCTTCCTCGATATTGACGAGGATTTGTGGGACCAAACCTTTAATTTGAACGCCAAATCGGTCTACAGCTCGATGCAAGCGGTGTTGCCGCATATGTTGGAGAATGGCGGCGGCGTGATTGTCAATGTCGCCAGCATGTCGCACAAGCGCGGCGCTCCCGGATCGTCGATCCATTATGCGGCAGCGAAAGGTGCCGTAGTGACCATGACGCTGGGGGTCGCGCGTGAATTCGCAGACCGGGGTATCCGCTGCCTGTCGATTTCACCGGGCCCGGTGAAAACCGCTTTCCAAGAAGCTGCGAATACGTCGCCCGAACTCATGGAGCGGTTCCGCAATGATGTGCCGATGAAACGTTTCGCCGAGCCGGAGGAGATTGGAGAACTGGTACTGTTTATGTGCTCCGATGCTTGCGAATACATGACCGCCGATACGGTTTATGTGAATGGTGGCGGCGGTTGGCGTTAAGTATACTGTTTATTTTTTCTGCAAAAATTAAGTTATTTATTTAAGTAATAATGCTTAATTTGAGTTATTTACATAAATACATGGGCCAATTTAAATAATAATAAATTTAATAATAAAGAGGCGATATGCCTTAGCGGATCCGTGCAGGCGGGACGCAACAAAAAAACGGCAGCATAATGCATCGAGGTGTGTAGCGATTTGGTAACAGCCACTCGAGATGTATGCGACGGATGAGAGTTTAAATAGAAGCGAATGCTTCACTGTCGAAGGCTTTTTCGAAGGTGATTGGCATATTGTAATGTCTCGTCGTCGTCAGCGGCGCCTTTGAATTCGTACGGATCATGTTGAACGATATGGTGGCGGGTGCGGGCCGCGAATTGGTACGCATCGACCAAAACGGTGCCGTCCGAAATGGCGCTTTCGTCGAAGATATCGCGGAACCCATCATGGCCACTCCTCAGGAATCGATCGAACCACAATCCCAAACACCTACCAACGCCTTGCCACGGGCCACCGGTGTCTCGGCGGCAATGGTCTTATTTGCGGCCGGTATTCTGCTCGGGAATTGGGCTATTCAAATAATCTGATTAAATGAGCGAATTTTGACACGGAAGGGTTCGCTTTTTTCTTTATACTTCTTCTAACCTCTCGGAATGCGCACCCGCCGATTAATCGTTCTATTGGGCCGCCGGTCGTGCGCCTTGCACGGGTTTACCGAAGGTCATCTTGTCTTCGAAGCTAGGCACGATTAGTCGATCCGTAAGGTCATTTACGTCTTCGCAGGCGGTAAACTGTTCGACGGCGCTGACGATCCCGTCTAAATCAATATCCGGATCCACCGTTTCGCATAGCACTCGGGCTTTCTCCAAGACGCCGTCGGTCGACAAGGGGTGCACCGGCGTGCCGCGGCTGTCGAGGACTTCGGCGCTGCGGGTTGAGCCGTCCTGCATATGAAGGGCCACACGGTTTGGCATTTTCGCCGGCACCAACGCGTCTAAATCAGACGCGTGCTGAGCTTCCACCCGGTCGACGATATCCAAAATACGCGTGTCGTTGTGATGGTCCTCGCCGAATGCGTCGTAGCGCGTCGGGCCATAGGCGAGCGTCGCGCCCACGATATAGGGCATGCTGTATTGCGCTGCCATTACCGAGTCCGGACGTTTCATTTGGTGCGAGACAATCGCCGTTTGCGGAGAATGAACCGTGATCTTCTCGATGGCTGATGGATCGACGGTAAAACCGTCCGTCACATCGTCCAGCGCGTCGATCAGTGAATGGAATTTACGGCAGCAGGAATACGGCTTGATCGAGATGTTGTGAACTTCCAAGGCTTCGTTTTCACTCTTGAACAGCAGTTCAGGTCTCGGCTCGATGCCGAACAGATGCAAAAATCCGAGTTCGCCCTCGATCGCCTTCATAGGCCCTTCAAGTCCGAGATGCGCGAGTTGCGCCGCGGTGACGCCGTTCTGCGCTGGGATGCCGCCATGCATGCGCTTTACCATGGTGCCTTTTGGCTCGAACGCAAATTGATTGGCGCCGCCGGTCATGGAGAGGACAATGCCCCATGCCTTCGCCATGCCGGCACCGTCCATGCCCAGAAGATGAGCGGCAGCGGTTGCCGCGCCGAAGGGGCCGAAGAGACAGGTTGGGTGTCGGCCGAATTCGATGACCTTAAGTGGATTGGCTGCCATGCCGATCCGCGCCATCGCCTCATAGCCCGCGACGATTGCGATCATGATGTCTTTACCGGGGGCGCCGAGCTCATTTCCGACCGCGAAAGCAGCAGAAATGACAACCGTACCCGGATGGCTCATCGATTTATCGTGAGTGTCGTCCAGCTCGTAACCATGCGCTGATGTGCCGTTGACGAGACCTGCCGTGGACGGAGAAACTCGGCTGCCGCTGCCAATCAGAATAGATTTGCCGCTGCTGTTTTGCCGGCCCCAAGCTGTGAGCATGCGGCCCCAGGACTGTACGGATCCGCATAGGGTCACAGCCGAATAATCCAGTATAAGTCGTTGTATTTGCTCGATATCATCCGCAGATAATCTGTCGAATGTTAAATTCGTGAGCTCTTCCGCGAGCGCTAAAGTGCTAATGGGTGTGTCGGTCATAACGTCCCTCCAGAGCAGCTGTCCCAGTGTTGTCCTAACAAGATAAGGTGGAGCATTAAATGTGCGTTTCGAGTCGGTGAAACCGTCTTCGGACAGCTAATCTACTGCGATGTGAATGTCGGCAATGCTCGAAATGTTTGAACGCTCCTATAGTTTAACTTTAAAATCAGACATATAGAGTGTTCGTGTTTTAGCTTGCCTGGGCGGCGGCGCATAAAGCAAGAAACGGTGAATGATGTACGATTACGATCTCTTCGTTGTTGGATCTGGTCCTGGCGGACAGCGTGCTGCAGTACAAGCGGCGAAATTAGGCAAGCGCGTTGCCATCGCCGAAGCTGGCGGTGTCGTCGGTGGTGCTTGCATTGCCAAAGGTACGATGCCCAGCAAGACGCTGCGGGAAGCGGCGCTCTATTTGTCCGGTTACAAGGAGCGTAACGTTTACGGCGCCTCCTACTCGGTAAAAGAGAAGATCACCATGGCCGATCTATTACATCGGACCGACTATGTGATCCGGACGGAAATGGATGTCGTCCGCCATCAGTTACTGCGAAACAGCATCGAATTGCATGCGGCGCATGCGAGCTTTGTCGACGCACACACCATTCGCCTCGATTCACCGGGCTCGCAACAACAACAGATCACGGCGGATAAGATCGTCGTCGCGACGGGGACGAACGCGGCGCGCGATACGCATATCCCCTTCGATGGGCAACGAATTTTCACCAGTGACGAAATGCTCGATCTGGAGGATCTGCCGCGCACCATGGCGATAATCGGTGGCGGCGTGATCGGTGTCGAGTTCGCGACGATCTTCGCGATCCTCGGCGTGCGGGTCACCTTGGTCGATGCGCGCCCGCGCCTGTTGGAATTCGTCGATGCGGAAGTGATCGATTCGTTGGTCTATAATATGCGCCGCAACCGGGTGACCCTGCGCATGGCGGAGAAAGTGACGGGATTAGAGACGGTCGAGGACGAACAAGGCCAACACGTTCGCATCAAGCTTAAGAGTGGGAAGCAAATTTACGCCGACAAAGCGCTTTACAGTGTCGGACGTCAGGGAGCGACCGACGGGTTGAATTTAGAAGCCGCCGGGCTCGACGCGGATTCTCGAGGCCGAATTTCCGTCAACGAATTTTTTCAGACCGCTGCCGAGAACATATACGCGGTCGGCGATGTAATTGGCTTTCCTAGTCTCGCCGCAACGTCCGGCGAACAGGGGCGCCTCTCGGCTTGCCATGCATTCGGCGCACCGATGGAGAGCATGCCTGAGCTCTTCCCTTACGGCATTTATGCCATTCCGGAAATTTCGATGGTCGGAAAGGGTGAAGAGGAACTCACCGAAGAAGGCGTCCACTACGAGGTCGGCAAAGCCGAATACCGCGAGATAGCGCGGGGCACGATAATGGGCGATTCTTCGGGCATGTTGAAGCTGATTTTCGATGCGGGATCCCGAAAATTGTTGGGCGTCTGTATCATCGGCGAAGGCGCTAGCGAGCTGATCCATATTGGCCAAGCCGTGCTCGCGATGGGTGGCACCATCGACTACTTCATCAATACGGTCTTCAACTACCCGACCTTGGCGGAATGCTATAAGACGGCCGCCTTCGACGGGGTAAACCGACTGGGCTGATCGTCCCGCGCCGCGCGGGGATAAAAGGAGTTCGTCCGTTGATCCCCGTGACGGAGCATATCTCGATTTCCGAGGATGAAATAGAGGAGCGCTTTGTGCGCGCCTCCGGCCCTGGTGGTCAGAACGTCAACAAAGTGTCGACGGCAGTGCAATTGCGTTTCGACGCGGCGCGATCACCGAACCTGAACCCGTCGACTTTCTATCGTTTGCGGTCCCTTGCTGGACGGCGAATGACGCAGGACGGCATCATTATTATTTCGGCAGAACGTTTTCGCAGTCAGGAGCGCAACCGCGAAGATGCGCTTGAACGGTTGGTCGAGCTCCTCCGGGAAGCGGCGACACCGCCGCGCCGCCGTCGTCCGACGAAACCGAGCCGCGGTTCCAAAGAGCGCCGCATCGGCGCTAAGAAACGTCGCGGCGCGGTTAAGAAGACGCGCGGCAAGGCACGCGATTTCGATTGATGAGGCATCCAACGACCGCGTGTTATGTCTATGTCTTGGGGGCATCCGGCAAAGGTGGATACCGAACTTACGTCGGCTGGACGACCGACTTGGAGCGCCGCCTTGGCCGACATAACGCAGGTTATGGGGCACGCTCTACCCGGGGCCGGCAGTGGGAACTCCTCTATGCCGAACGCTACCGAAACCGCCACGATGCCATGAGCCGAGAATGGCACTTGAAACACGACCGGGCGTTCCGGAAGCGGTTAATGTTCGGGCGGTAGAATTTCCTGCACCACGATGTCGTCGAGCAAATGGTCGCGGCGGATGTCGGCTATATGCGCGCGTTTTTCTTCATTGGTGAGATGTGCGCCAACGCCTTGCGTCAATGCCAAGATGATAGAATTGTCTATCATATCGAGCCAATAGGAGCGGCGGACCAGCTTGCCATCTTGATCACGGGCAAAAGGGTTGTTCGGGTCGGCGCCGAGATCGGGTTTGTAATAGTCGGGCATTCTGTTATTCGCTCCCAAGTCGTTGCACGGCCTGGCCGGTAATGACCGGGCGGCCTAGCTGTTTAGCCTGTTTTATGTTTTCGGCGACTGTCTCGTTCGAGGTGGTCGGTGGATAGCGCGGGGGATTTGTGTCGCTGTAACATGTCGGGGCGCATTCTACCGGAAAGTTCCCTTGGGGCATCAAAAACATCGGTGTTGAAATTCGCGATTCGCCAGTCAAATTAGCGACCCGGTGTACGCTCGACAAGAACAGATCGTTCGTCCAACGCGCCAATAAGTTTCCGACATTCACGACAAAGGCGCCGGGAACCGGTGGGATGGCTAGCCACTTGCCCGCCGGGTTCATCACCTGCAGGCCGTCATGGGTTTGCGCCAAAATGGTGAGGCTGCCGTAATCCGCATGTGTCGCGACACTCCACTGCGTCTCGTCGCGTCCCTCGGTGTCGATCGGTGGATGATGCAACAAGCGCATGGTCACGCCGGGATACCGGTGCGCCACATCGAAATAGTCGAGCGGCAAATCCAAACCGATGGCTATCGCCTGCATAATCCGACGCATGAGACCAAGCCGCAATTCGAGGCAGTTCCGCATAAACTCTTCGAATCCGGAAATGTCCGCCGCATCGGGCCACTGGTTCGTACCCATGAAGCTGGTCGACCATTCCGGATCGCCGAGCTGCATTTCGCGGCACATATCGAAGGTTTCCTTAAAATCCGGCGCGCCTGTGGAAAGCTGCTCTCCGTTGTCATCGGGCAGTGGGTTGTAGCCGCGATTGGCATCGCTGTTCCGTGAATCGGCTTTCATCTTAGCGGTTGGCGATAAAGCGAAGAATTTCCGCGACCATTCGAACGTCTCAGGAATGTGTCTTGCAGGCAATCCGTGATGTGACAGATAGAAAAACCCCAAACTGGAACAGGCGTCGTAAATTTGTTGTGCAGTCGCTCGTTTTTCTACCTCTGATCCGCCTTCGGAGAATGCGCTGAAGTCAATAACGGGCAGTCTCTCGACTGTTACCTGTGAGGCTTGAAATCGTCCGGCATCACTTGCCGTCGATGGTCCACGATGGGCGGTGTCGGCCATTGTATTCTCCCTGACAGACGTAATCCTATGCAGGACTGCTGTGTTCGGCAAACCGCCTCCTTGGCCCAGCAAAAGTGGCAGAGTAGCTTGCTTGTCAAAGCAGGTGCCTTGTTGTTGGCAATTTTGGGAGGATGAAATGGAACTTTACGACGCAATGCGTAAGACCTTTGCCGCGCGCGATTACACCGGTGAGGAAATGCCGGACGACGTACTCTATGAGATTTTGGAGAATGCGCGGTTCGCACCCAGTGGTGGTAACCGGCAAGGCAATCGCATCATTGTCGTGCGCGATCAGGAGACCAAGAATGCCCTGAGCGTGCTGAACGAGCCCGCCGCCAAGCGTTATATGGCGCAAATCAATGCGGGTGAGAATCCTTGGAATTCATATGCACCGACGGTTTGCACGCCGGAAGAAATCGAGGCCACGCCGCCTGCATCTTTACTGACCGAACCGGTTAAGGAATGCTCCGTCGCTTTGGTCTTCATCGTCGACCTTAAGGTGGTTGCATCTATGGATCAAAATTTGGAGCGTGTCGGCATCATTAGCGGCGGCTCGGTTTATCCGTTCGTTTGGAATGTCTTAATGGCGGCGCGCCAAGCGGGGTTTGGTGGCACGATCACCACGCTTGCCTGTGCAGAAGAGCAGAAAGTGAAGGACCTACTCGCCATTCCGGAAAACTTCGCAGTTTGCGCAGTGGTACCGCTTGGCAAGCCAATCAAGCAATTGACCAAGCTGAAGCGCTTGCCGGTGGAAGAGATCGCAATGCGTGAGAGTTTCAACGGTGCCGCGTTCAAGGTTTAGCTGATATTTAATGGAATGGTCTGTCGCCTTTTGTCTGGGCGCGGTGCATGCGGCGGCGCGCGGTTTGATCGAAGGCGTCTCTGCGATGCATGACGCAGCGGTTATCCCAAATCAGCACGTCGCCCATTGACCAAATATGCTCGTAGAGAAAGCGCTCCTGTGTCGCGTGTTCCCACAGACGGTCGAGAGTCGTTTCGCTATCCTCGATACTGAGTCCGAGAATGTATGAGTTAAACCGCCGACCCAAATAAAGTGCTTTTTGACTGGTCTCCGGATGAGTGCGGACAAGTGGATGACTCGGGCCGGGGCCCATTGACGGGTCGGAATAGGCCTTAAAATCCTTTCGAAGCACACCGTCGCTTGTGTAGGAGGGATCATGCTTAGACCAGCGTTCCTCGACGATTACGCGGAGGTCTTCCGGTAAAGCTTCATAGGCGGCATAGAGATCGAGGAAAGATGTGTTGCCTCCTGAATTCGGGAGTTCCTTTGCGTGGAGGAAGCTGCCCGCTGGGGGTTTCTCGACGAAACCCGTATCCGAATGCCAGCACGCCTCGCTCGCCCCCAATTGCCCGATTGGTTTGCCGTCTTCGATGACGTTCGAGATAACATTGATCTCCGGTGGTATATCGGCCTTCTGGCCGGAGCCATGGGAGTATTTCAACAATTGGCTCGGCGGCAGCTCCAGTTCTCCAAAATAACCGGCAAACGTCATCAATTGCGGGTCGTCGAGATTTTGCTCTCGGAACAACAGAACCGGATTGGCATGCCATGCTTGGCGGATGCTCGCCACGATCTCCGGCGATAAAGATTCTGAAAGATTCACCCCCCGGATTTCCGCTCCGTGGGCGGCATTCAGACGGATAATTTCCATTGTCGTACTCTCCCGATCCCGATCCTAACCGCCGGCGTAATTTTAAAATAGAGCGCGATGGTTCTTTGGACACTCAGGACTTGTTCGGTAGCTCCGGCATCTGGCATTCCCGGCGGGCCACATTGATCTGGTTGCGAATGCGTTCTTGCATGGACCGCACCCGATAGCCGAGATCGGCCTCCAGACGGGCGCCGCTTTGCCGATTGATTTGCTCGAAGCCTGGTGCGCCGGGTGCGAAGGTAATATCCGCATCTGGTAACAGAGCGCGAATCTCGTCGGCAATACCGCCGAGTGAAATTCGGTGTGTGCTAGCGCAATAGATGTCCCGCGAAAGCGCTTCCGAGAAGGCCAGTTGCACCATGTATTCCGCGACATCGTCGATATAGATATACGCGGACGTCTGCCCCGATGTCACCGGACAAATATAGGCATCGCCGATTGCGGCATTGGAGATCATGGCGGAAGCAGCGGCACTACGTCCGGTCAACCGGCCGTGACCGAAGACGGTGCAGATGCGCAAACCTCGGCAGTCGAGTCCGGTGTTCCGTGTATAGGCGCGGGCGGCGAATTCATTGGCCAGTTTGGCGACGCCGTAAAGCGAGAAGGGCCGCTGCATCGACTCTTCGTCGAGCACCGCATCTCCATGATCGGATTGGTCGCCATACGTTGCGATCGAGCTTGGATAGACCACCCGGTTCACGCCGTTGCGATACGCTGCCTCGAAGACATTATTGGTGCCACCAATATTTACTTCGTAACTGGCGTGTGGTTGCTCCTCGCTCGTCGGTGGTAGAATGGCGGCGGTATGAATGATCCGCTCGATGCCGTTCCCGCGGATGATTGACTCCAGACTGTTGAGGTCCGTCACGTCTGCTTCCTGCGCAGTAATCTTTCCGTTGCTCATCAAATCATCAAGGCGGCCGGTTTGCAGCATGCGGTCCAGGACGACGATACTTTCGCCCCGATCCAAAAGTGTTCGCACGATCTGCGAGCCGATGAGGCCCGCAGCACCCGTTACCAAAACCGACATACCGTCATCCTCTCGATCCAAATTGTGTTATAAAATTGCGTCGAAGAGCAAAGATATTCGTAATTCAATTTTGGACCATCGCCGTTCACCGGTCCCGACTCCAGGCTACTTGGTTCGCTACCATGCATTGTATACATTCCTATGACAGTCTCTCACAGTAAGTTGCCGGTAGCATCCAGTGCCCAGAATTGAAGCCAACGGCGTAGAACTAAACTATCGTTTCGACGGCCCGGAAGACGCTCCCGTCGTGGTAATGAGCAATAGTTTGTCGACCTCGCTGGAAATGTGGGATTGGCAGCTATCCGCTTTGACCGATAAATATAGAATGCTTCGGTGGGATAAGAGGGGCCATGGCGGCAGTGCTGTGACGCCGCCGCCCTACGACCTGCCCATGCTTGTGGAGGATGTCCGGGCCCTGATGTTAGGCCTTGGGGTCGAGCGGGCGCATTATGTCGGTCTCTCGACCGGCGGCGCTATTGGACAACTTTTTGCGGTCCGCTATCCCGAGATGGTCCGCTCCCTCGTGCTCTGCGACACGTCGAGCTACGTGCCGCCCGAAGTGTGGGACGGCCGAATGGCGAATGCGCGCAAAGGCGGTATGGAAGCCGTCGCCCGTGCCAGTATGGAACGTTGGTTCAAACCCGCGTTCCGGGCCAGTCGACCGGAAGACGTCGAAATATTCCGACGTATGGTAACCGGCACGCAGATGGACGGGTATATTGGATGCGCGTCGGCGCTCAAACAACGTATGTTGCAACCACTACTGAAAACCATATCCGCCTCGGCGCTTGTGATCGTGGGCGCGGACGACCCAAGCACACCGGTCGAACATTCGGAAATCATTCATCGGGAAATCGCCGGCTCCGAACTCGTGGTGATCGCGAATGCGGCTCACATTTCGAATGTAGCGCAGCCGGATGATTTTAACCGGACGCTGCGCACATTTCTGGACCGTCAGTAGCGTGGGCGAACTTACCGCCGTCGATCTATAAGAATTTTCCCCCTCAGTTCCGGTTGGAGCGCTATATTACCTTATTCGGTGGCCCTTGATTTGAGCGCGTTTGCAGTCAGAGCTTTCGCAAGAAATTGAGCATCAGAAGCTAGCGGCTTTGGATAAATTGTGACGCGAGAAATGCGGCGCTAAGAGTCTTCCAGCGCGAACAGATTTCGACGTGTTCGAGGGTGGGGAGGATTTTTATTTCAGACTGCACGGCACAAATATCGTGAACTTGTACGGCTTCGTGGTGAGGGGCAAATATATCTCTGAATTAACAGAGGAAATTCGCGCTACGATTTTCTGGGAACACCGTGGGGTGATGCAACGGCGCGGACCTGTACTGATTCAGCGCAAGCACGTGCATCCCGGTTGGGAATACACAAAGATCATAAATCTTTTGCTGCCGTTGTCGCCGGAAGGCGAGAAGATCAATCAGACTTTTAGTTGTTCCTATCCAGAGCGTTAAGCGGTGGGTGACGGCCTAGGGTCAATTGGCAGCATCGGCGCGATGGCGAATAATTCTTCTATCCAATGCGCGGCTCTCAATAATGCCGCTTCGCCGCGTGGCTTGCCGACGATCTGAAGGCCGATGGGCAGGCCATCCTCCGTAAATCCGCAGGGAATGCTGATGACGGGACACGACGTCATCGTGAGGGCGAAGGTGATTGCGAACCAATCGATATAGGTCTCACACGCCTGTCCGTCGATTTCCGTGACGTAGCGTAAGTCCACGGGGAAAGCTGGAATCGACGCCGATGGGCAAATCAAAAGATCATGGGTTTTGAAGAAGGCGGTCATACGATGATAGAGCGTCCATCGAACTCGCTCCGCGGCGAATAGCTTTTCCGGTGTGACGTCGAACCCACGTTCGACATTGCCGACGATATCTTTGGTGATCCGGTTTCGCTCGCTTTCCAGCAATTCACCCATCATGGTGCCCAACAGGACAGCTCGTAGTATCTGGAACCCGTCAAGCGCGCCTGAAAAATCAGGAATGTCGGATGTAACGTCAACTCCGGCACTGGTGAGTTGTTGGATGGCGTTGTCCGCAACCTCCCGGACTTCACGCGCCATGGGAACGATACCAAGGTCCGGGCTAAAGGCCACCCGTGCCGGTTGACCGAAGCCCTCGAGCGCTGTGACGAAAGAGGAAGCTGCATCAAAGGAGAACGGGTCGTCTGGGTGATGGCCGGCACCCGCGTCCAACATCAATGCCACATCGGCGACATTTCGAGCCATTGGTCCTTCCACCCAAAGCGTGTCGAAGGCTTGCAGCCGTTTGCCGCGCGGCACGGTGCCTGGACCGGGGCGCAAGCCTACCACTCCGTTGAACCCGGCAGGCGTGCGCAAGCTGCCACCGAGATCATTTCCCGTCGCGAGCCAGGTCTGCCCGCTGGCAAGAGCCGCGCCGGAACCACCCGACGAACCACCCGCACTGCGTCCCGTGTTCCACGGATTGCGCGTAAGACCGTTTACTGGATTGAACGTATGACCGCCCGCCCATTCTGGCACGTTCGATTTGGCGATAGGAATGGCACCACGGCTTTCGAGGGTGGCGACAGTTGCATCGGAAGTCGCTGGGATATTTTCCGCATAAATGGGAGAGCCATAAGTCGTTCGCACGCCGCCCACGTCGTTGTAATCTTTCACGGCAATAGGCAAACCTGCGAGATGACGCGGGTCGTCGCCGAAGCGGATGGATTTCGCTTGATCCAACGCACGCTCGAAACAACGGATGGGAAGGGCGTTCACATCGCTATCCACGGCCTCAATTCGAGAAATGGTTGCTTCAATTGCGTCCTTTGGCGCGAGATCACCTTGCCGTAAGGCGTGTACGACATCGCTTGCGCTCATTCTCCATAATTCGTCCGATGACATTTGTTTCGACTCCGTCGTACGTTTAATCCAATCCGGACCCGCTGGCGGTGCCGGGTCTGGGTGCTAGATTAAACCGGGCCTCCAATTAGTCACTATGCAAAGGAAGAATTGACATGAGCACGGGCAACGGAAAAGGCGGGCCGCTAGCGGGCCTGAAGATTTTGGAACTGGCGGGCATCGGACCGGCACCGTTGTGCTGTAGCCTCATGAGCGACCTCGGCGCGGATGTCTTGCGCCTCGACCGAAATCAAGATGCTGGATTGGGGATCGGACGCGATCGGCGCACCGACCTGACCCGACGTGGTCGCAAATCGGTCTCTGTCGACCTGAAGCACTCGAAAGGCACCGAAACGGTTCTGAAACTTGTGGAGGAGGCCGATGTCCTTGTCGATCCGTTCCGCCCAGGTGTGACGGAGAAACTCGGCCTTGGTCCCGATGATTGTTTCGCACGGAACAAGAAGCTGATCTATGCTCGGATGACTGGCTGGGGCCAGACCGGGCCGCTCGCTCATGCCGCGGGGCATGATCTCAACTATCTGTCATTGACGGGTATCGTCCACGCCATCGGTTCCAAGGAAAAACCGATCCCGCCGTTGAACGTTGTTGCGGATATGGGTGGTGGTGCTATGTCCATGGCGCTTGGCATTCTGGCTGGTGTCTACGAAGCGCGAAATTCAGGGGAAGGCCAAGTCGTCGACATCTCGATGACCGAAGGCTCGGCCTATCTGGCACTTGGCATTTACGGGATGGCCGCAGTCGGTGATTACAACCACGAGCGGGAAAGCAATTTTCTCGACGGCGGAGCGCATTTCTACGGTTGCTACGGGACCAGCGACGATAAGTTTGTCTCCATTGCCTCCATCGAAGCGAAGTTCTACGCCATCTTGCTGGATAAACTCGGCTTGGCCGGGGACAGCTCGTTGCCGCCGCAAATGGATGAGTCGCAATGGCCCGCCATGACGAAGAAGTTTGCCGGAATTTTTAAGACGAAGACTCGCGATGAATGGTGCGAGATCATGGAAGGCTCGGATATATGTTTCGCGCCGGTCCTGACCTTCAATGAGGCGCCGGACCATCCGCACAACCAGGCGCGCGGTACTTTCGTCGATGTGGAAGGTGTTCCGCAACCTAACCCGGCACCTCGGTTCAGCCGCACGCCAGGTTCGGTCAAAGGTGGCGCTCCGGACTACGGCGCCGATACGCGAGACGGTCTCATTGAATGGGGTTTCGACGCTGGTGAGGTGGATGCACTTTTGGAAGAGAAAGCCGTCGGTTGGCAAGGGTAGCGCCGCGCCATGGCGCTCAGCCTCGGCAGTGATATCGGCGGTACATTCACGGATTTCGCCCTCGTCGATGGTGAGACCGGCAACATCCGGATTCACAAACGCCTGACCACGCCGGATGATCCGTCTGTAGCGGTGGAGGCGGGGGTCGCATCGTTGCTCAACGGCGACGCGACTGATCTTGCCACTCATATTCATGGGACGACCTTGGTCATCAATGCGGTAATTGAACGCAAGGGTGCCCGCACCGGGTTGATCACGACCGAGGGCTTTTGCGACGTCATCGAGATTGGCCGCGAGAAGCGCTACGACGGGTGGGATCTCAAGATTAGCTTTCCGGAACCCTTGGTGGAGCGCGCTCTGCGGCTTGAAGCGATCGAGCGGGTCCATGCGGACGGCCGCGTTCTCAAGACCCTCGACCGCGAGGCATTGAAGGAAACCATCGCAGCGTTGCTGCGCGAAGGAATCGAATCCATCGCCGTTTGCCTGCTGCATTCCTACAAAAACCCGATCCATGAACAGGCGGTAAGGGCTGCTATAGAGGAACTGGCACCGGATCTGCCGATCTCACTTTCATCGGAAGTGCTACCGGAAATCAACGAGTACGAACGTGTATCCACGACAGTGGTGAATGCATACACGAAGCCGGCGACGGCCCAATACCTGTCACGGCTCGAGGAGCGCATGAGTGGTCTAGGTGTGGGCGGTGAATTGCTGTTGATGCAGTCGAGCGGCGGCATCAATTCAGCGAGGACGGCGCGGGAGTTTCCCGTCCGCATTATCGAATCCGGCCCGGCGGCAGGAGCCTTAGGGGCGGCTCACTATGCGCGCCTCGCGGGTTTGGACCATGTGTTGTCCTTCGACATGGGTGGGACGACCGCCAAGATGTGCCTGGTCCAGGAAGGCCGTGTGTCGCGCACGACGGAATTCGAAGTCGCCCATGTCCACCGTTTCAAGCGCGGCAGCGGAATCCCTGTGAAGGTTCCGGTCCTCGATCTCATGGAGATTGGTGCGGGCGGGGGGTCATTGGCGCATATCTCCGAAGTCGGCACGCTGCAGGTGGGACCGGAGAGTGCCGGGGCCGATCCTGGCCCGGCCTGTTACGGCCAAGGGGGCACGCAACCGAGCGTCTCCGACGCGGACTTGGTATTGGGATATCTCGATCCGGCGCATTTCCTCGGTGGTGAGATGTCATTGGATAAGGAAGCCGCCGAAGCGGCAATCCGGAATGTTGTCGCCGATCCATTGGGGCTCGACGTGACCCAGGCAGCATACGGCATCCACGGGATCGTCAACGAGAACATGGCCGCCGCGGCAAAAGTGTATGTGACCGAACACGGCGAGGACCCTGGATACTACACCCTAGTGGCCTTCGGTGGATGTGGGCCGGTACATGCGGTCGATCTGGCCCGGCGGCTCGGGATCGGTAGTGTGTTGATCCCGCCGCGCGCCGGTGTGGCCTCCGCCATTGGCATGGTGGTAGCACCTGTCAGCTACGATACGGTGCGGACGAACCGGGTGCGCGTCGCGGCGGCGGACTTCACCATACTCGATACGCTCTTCACGGCGATGGCGTCGGAATGCAGCGAGCGGATGCCGGAGTCGATTGATCCATCTGAGCTGTCCTATGAACGGGCTGCGGATATGCGTTATGTGGGACAAGGCTACAACGTGGCGATCCCCCTGCCTGATGCGCCGCTATCAGACGCGAGCGTGACGGATGTGCGCGGCTGGTTTGATGAGACCTATCGCAAACTTTACGGCCGCACCTATGACGATCTGGAGCTTGAGTTCATTAATTTGCGCCTGACCGCGACCGCCCCCATGGGCAATGTATCCCTGACTTCGGAAATAGGTGGCGGACAGGCGACGCCAATCGGCGAGCGCCAGGCGTACTGTCCGGTTGCTGGCGGGTTCGTGGCGCATGTGATCTACGAGCGCGCCGATCTCTCGCCGGGATTTGAATGCGCCGGGCCTGTGATCGTGCAGGAGAATGAATCCACGACGATTATAGGCAGTGACGGTAATCTGTCGGTGGATGCGCAAGGTAGTCTGTTGGTGTCCTTGGCCGGACGGGGAGGTGTGCGATGACGCAAGTGAAGCTCGATCCCATCACGCTGGAAATGTTTTGGCGGCGGCTGAACTCGACCGTCGACGAACTCGCGGCGACGCTGAAGCGGACGTCGTTCTCGACCGTGGTGCGGGACGTCAACGACTACGCGACCGCGATCTTCGACCGGGAAGCTCGGCTATTGGCGCAATCACCGGACTCAACACCGGGTCTTTGCGGGCCCTTGGGGCATATGTTGCGCTGCATGCTGCGCGACAATCCGCCCGACACCTTGGTCGACGGTGACGTTTTGATCGGCAACAACCCCTGGGAAGGCAGTGGCCATCACAACGACATCACGGTGACGACGCCGGTGTTCTTCGAAGGTGCGTTAATTGGCTACACCGTGTCGTGCTGCCACCATGTGGATATCGGCGGACGGCGGGCCACCACGGAAAGTCGCGACAATTACGAGGAAGGCCTGCGCATCCCGCACCTGAAAATCTTCAAGGCGGGTGAGCTGAATACCGACGTGCTGGCGTTTATCGAGAACAACGTGCGCTCGGCGGGAACCGTCATCGGTGATCTGCGGGCGCAGTTCGCGGCCAATCACGTTGGCTGCGAGCGGATGAAGGCTGTTTGTGTGGAGCGCGATTGGAGCAACCTGCAGGAATTGGCTGACGAGATCATTGAGCGTAGTGAGGCTTTGGCCCGCGCCGAAGTCGCGAAACTGCCCGATGGCGTCTATCGCCACAAAGCCATTATCGATATCGAAAACGGCGAGGAGGTCACCATCCGCTGTCAGGTCACGATCGCCGGCGAGACGATTGAGATCGACTATGGCGGCAGTTCGCCCCAGGTGAAGTCAGCGGTGAATTGCACCCTGACCTATGCGTCCTCTTATACGACATTCGCGGTGAACGCGGCGCTCGATTTGTCGATCAAGATCAACGAGGGCACCTTACGTGTTCTCACGATCAAAGCGGATGACGGCAGCGTCGTGAATTGCACCTTCCCGGCACCGACCTTCGCGCGCACGGCCATTGGCAATCATCTGGCGGAGATCATCTATTGCGCATTGGCGGATGCGGTGCCGGAACGCATCGTCTCGGGCTCCGGCTCGACGCCGATGTGGGGGCAGTATCTCTTTGGAAAGAAACAGGACGGCACACCCTTCGCACCACTCAACTGCATCAACGGCGGCATGGGGGCCAGGCCCGACAGCGACGGCGTTTCGTGCCTGACTTTCCCGGTCAATGTCGGCAACACACCGGTGGAAGTGCTGGAAAGCGAAGTGCCAATCTTGGTGACCAAGCGCGCCCTTTGGCAGGACTCAGCCGGGCCAGGTGAATTTCGCGGTGGTTTTGGTCAGGAGTTCGAGGTCGAAGTGCTGGGCGATGATCTCGGTCCCCTCGACGACATTCTGGTAAGCTTCCGAGGTGGCCGCTTTATTCACCCTGTGCCCGGTGTACAGGGCGGCGGCGGTGCCCCCAATGGTGAACTCTACGTTAACGGTGAACGCCAGGAGCCAGGCATCCAGCGCACCCTAGGTCCCGGTGATCGGTTCCTCTGCCGCGCCCCTGGTGGTGGCGGTTTCGGTAAGCCGTCGAAGCGCTCGGAATCCGCGATCCAACGAGATTTGCGGGCGGGATTGGTGAGTGAAGCGTATGTGCGGGAGCACTATGGCGAAGTGAGTGCCGCCGATGCGGGTGACGATTAAAGTTCTTTGGTGATTTTCGCCAAGGCGATTCCTGCCTCGCCCGCAATTCCGTAGGGCATGTATATCGTTCCGTCGTCATCAACAAAGATATCTGGGTCACGGAGCTGATTAGCAGGGATGTCGATGGCGTCGCGTTCGGACGGAAGCAGCGGTAGCTCGACGCCTTCATAAACAAATTCTGGGCGCATAATCTCAATGGAATCACCAGCCCATCAATCGGATGGATCCCCGTCCATACGGAATGGGCAGGCGTAAATCACTTCCGGTGACTCGCCGATAACCGCGTGAAACATGGTCATCTCAGTCTCGCTTCGCCGCCAGAGGGCGACGTGCCGAATGTCTTCCGGAAACCCGTTTGGGATGCCCAGCGACTCAAACGGTTGAATTCCATCGGGAGAGCGAAGCAACTCTGCGGTTCGCGCGAACGCGTAGAAGGCGCCGTCCTGCTGGAAGACCCGGAAATAGGCGGGGCCGAGAAGGAGCTCCCGGACAGTGAAGGTTAGACCGTCACTCGATTCCGCGACCCGCGTTCCTTGAATTTGTCCACCGTCAGGCTTGTAACCGGTGCACCGTGAAAATAGAGACGGATCGACTTCGCTGCGTCGTCGATATAAATCTCCGGCGAGGCGATGCGGTTGATGAAATAAATGTCCGCCAGATCCAGAATTTCGTCCTCATGGGTGCGCCATGGACCCTCGACAGTATCCGCGACCGCGAGCCGGATATAGCTCCCGTTATGGTCCGCAAAGCAGAGGTAGTAACGCCCGAGCGGATTGGCGAGCCAATCGGGTGCTCGGATCAACGAGGGGCCGTTGATATTCGTGCCAATCCTTGCATCAATATCGGGCGCAATGATTAGGCCGTTACCCAGCCGTTCAATCTCAAAATCCATCGTCGATGTCGTCTATTCGATTTCTTCCATTCGCTGGACGTCCGGGCGTCCGGCCATGAAGGGCCCCATTGCAGCGCCCAAGGTCTTGAAGTGATCGGAGTTGCGGTGGAACTCGGTCGCGGCTTCATCCTTGTAGCGCTCCATGAAGACGAATGTATGCGCATCGTCGGTGCGATAGAGCTGATAGAGCAGGCAATCCGGCTCGTTCGCGTTCACCGCTTCGACGAGTTTCATCGCCGCCCCGACGAAGTCGTCCGCCATACCGTCTTTCACTTTAATTGTTGCCACGATGCCGCGCATTTCGCTCTCCTTTTAGGCTTGTTTGCTTTTGGCGATATTTAGCTCTGATCTTGGGTGAGGCGAGTGGGGGCATCGTTCGACAGGCTCAGGATGACGAAAGTGGGGAATGTTGCATCACGAAAAACGGGTCATCCTGAGCCTGTCGAAGGATGACTCTGCGCTCACCCAGGAATGATTGTCTCGCCTTGTATCTGAGTGCGGTGCAGGATTCGGGGGCGCGCGTGGTCGACCTCGGTCCGGTGATGCAAGGCGCAGCGGTTATCCCACAACAGCACGTCGCCCGGTCGCCACTTGTGGGTCCAGGTGTAATCATCTTGAGTCGCGTGCCGCCAGAGACGATCCAGTAGCGCTTCGCTGCGCTCGTTAGGCATGCCGAGAATATAGTTCGACGGCCAAACCCGACGGCGTCCAAGATAGAGTGCTTTCTTGCGCGTTGCCGGATGAATGCGCACCAGTGGATGAACGGGCCCTTCGACCTCTTCCGGCGTTGCCGGTAGCTTGGCAGTGGGGCGCAGCACACCGGCACTGTTGCGACTTGAATCGTGGAGTTGCAGTTTTCCTTGAACCGCGATGCGCATGATCTCGGGCAAGCTTTCATAAGCCAAATACTGGTTCGCGAATGAGGTATCGCCGCCGCCACCATCGGGTATGTCGATCGCGTAGAGCATGCTTCCGGCGGGCGGTTTCTCGATATAGGAATTGTCCGAATGCCACACCACCTCACCGCTGCCGAGCCCGGCATTCTTGCGCACCGGATTTCCTCGCTCGTCTAAGTTTGAGACGACGGTGATTTCGGGGTAGTCCGCCAGCAGGCTCGTTCCTTTCTTGAACCCGCCCTTGCGGAAATACTTCTGGGCGCCGCCTTCTTGTACGGGGCCAAAAATGCTGGAAGCTTTGAGTAATGCGGAATCGTCGAGTGATTGGTCGCGAAACAGCAGGACTAGATGTTTGTGCCATGCGTCGCAGAGGGCGTCGGCCACCTCCCTCGAGACATCGGAGGACAGGTCTATTCCGGAGATTTCGGCGCCGAGGGCGGCACCGCTCGGTTTAATGTCAAAACTGGTCATATCTAAATAGTCGAGCTGTGACCCATGATTGACAAGACCCCATCCTTGCCGTCGCCGCAGGGTGGGCGATATTCCTTGGCAACAGGTTTCATTTTCGGGAAGGAGAACGTCCATGTTGATGAACGAGCCTACCGCTTATTCGGTGGTCTGGCCGCGCGGCGAGAAAACGCAGGAGATCGCACCTCTCGCCAATCGTCTGGACTCGCTGGAGGGCAAGACCGTCGGTTTCGTCTGGGACTATTTGTTTCGGGGCGATGAGATTTTTCCGCTCCTGGAAGAAGGTCTGAAACAGCGCTATCCGAAGATTAAGTTCGTCAATTACGACGCCTTTGGCTCGACCCATGGCGGCGACGAGCACGCAGTTGTCGCGGGCCTTGCGGACAAGATGAAATCGACCGGGACTGACGCTATCATTTCCGGGATGGGTTGTTGAGGTAGCTGCACGCCCGCCGTGTTGCGGGCAAGCGCAGCTGCCGAAGAAGCCGGAGTCCCTTCCTCCTCCCTCGTTTGTGAAGGGTTTGTAGGCCAAGCAGGCACGACTTCGTCCGGGCTTGGCATGCCGAACCTGCCGCTGGCCAAGGTGCCGGGGCATGTGGACGTGCAGACCGACGATGAATTGCGCGAAAACGTCCTCGACGTCACCGTCGACGAAGTCATCCGCAATTTGACTGAGCAACCGCCCGCCGCACAGGCGCTGCAGGAGCCTGCGCCAGGCGAGGTCCTGTTCGAAGGGACCTTCGAGGAAGTGAATCGCTTGTTCCTGGAGAACGGCTGGACCGACGGTTTGCCCATCGTCCCGCCGACCATGGATAAGATTGAGGAGTTCCTCGCCTTTACGGATCGGCAACCCCAAGAAGTGTTGGGGAAGATGCTCCCGGATAACCGAGAAGCGACGATCTGGAATGTCGCGGTGAACGGCGTGATGGCGGGCTGTCGCCCGGAATACATGCCGATCCTGGTGGCGCTGGCGGAAGCCATGGCCGATCCCCGCTATGGGGTCGAGCACAGCGGGAACACGCCGGGGGCGGAGACGCTGATCGTGCTCAACGGGTCGCTGATCAAGGAACTGAACTTCAACTACGAGCAAGGCGCGTTGCGTGACGGCTTTCAGCCGAACACTAGTATCGGGCGTTTCTGGCGGCTTTATCTGAGGAATGTCGCTGGATTCCTGTTGCATGGGAATGACAAGGGAACGTTCGGCAATACCTGGCGAGTGGTCATGGCGGAGAACGAGGATGCAATCCGCGACATGGGATGGACCACACTCGGCGAAGATGCAGGTGCGGCGAAGGGGGAAAATGCCATTACCATTTCCCGCTATACCGGCGGTAACGTCATCGTCTCGGTCTTCGGCAATTCGGCCGACCGGGTGCTGCCCTATCTCGCCGATAGCCTGATCAAGCATACTGGTTGGGAGCTGTGCTTTACGGTGGGGATCGCGACTGGCACCTATCAGCCGCTTTTGGTGTTGAGCCCGATCATCGCCCAAGTGTTGGCGAAGTCCGGCCTGTCGAAGCAGGATGTCCGGCAATGGCTGTTCGAGAATGCGCGGATTACGGCGGAGAAGTTCGAGAAATATATTGGTGAGTACACAAACTTCGTGCCGGGGCAACGCAAACTCTCGGATATGGCACGGTTGGGCCAAGCGCCGAAAGTATTCGGCGAGTCCGATGACCCAAATCGTTTAGTGCCGTTGGTCTGCGTGCCGGAGGATATTCTGATTGCGGTCTCCGGCGATCCGTTACGGACGAACTGCTATCTGTTCATCCACAACGGCATGTTGGGATACACGACGCAGAAGGGCATCAAATTGCCGACGGATTGGAGTACTAAGCTAAGGGCGGCCCGGAATAGGTAGGGGCTGTCCCTCTGCATTCGTCATTCCGGGTACAGGCTTTGCCCGTCCCGGGATGACGAATTTTTCTATTCTCGTTCCATGACCTGTGGAGAAAATTCGAAATTTTGGCCTGAGCGGACCTCACGATCGATATGTCTGCGAACTCATGCGGGCGGCAGATGCCCGCGCTTTACTCACAGTACACAGCCCTCGTCGCTCCATCGCGTTGGTGTCCTATTGAGCGCGTTTTAAAAAATACGCGTGGAGCTTCATTTCTGTATCCTTTTGATCTCGATGGCTATTTCCCTATGAGCTTCGGTGCTTGCCCCGGTTTGGATATTTTCGCCGTGGCGCGCAAGTCGGCGACGATTTTTTCGTAAGCTTTACGGCCGAGTTCCTGGCGAAGTTTGGGTGCGACTTCGTTGAAGGGGGCGGCTTCTGCTTTGCGGCGTTCCTCCAATTTGATGATGTGCCAGCCGAACTGTGTTTTGACCGGTGCCTTGGTGAATTCACCGGCCTTAAGCGCGAAGGCTGCTTTTGAGAATTCGGGCACCATCATACCGTCGGAGAAAAATCCCAAATCGCCGCCCTTAACGCCGGAAGGCCCGGTTGAGTGTTTTTTTGCGGCCGCAGCGAAATCGCCTTTATCGGCCAACTCCGCAATAATCTTCTTCGCTTCCGCTTCAGTTTTCACCAAGATGTGGCGTGCGCGGATTTCCTCGGGGCGTTTAGCACCTGCGATTTGTTCGCGGTAGGCGGCCTTTAGTGCATCGTCGGTCAATTGCTCGCCGATTTTATTATCAAGATACATTTGCTGGAGGATGCCGTCGGACAGGACCTTGATCCGCCGTTTGACCTCCGCCGTTTCCGTTAACCCGCTCTTGCGCGCTGCGTTCGAGATCAAGGTTTGCTCGATCAACCGTTCGACGATCTGATCTGCCATTTGGCCCAATCCGGCTTGGCGGTATTGCTCGGGCAGGGTCTGGAAAAGCATCACCACATCCGACGAATAGATGTTCTCTCCGTCAACGATGGCGACGATGATTTTTTCTTGGGCAGCGGCTGGCTTGGTTTGCGCGGCGGCGGGCAAGACAATGAACGGCACAACCGCCATTGCGGCGGTGATAATGGCACGCTTCATGAGATGATCCTTTAAAATGCAAATTTTTGCGGAGTGTCGCAGAGACGGGCAGTGCTGCCAATAAATTCCAGTACCGCCTCAACGATTTGTGTTTGATTGGGCTAATTCACGTTCACGGCGTCGCCGAGCACGTACCCGATTTCGTCATTGATCACGAGGTCGGCGTGGCTGTCATGCTCGGTGCCGTCTCGATTCAGAATTGCGTATGTGGCGCCGTTCCGCTTTGCCATGAGCGGAAACCCCGCGGCCGGATAGACGACCAAGGAAGATCCGATGGAGATCATTAGATCGCAGGCCATTGTTTCGATTTCTGCCGCACGCATGGCGTCTTCTGGCATCTGCTGCCCGAAGGAAATTGTCGCTGTTTTCACATAAGGGCTGGCACAGTTTTTACATTTGGGCAGAGTTTCGTCCCGCGCGAAAGGTTCCAGAATTTCGCTAAGCTCGTGTCTTTCCCTGCAATCCAGACAATGGGCGTATGTGGAATTACCGTGCAGTTCGATCACCTTCTCGTCCGGCACACCCGAGGTTTGATGCAGACCGTCGATATTCTGAGTGATGACGGCCGAAACCTTGCCTTCGCGCACCAACTTTTCGACCGCGCGGTGGCCGCGATTCGGCGTCGCCTTTTGCATGGTTTTGTCGGTCTCGATCTTGCGGCGCCAGGTTTCGCGCCGCATTTCCTCGGAATCCATGAAATCTTGAAAATACACCGGCTTGAACTTGTCCCATACGCCGCCGGGACTGCGGAAATCTGGGATGCCGGATTCGGTGCTAATACCGGCTCCAGTGAAGACAACCACCCGGCTTGCGGCCTCTATTAATTCCTTTAGTTGATCGGCGGACATGTCGTTCCTCTGCATGTTTTCCACAAAAGCCAAACACGGCTGTTTTACTGGGACAAGTGGCAATTTATATTCGTTCTGGAAATTCAAGGGGTTTGGGCGTAGATGTACGTTCACTGGCGGGGTTTTAACCGCTGACACGATACATATGGGGACTATTATGGCTCGGGATTGGACGCCGGAATCTTGGCGCGGATTGCCGATTCTCCAGGTACCGGAATATCTGGATCAGGCGAAATTGGATGCTGCGGAAAACACGCTCAGAGCGCAACCGCCGTTGGTTTTTGCCGGCGAGGCTCGGAAACTCAAAGCAAACCTTGCGCGGGTGTCCGAGGGTAAGGCCTTTTTGCTGCAAGGAGGCGATTGCGCGGAGAGTTTTGCGGAATTCAGCGCGAACAACATCCGCGATACCTTCAAGGTATTGCTGCAGATGGCGGTCGTCCTGACGTTTGCCGCCTCTTGTCCCGTCGTGAAGGTCGGACGGATGGCAGGTCAGTTCGCCAAACCTCGCTCGGATCCGAACGAGGTCCAGGGCGACGTGTCTCTGCCGAGCTATCGCGGCGATATCGTCAACAATATTGAGTTCCTGCCGGAAGCACGCGAGCCCGATCCGGGTCGCATGGTGCAAGCTTACAATCAGGCATCGGCGACACTGAATCTTTTACGTGCCTTCGCGCAAGGCGGTTTCGCGGACTTGCATCAGGTGCATCGCTGGACGCTCGACTTCGTGGACGGCAGTCCCCAAGGCGAGGAATACCGTGAGCTTGCGACCCGTATTGGCGAGTCTCTCGAATTCATGGAGGCGTGCGGGATCACGGCGGAAGTCGTGCCGCAAATGCGCGAGACGGAATTCTACACCAGCCACGAAGCGCTGTTGCTCTGGTACGAGGAAGCGCTGACCCGCGAGGATAGCCTGACCGGTGAGTGGTACGACTGTTCGGCGCATATGCTGTGGATTGGCGATCGGACCCGTCAGTTGGACAGCGCGCATGTTGAGTATTTGCGCGGTGTCAAAAATCCAATCGGTGTGAAATGCGGCCCGACATCGGATCCAGACGAACTGCTTCGCTTGGTTGAGATCCTCAACCCAGCGAATGAAGCAGGTCGTTTGACTCTGATTTCGCGGATGGGACATCAGAATGTCGAGAAGCACCTGCCGAACCTGATCCGCTCAGTTGAGCGCGAGGGTGCGAAGGTCGTGTGGTCTTGCGATCCGATGCACGGCAATACGATAAAAGCACCGAGCGGGTATAAGACGCGGCCTTTCGATCAAATCCTCGAAGAAGTTCGGCGTGTATTCGACGTGCATCAGGCGGAGGGCACCTATGCCGGCGGCGTCCATTTCGAGATGACCGGACAGGACGTGACGGAATGCTTGGGTGGTGCGCAGGCGATCAGTGACGATTCTTTGTCGCAACGCTATCACACCCATTGCGATCCGCGCCTTAACGCCAGTCAGGCTTTGGAACTCGCGTTCCTGGTTTCGGACTCACTTAAGGGTTTGCGGAACGGGGTTGCCGCCAATGGAGAGACTGCGGTCGCGTCGTGACGGCGGGTCGCCTGAGTTAACCGGGGCGCGCATTTTGCGCCGGAGGGTGCGATGACGGTAAAGCCGGACGAAATCAGCCGCTGGGCCGACGTCTATTTCAATCGGACGAAACGGACAGTCGAGAAGTTCGGGGATGTCCCCGTGACCTATGCGGTATTCATGCGGCGACCTGTGGTCTCGGCACCGAAGCTCGCGATTGATTGGCTGAACGAGGTCGCGGCAACGCGCGGCGTCCCATTCAATATCGAGTTGACCCATGACGAGGGCCGCTGGGTCGGCGCCGGTGAACCCTTAATGTTCATCAGCGGGCCGTTTGCCCATCTCGTCGATCTCGAGACACTGCTTTTGCAAAAGATCGGCCCGCCCTGTGTGGCTGCCTGGAACGCCTACAC
This sequence comes from uncultured Rickettsiales bacterium, assembly GCA_913046825.1. The sequence goes on along the minus strand of CAJWTF010000001.1, from coordinate 7,237 downwards.
CATGTGTATGGATTTGCCACACGTGGCCTTTTTGGCGTTGGATGCGCGCCATTGTGCCGGGACGGAAATGGCGGCGATGATGGCCTATGCCGCTTCCGTCGGCTCTGCGCGTGCACGCCGGAAGGGCGACTCCGTGCAAGGATTTATTGGCAATGCGACCGATGCTACTGCGCATTACTACGGCCGAGAAGCTGGATTGGGGACAATGCCCCACGCCTTGATCGGCTACGCGGGGTCAACCCTCCGTGCGGCGGAAATGTTTCACGAGACGTTTCCAGGTGAGGATCTCACGGTGCTGGTCGATTATTTCGGCAAAGAGGTCAGCGACGCCATCACGGTCTGCGAACGGTTCCCCGATATGGCGTCCGAAGGGCGGCTCGCGTTTCGCCTGGATACGCCCGGCGGGCGGTTCTGCGAAGGCTTGGATCCAGCGGCATCCTATGCGGTGCTTGACCGCAATGTTCCCGAAGCCATTAGAGGCTATCGGACGGAGACCGAATTACGCCATTTAATCGGGCCGGGGGTCACCGTGGCTGCAGCCTGGCATGTGCGGGAATCTTTGGACGAGGCCGGCTTTGCGAACGCGAAAATTGTTTGTTCCAGCGGTTTCAGCCCCGAGAAATGCAACGCCTTCGCAATTGGCGAAGCGCCGGTTGATGTCATCGGTACGGGAAGTTTTTTGCCGGAACGCTGGACGGAAACCTATGCCACTGCCGATATCGTGGCGTATGACGGCGTGCGGCGTGTTAAGGTAGGCCGCGAGTTTCTCCTTCGTCGTTAGAAAAACCGCGATACTCGGAAGTTGAAGAAGCTATCCCACTTGAAGGGAGCAAGGGCTTTCGCTGGATCCACGTTGAGCAGGAAGCGGGCCTCCGCCTCTATCTTCCATCTGTCGCCGATGTGGCACTCGTCTTCCACAAATAGTGGAAAAGTACTGCCGTCCAAATCCGTGACAAACCTGGTCAAGGCTTGTGTGCCATCAATATCGTTGAGCGCTCGGCGGGTTCCGCCGAAAAGGTCGTTATCGAAAGCGGTGGCGTGGTCCCGGTGGCGTAGATCGCTTGGAACCGTTCGAAATTGATCAATTAGGGATTATCGGCTTCGAAGAAAACGGGATAATTATTGGCGAACTCCAAATGCCGGGCTCCGGCAGCAGAGCCTGTCACGGCCGCGACGGTCAGGATGATGATGAGCTAACGACACCGAATATCGAAATTCGCGAGGGCGACGGGCCAACGATCGGAAAGTTAATCGGCCATTTATTTTGTTCCAAATGAGCATTTCAGCATTTACGTTCTGACCCGGAGAAAAAAGGAGCCGGATCAATTGCTCTTTATCAGAATAGTTATTCGGATATAAGTCTCAACTAATTTTCTTCACTTTTATCAGCGTGGCCAAAGCCGCGTCGACGGCAGGCCAAAGAGCTTCCAAATTCGTGCCGGCCCTGACCATCAACGCTAGACCACGCGTCAATCCAACCATCATGAGACCGCTGGCATCCGAGTCCACTTCACTCGAAATCTCACCGTTAGATTGTCCGTTCCGGATAGCGCGAGCGAATAGCGCTTGGTGATCCTTGTCAATCCGCTGCATCTCGGCGGAGACGTCTTCGTCATGAGGGGCAACTTCCGCGGACACATTCACAAATAGGCAACCGGCACAAAATTTTTCGTCCTTGGCGTGCTCGCCGATCATCCGCCAGTAGTCAATGATTTCCGAAAGCCCAGCGTCGGATTGCTGGAGGCCGGACATCAGCAACTGGCCCATGGTTTGTTCGTAGTGGCGGATTGCCGCGACCAAAAGTTCTTTCTTATTGCCAAATGTCTCATAGATACCGTACCGACTGACGCCGGTTTCCGATACGATGTCTTCCATCGAAGTATCGGCATAGCCGTTACGCCAAAAAATTTGCGTGGCTTCGGCGAGGACGGTCTGAGGGTTGAATTCTCTTAAACGAGGCATTTTTCGGGATACTCATTCTGTAAATAGATGCAACCAGAAATTAGATGTTGGGTTCAGAGGTGAGATTTAAACCGTCAGATTATTCTCCGGTCCCGCAAGTATGCAATGATCTCGCTCGCCGCCGCATCGACGGAGAGGTCAGCTGTCTCAAGACGGATATTAGGTTGCAGCGGCGGCTCGTAGGGGGAATCGATGCCGGTAAAATTGCTGATCTCACCAGCCCGCGCTTTCTGGTAGAGGCCTTTGGGATCGCGTTCCTCGCAAAGCGATAGCGGCGTGTCGACGAAAATCTCAACGAACTCGCCGTCATCCAATTGCTCACGCGCCATTTCTCGCTCGCTCCGGAACGGTGAGATGAAAGATACCAAGACGATCAAGCCGGCTTCGACGAACAGCTTCGAAACCTCGGAAATACGCCGGATGTTTTCGACCCGGTCAGCGTCAGTGAAGCCAAGGTCTCTGTTCAATCCTTGCCGGACGTTGTCGCCGTCGAGTATTTGCGTGTGGTGGCCGAGGGCATGGAGTTCGGATTCGACCCGGTTGGCGACAGTTGATTTGCCCGAGCCTGAGAGGCCGGTGAACCACAATACGCAGGGACGTTGGTTTTTGATGCGAGATCGCGCGGCCTTGTCGATATCCAGGGCTTGATGGACGATATTGGTTGCGCGGCGCAATCCAAAGGTGATCGTGCCCGCAGCGATGGTATGTTTGGTGTAGCGGTCGATCAGGATCAATGCCCCGGTCTCCCGGTTTTCTTCATAAGGGTCGAACGCAACGGCCGTATCCAAGGTCAAATTACAGACGCCGATGTCATTTAATGCCAATGTTTTGGCCGCCACATGATCCATGGTGTCGACATTGACGGTATAGCGGAGGTCGGAGACGGTGGTGATCGTGGAGCGGGTTCCGATCTTAATTTCATAGGCGCGGCCGGGAAGCATCGGCTCCGTGTCCATCCAAAGCAGCGTTACCCGTAATTGGTCACTCACCTGGGCCGGTTGCGTGGCGTCCCCGATAATATCTCCGCGTCCGGTATCTATCTCGTCGGTCAGCGTGATCGTCACCACCTCGCCGGCTTCCGCCGCATCCAAGTCGCCATTTGTGCCGAGAATGCGGGCAATACGACTATGTTTCAGCGATGGCGAGACGACGATCTCGTCGCCCGTACGGATTTCGCCAGACGCGATCGTGCCGCTATAGCCTCGGAACTCTCCATCAGCGCGATTGATGCGCTGTACCGGCAGTCGGAAAGCGACGCTGTCTCGGTCTCCCGCGGTATCGATGGTTTCCAATTGTGTCAATAATGATGGGCCTTGGTACCATGGTATCCGGTCGCTGTTGTGCAGTAGATTGTCGCCTTGTAAGGCGGAGATTGGAATGCAGGAAATATCGGCAAACCCAAGGGTTTCGGCCGCTTGCCGGTAAACTTCCGTAATCTTCCGAAAAGCCTCTTCCGCGTAATCGACTAAATCCATCTTGTTTACTGCCAAGATGACGTGACGAATACCGAATAGGGCAGCGATATGACTGTGTCGGAGCGTTTGTGTCAGCACGCCCTTGCGAACATCAACCAAAATCACGGCCAAATCCGACGTCGAGGCACCGGTCGCCATGTTCCGCGTATATTGTTCGTGACCGGGTGTATCTGCGACGATGAAGCGCCGCCTGTCCGTCGTAAAATGCCGATAGGCGATGTCGATGGTAATGCCTTGTTCGCGCTCCGCCTGCAATCCATCAAGGAGCAGCGAATAATCGGGTGTATTGCCGACGCCAGAATCTTGTTCCAGCGTGATTATCTGATCGTCGAGGATGAGCTTCGTGTCATGTAAAAGCCGTCCGATGAGCGTGCTCTTGCCGTCATCGACGCTGCCACAGGTCAAAAATCGGAGAATTCCCGACGGCATTAAAAATAGCCTTCCTGCTTCTTACGCTCCATCGATCCCGAACCGTCGTGATCGATAGTTCGGCCCTGGCGCTCCGACAATCTGGATGTGGAGAGCTCAGCGAGAATTTCGTCGACATTACGCGCCTCCGACGCCATCGCGCCGGTCAGCGGGTAACACCCCAAGGTGCGGAATCTCACTCGGCGTAACACCGGTATTTCGCCGGGTAGAAGCTTGAGTCGCTCGTCGTCACGCATGATGAGCATGCCGTCGCGCTCGACCACCGGCCGCTTTTCGGCGAAGTAAAGCGGGACCACGGGAATGTCCTCGGCGGCGATGTATTCCCAGACATCGCGTTCAGTCCAATTCGACAAGGGAAAGGCGCGCAGGCTCTCACTTGGATTCAGACGACAGTTGAAGAGACGCCATAACTCCGGACGTTGATTGCGTGGGTCCCAACGATGCGCGGCACTACGGAACGAAAGCACCCGTTCTTTCGCCCGTGATTTTTCTTCGTCCCGACGGGCCCCTCCGAATGCCGCATCGAATTTATACAGGTCAAGCGCTTGCTTGAGAGCTTCGGTCTTCATTATATCCGTGTGGACGGACGAACCGTGATCAAAGGGATTAATCCCACGCGCGAGACCATCCGGATTGGTATGGACGAGCAGTTCGACGCCCAATTCCCGAACCCGTTGATCGCGAAAGGAGATCATCTCTTTGAACTTCCAGGTCGTATCGACATGCAGGAGCGGGAACGGGAGCTTCGCTGGATAGATTGCTTTCATCGCGAGGTGGAGCATCACCGCCGAATCTTTGCCGATCGAATACAACATGACTGGTTTTTCAGCTTCGGCCACGACTTCGCGAAAAATATGAATGCTTTCCGCTTCCAGTTCTTTCAAGTGAGGCGCCAGGATTTTGGAGCGGCCAGTCATTGTGCCCAGTTGAGATCGTCAGCCCAGCACTACGTATGACATGTGAAAATAATTTAGCAAGTTCTGTCAGATGGTTGCGGTGACGATGAACTGTGGATTGACGGCAAAATAGGTCCCGTCTTCCAGGGCGGCGGTCGCGATATCCAAAACGCGCTGGATCGCTGCTTCTTCAAGAGTTCCGGCCTCGCGTGCGTAGCCCGCGATGTTTTGTGCGAAATTCAACATGCGTCCCTTGATGTCCGGTGCGGCCAGGATCTGCACCTGCACGTCGGCGAATCCGGCGGATCGGGCCAGGCCGTATAGTTTGCGACCGATATTTGGTGTCCGGAACGCATGTGTGGCGGCCTCTACCAAGGCACGCCATTCCGCCGGTGGCACCGGGTCGATGGCGACCATTGCGAAGTCACTGTCGATGGCGTGCACCTTACCACCGTTCTGCAAGATGCGTTGAAATTCACGGAAGGTCTCTGCCGGATCGTCTACGTATACCATGACGTTCTTAGCGATGATTCGATCCAGGACCGTATCCGCAAGGGGCAATCCGGTACCCGTCAGCTGGTGCAGCGTCAAGCGGTTGGATAGGCCAGCCGCTTCGGCCTTTACGCGCGTGCGCTCGATAAAGTCAGCGCTGACGTCGAAGGAGTGGACGTGACCCTTTGGGCCGACGCGCTCCAGTAGTTGCAGTGTCAGAAAACCCGGGCCGCAGCCAAGATCGCCCACGGTTTGTCCTGGCAAGATTTCGGCGGGCTCCAGCAACCGCTCGAAGGCTGGACTCCATTGGAACATCTTCTCGTAGCGGTCCAACCGCTCGTCTTCGATTTCGACCCAATGGTCTTTGTAATAAGAGTCGAGGCTCATGTTGGCATTCCGTCTGGTGCAGCGGGCAACCTATCGGATTATAGGGGACGGGCCAACGTCTCGCCATTTGGCGCTTTGTTTGCTTGGGAATATCGAGATGCTTTTCTCGCAAAGCTCAAATAAAGGCACAATCCATACTTTCCCCGCTCTGTTGGTTAGGTCGACAAGGTACGCGCGCCGTGGCGGTGGTGGTTTTGCTCGCTATCCGCTACTTGGCGAGATATTGCGACCTTACGCGGCGGACGCTGTGTTCTTTTTGTTGGTGATTGCTTTCTTACGGGTAGATCTGGTTGCCCTCCTGGAGCATCTGCGCCGTCCCGGTCTGGCTTTGGCTGCCACCATCTGGACTTCGGTCGCCATTCCCTTGCTGCTCGGTGGCGGCGGATTTCGGCGAGGAATCTCCGGGCATATTCGCTGGAAATGTTATGAAATTCGCATCCGCTCCGATGATGGCGCCCCCTGCACTCGGGGCCTTGTTGGGCTTGGATGCAACCTTAGTCCTCATCGCGTTGGTCTAGAGCTCTGCACTGGTGCCCCTGATTGCACCCTTCTTTGCCTATCTTTGTCTGGGTGATGCGCATTCTATCTCGCCCTTCATGTTGGGATGCAAGCTGTTCGGATTGTCGGCAAGTTCGTCAATCGTCGGTCTCTGCTCGCGGCGGTTCATCGGGATAGCGCGTATCGAACGATACCGCCTGGAGATCGACGATGGTAATATCATCGGGCTTTTCATATTCGCCGCTGCCTTGATGGGGGATGTGGCGCCGGGTTTGCTCGCGGACCCTTTGCTTTGGCTCGGTTTATTGGCGGTCGGGTGCCTGGCCGTCGTGATGTTTTTCGGCTTATCCGTTTAGTGTTTTGGCTATTGGCTGCGAGGCGGCGCTGGCCGTCGGTTTGATGACGGCGCAAAGGAATGTTGGACTCATGTTGGCCGCGGCAGGCGGATCACTCTCCGATGTCACCTGGCTTTACTTCGCGCTCAGTCAGTTGCTCGTGTATCTGTCGCCACATCTACTGGTGCCCTTGATCGAACACCTTCGAGGGTTGCGTACGAAAAGTTGAAAGGAGGGCCAGTTGCGCAGAGACACGTAGTCAGCATAGACAAGGAAACTCTCATTTATCCGTGACCTTAACGTCCGTTTGAAAGGATCCCAAACATGGGTCTCCACCATGCCCTCCCTCTTCTGTTGATAGTGGCCATTGCCGCTGTTCATGTCATGCCGACACCCGCGACGGCGGCAGATGAAGAGTTGATTGTGAGGCAAAGCGATTTCGGCGTCACCAAAACTCTGGATCGCCTAGGCATCGCGTTGGAGCGGAAAGGCATGAAGGTTTTCACGCGTCTGAAACATGCCAAGGGCGCGGCGAGTTTCGGTATGGATTTGGCACCGAATGCCGCGCTGATCTCTGTATCACCGAAAACCGGCACGCCGTTGATGACATTCAATCAGGCGATCGGCCTCGACGTGCCGTTGAAAGCAGTCGTATGGAAAGCAGCGGACGGCACGGTGAAACTCCCCTATACCGATCCGGTGATTCTGGCGAAACACTATGGTATCGAGGGTCGCGCTAAGGTCTTCGAAAAGATCGCTGGCG